>DYFO01000003.1 GCA_020725145.1 Symbiobacterium thermophilum
GCGTTCGCTTGCCGCTTGCCGAGCCGCGTGCTATAATTAACGCGCACTTTCAGGGCTCGACATGGCATGGCAGGAACGGGAGGGAAGGCGGTCGGTCGAACAGGCCGACTTTGGCCGCAACGACGATGAAGGAGAACATCCACCCCACCTACTACGAGACCACCATCACCTGCGCCTGTGGAGCGCAGTACCGCGTGGGTTCGACCCGCAAGAACATCCGGGTGGAGATCTGCTCCAGCTGCCATCCGTTCTACACCGGCAGCCAGCAGCGCATCGTGGACACCGCGGGTCGCGTCGAGCGCTTCAAGCGCAAGTACGGCCTGAAGTAGCCCACTACCGGCATAGAGGGTGGAGCCGGCCCCGTCGCCGGCTCCTTGCCGTTCGGGGAGGTGCCCGGTGAGCGAGCAGCCTTTCTACGGGGGCCAGGCGGTCATCGAGGGCGTGATGCTGCGCGGCCCGCGCGCGATGGCGGTGGCCGTGCGAAAACCCGACGGCACCATAGCCGTCCACCGCGAGGAGACGCTGCCGCCCGGCGAGCGCTGGCGGGGCTGGCGGCTCCCCCTGTTGCGGGGCGTCGCCTCGATGATCGACTCGCTGACGCTGGGCGTGCGCGGCCTGCTCATTTCCGCGGAGGCGGCCGGCGAAGAGAAGCTCGAGCCCCACCACGCCTTCCTCACCGTGGCGCTGGCGGTGGTGCTGGCGGTAGGCTGCTTCGTGGTGCTGCCCACGCTACTGGCCGGTCTGCTCGCGGCTTCTCTGCCGAAGACCGGGCTGCGGCACCTGGTCGAGGGCATGCTGAGGCTGACCGTGCTGGTCGCCTACGTGTGGTCGATCGGCCGTCTGCCCGATGTGGGCAGGGTTTTCGAATACCACGGGGCCGAGCACCGCGTGGTGCATCTCATGGAGCGGGGCGGGCGGCGGACGGCGGCCGCGGCCCGTAGCCTACCGGTGCTGCATCCGCGCTGCGGCACCAGCTTCCTTCTGTTCGTGGTGGCGGTAAGCGTACTGGTCTTCTCCTTCTTCGGCTGGCCCGGCGTGTTCCAGCGTGTGCTCATCCGCCTGGCGCTTTTGCCGCTGGTGGCCGGCATCGCCTACGAGCTCATCCGTCTTTCCGCCCGCAGCCGTCACCGCCTGGTTCGGGTGCTGGCCTTGCCCGGACTTGCGCTGCAGCGGCTTACCACCCGCGAGCCGACGGACGAGCAGGTGGAGGTGGCTCTGGCCGCGTTGGAGGCGGTGGCCCCTCCGTGCTATAATCCCCTTGAGGGTTGACCCATGTTGGTATCGCTGGACCAACTTGAGCAGCGCTATGAGGAACTGGGCAGGTTGCTGGCCGACCCCGCGGTCATCGCCCGGCAGGCCGAGTGGCGTCAGCTGGCGCGCGAGCACGGTCGGCTGGCGGAGGTCGTGCGGGTCCTCCGCGAGCACCGCGAGACGGTGCGGCGCCGGGACGAGGCCCGGGAGCTTCTGCGGGATGAAGACGACGCGGAGTTCCGCTCCCTGGTGGAGGAGGAGCTCGCGGAGCTCGGGCGGCGGGAGCAGGAGCTGGAACGCAGATTGCGTCAGCTCGTGGTGCCCCGAGACCCTGCCGACGACCGCAACGTGCTCATGGAGATCCGGGCCGGCACCGGCGGCGACGAGGCCGCCCTTTTCGCCGCCGACCTTTACCGCATGTACACGCGTTTTGCCGAGCGGCAGGGCTGGAGGGTCGAACTTCTGTCCTCCAACCCCACCGGGATAGGCGGCTTCAAGGAAGTGATCTTCATGGTGCACGGCGACGGTGCTTTCAGCGTGCTCAAGCACGAGCGCGGCGTGCACCGGGTGCAGCGTGTGCCCTTGACCGAGGCGTCCGGGCGCATCCACACCTCCACGGCCACCGTGGCCGTGCTACCGGAGGCGGAGGAGGTGGAGGTGACCATCTCCCCGGACGAGCTGGAGATCGACACCTTCTGTGCCAGCGGACCGGGCGGCCAGCACGTCAACAAGACGGAATCGGCCGTGCGCATCACCCACCTTCCCACCGGTCTCGTGGTGACCTGCCAGGATGAGAAGTCGCAGCACAAGAACCGCGAGCGGGCCATGCGGGTGCTGCGTGCGCGGCTTTTGGACCTGGCCACGCAGCAAAAGGAGGCCGAGCTGGCCCAGGCGCGGCGCGCTCAGGTGGGAACCGGTGAGCGCAGCGAGAAGATCCGCACCTACAACTTCCCCGACAACCGGGTGACCGACCACCGGCTGAAGCAGACCTGGCACCGGCTCGAGGCCATCCTCGATGGGGAGCTCGGGCCGGTTATCGAGGCTCTGGTGGCCCGCGAGGAGGCCGAAAGGCTGCGCCAGGCCGCCGGTCCGGCGTGAAGATTGGCCAGGCCCTGCGGTGGGCTACCGCGCGTCTGGCCGCCAGTCCGAGCCCCCGACTAGATGCGGAGTTGCTGCTGGCCCGGGTGAGGGGATGCGGGCGGGCGGGCCTGCTGGCATCGCTCACCGAGGACCTGGGGCCGGCCGAGTTCGAGCTTTACCGCGAGATGGTGCGGCGTCGTGCCCGTGGCGAACCCGTGGCTTATTTACTGGGAAATCGCGAGTTCATGTCCCTGGAGTTCGAGCTTGGCCCCGGGGTGTTCATACCCCGACCGGAAACCGAGGTGCTGGTGGAAGAAAGCGGGCGGCGGCTGAGCGGCCGGCCCGCGCAGGTGGCGGAAGCCGGCACCGGTTGCGGGGCTATCGCGATTTCGCTGGCCTTTCATTACCCCCGGGTGATGGTGCATGCCACCGACTCCTCGGAGACCGCGCTGGCGACCGCGCGCCGGAACGCCCTTCGGCACGGCGTGGCCGACCGCGTCTTCCTCTATCGCGGGGATCATCTGCAACCCCTGATGGGGCTGGCCGGTAGTTTCCATGCGGTAGTGGCCAACCCTCCCTACATCCCAAGTGCCGTCATCGACCATCTGCCTCCCGAAGTGCGCGACCACGAACCACGGGCCGCCCTGGACGGTGGCCCCGACGGATTGCAGGCCTACCGGATGCTGGCGCCGCAGGCCGCGCGGCTGCTTGCCTCCGGCGGATGGATGGGGGTGGAGGTGGGGCCGGATCAGGCCCCGGAGGTGGCCGCCATCCTGCGGGAAGCGGGTTTCGGGGAGGCGTCGGTGGTGGCCGATCTGGCCGGCAGGCCACGGGCGGTGTTCGCGGCGGTGAGGCGATGACCAGGGTACTCGAGGTGGACCCGGCTAGCCCCGATCCACAGGCCCTGAGCGCGGCGGCGAAGGTGCTGCGGGAGGGGGGCCTGGTGGCCTTTCCCACCGAGACCGTCTACGGGCTGGGAGCCGACGCGACCAGCCCCGAGGCGGTGAGGCGGATCTACGAGGCCAAGGGGCGTCCCCCTGACAACCCCTTGATCGTCCACGTGGCGTCGCCCGACGCGGTACCCGGCCGGTTGACGTCGGTGGGCCGCCGGCTGGCGGAGCGTTTTTGGCCCGGCCCGCTCAGCCTGGTGATCGCGCGGGGGCCGGGGATCGCTCCCGAGGTCTCGTGCGGGCTGGATACGGTGGCGGTACGGATGCCCGACCACCCGGTGGCGCTGGGGCTGATCGTCCACGCCGGCGTGCCGGTGGCCGCGCCCAGCGCCAACCGTTCCGGCCGGACCAGCCCCACCACCGCGCAGCACGTGCTGGAAGACCTGGAGGGCCGACTGGAGCTGGTGCTGGACGCCGGTCCCACCCGGGTCGGCCTGGAATCCACCGTGCTCGACCTGACTTCCGACCCGCCGGCGGTGCTGCGCCCGGGCGGAGTGACCCTGGAGCAGCTGCGGGAGGTGGTACCGCAAGCGACGCTGGCTTCGGAACCCACCGGTGCGCCCCGATCTCCCGGCACCCGGTACCGTCACTACGCCCCACGCGCGCGACTGCGGCTGGTGGAGGCCACCGGGGCAGAGGCCGCGCAACTCATCCGCCGTCTGGCGGAGGCCGAGCGCCGGGCGGGGTCGCGGGTGGGGGCACTGGTGACCTCCGAGGCGGCGAGGGCCGATCCCGGGGTGGACCTTCTGGAAGAGCTGGGCCCCGCCGCCGACCTCGCGGTGGTGGCCTGCCGCCTGTATGCCGGCCTGCGGGCGCTGGACGCGCGCGGGGCGGACGTGATCTTCGCCGAGGCGGGGTTTGCCCCCGACGGACTGGGCCGGGCGATTTGTGACCGTCTTCGCCGGGCCGGTGGAAAGTGCTTGTAAAAAGGGAAGGGATGGTATTATAATCAGAAGGGACGATGGGTTGGGGGTCCCCTTTCCGGGGGGACCTCGAGCCGGGTTGCCCGACTGGGTCTCCCCGATGCATGGTTTGGCTGCTTGCCGCGGACGCCTCCGGGTCGGCGGCGATTTTTTTGTAAAACGATCTGCCGCTAGTGTACAATAACGCTGAGTGGTGATGCTTGCTTGCCCAGGAACATCCTGCTCGTTTGCACCGGCAACACCTGCCGCAGCCCGATGGCGGCGGCGTTGCTGGCGGCGCGGCTCGGCGACCGCTGCCGGGTGCAATCGGCCGGCACGGCAGCCCTTCCCGGCGAGCCCGCCTCGGAGTTCGCGGTGCGCGTGATGGCCGAACGCGGGCTAGACCTGTCCGGGCACCGCTCAAGGCCCCTGGTGCCCGAGCTGGTGGCCGGGGCCGACCTCGTGCTCACCATGACCCGGGGGCACCGCCAGGCGGTGGTCCACCTCTGCCCGGCGGCGGCCGACCGCACCTTCACGCTGCGCGAGTTCGCCGGCTGCCCGCTGCATCCTCCCCAGGGAGAGGATCTGGACATCCCCGACCCCCTGGGTGGTTCGGAGCAGGTGTACCGGCAGGTGGCGGACGAGCTGGCCCGCTTGGTGGACGCGGTGGCGGCGAGGATGGCCCGGTTCGAAACCCCCGGAGGTGAGCAGGCTTGAAGCTGGCCATTGCCTCCGACCACGCCGGCGTCGAGCTCAAACGCCTCATCCTGACGGAGCTCGACGGCGAGGGTCATCGGTGGCAAGACCTTGGTACCTGGGACAGTACGCCCGTCGACTACCCCGACCTCGCGCTGGCGGTGGCGGAGAAGGTCATAAGCGGCGAGTGCGACCTGGGCGTGCTGATCTGCGGCACGGGGGCGGGCATGGCCATCGCCGCCAACAAGGTTCCCGGCGTCCGGGCCGCGGTCTGTCACGATACCTTTACCGCCCGCGCCGCGCGTGAACACAACGCGGTCAACGTCCTGGCGCTGGGAGCACGGGTGGTGGGACCGGGCCTGGCGATGGAGGTGCTCCGCGCCTGGCTGGCGGCCGCGCCGGCCGAGGGCAGGCACCGGCGTCGGGTGGACAAGATCACCGCCATCGAGCGGCGTTACGGTGGCGAACGGTGAGCGCGGCGCCGGATCGCCCGAGCTGGGACGCTTACTTCCTGGAGATCACGCGGGCGGTGGCCCGCAGGTCCACCTGCCTGCGCCGGCAGGTAGGGGCGATAGTGGTGCGCGACAAGCGTCTGCTCACCACCGGGTACAACGGCGCTCCCGCCGGGCTTGCCCATTGCAGCGAGACCGGCTGTCTCCGGGCAGAGCTCGGCATACCTGCCGGGGAGCGTCACGAGCTGTGCCGGGGATTGCACGCCGAGCAAAACGCGCTGCTGCAGGCAGCCCTGTACGGCATCGCCCTGCAGGGGGCGACCCTTTATTGCACCACCGCTCCGTGCTTGATCTGCGCCAAGATGCTCATCAACGCCGGCCTGCGCCGGGTGGTGTTCCTCGACGCCTATCCGGACGATCTCGCGCGCCACTTCCTCGCGGCGGCCGGGGTGGAGCTTTACAAGGGGGAGGAGAGACTTGCGGCCGGTGAGCACGCGCACCATCGCACTGCCGAGGCTGAACCGCCTGGAGCCGACGCTGGAGGGGACGGCCCTCAAGCTCATGGAGGAGGCGGGCGAACTGGCCAAGACGATCCTCGGGCTGACTGAGGAGGGCAGGCAGGGACCGGCGCTCTCGCGAGTGGCCCTGGACCTCCTGGACGTGGCCCAGACCGCCATCACCATGATGTACGTGCTTGAGGAGCAGTACAAGGTGGACGTAGGAGGTGCCCTCGAGCGGCACCTGGCCAAGCTGATGGCCAGGGGCTACCTCAGTCTGGATGACGACGACATCCCTGCTAAGGAAGGTGAAGTCGGACAGTCCGTCGAAATGGGACAGGCACTTTCGAGGCCGAAGGAGTAAGCCGCCTTGTCGCAGCTCATCCTGGGCTTTTCGGTGGCGCTGGGTGTCGCCCTGCTGGCCACCCCGCTCGTGAAACGTGTTGCCGTGAAGCTGGGCGCTCTGGACCGGCCGGTCGGCCGCAGCGTCCACACCACCGCCATCCCCCATCTCGGAGGAATTGCCATCTACCTGGCCTTCGCCGCCGGTTCGCTGGCCACCTTCGGCCCCGAGAGCCGGGACGTGCGCATCATCCTGGCAGGAGGTTCGCTGATGGTGGCGCTTGGGGTGGCCGACGACTTCTACCGCCTCCGCCCGGGCGTCAAGTTCCTGGGCCAGCTGGTGGTGGCGGCGGTGGTGGTGGCCATGGGCGCCCAGATCCGCTTCCTGTCCCACCCGCTGGGCGAGGGAATGATCTACCTGGGATGGGTCGGGGTGCCGGTCACCCTGCTGTGGATCGTCACCGTCACCAACGTGATCAACTTCATCGACGGTCTTGACGGCCTGGCGGCCGGCGTGGTCTCCATCGTCTCCCTCACCTTGCTCTATGTGGCGCTGCGGGCGGAGCAGCCCGACACGGCGGTGTTCACGGCGGTGCTGGCCGGCAGCTCGCTGGGTTTTCTGCCCTACAACTTCAACCCCGCCAAGATCATCATGGGGGACGCGGGGGCGCAGTTCCTCGGTTTCGCGCTGGCGGTGCTGGCCATCGGCGGGCCGCTCAAGCAGGCCACCACCATCGCCCTGGCGGTTCCGGTGGTCGCGCTGGGCCTGCCGATCGTGGACACGCTCTGCGCCATCGTGCGCCGCGTTTCCAACGGCCGCCCGTTCCACGAGGCCGACCGTGGCCATCTACATCACCGCCTGCTGCGCCTGGGCCTCACGCAGCGGCAGGCGGTGGTGGCCCTCTACGGGGTCAGCGCCTGGCTCGGGCTCAGCGCCATCGCCGCGAACGAGATGTCGCGCGGTCACGGACTTGCCTTGCTGTTTGTGGTGATGGGTACCCTGGTGTACGCGGCGGTACGCATCGGCGCGCTGGAGGAAGCGGCCGAGGGTCGCGAGTACGGTGACTGACGGCCGGCGCCCCAGGGTGCTGGTCACCTTCGGAACGCGGCCGGAGGCCATCAAGATGGCGCCCGTGGTGCATGAGCTCAAGCGGCGCGCCGACCGTTTCGACACCGTGGTGGCGGTCACCGCGCAACACCGCGAGATGCTCGACCAGGTGCTCGAGCACTTCGAGATCGTCCCGCAGCACGACCTGGATATCATGACTCCCCGCCAGTCGCTCACCGAGATCGCCGTGCGCGGTCTGGCCGGGCTCGACCGCATCCTCGCCGCCGAATGCTTCGACCTGGTGCTGGTCCATGGCGACGCGGCGACCGCGCTACTGGGGTCGCTGGCCGCCTTCCACCGCCGGGTGGCGGTGGGTCACGTGGAGGCGGGGCTGCGGACCGGCAACAAGTACTCCCCTTTCCCCGAGGAGCTGTATCGCCGGCTGGCGGATGCCCTCGCCGACCTGCACTTCGCCCCCACCGCGCTGGCCCGTGACAACCTTGTGCGCGAGGCGATCTCCCCCACGGGCATACACGTGACCGGCAACACCGCCATCGATGCCCTGCGATGGACGGTGCGCGACGACTACCGCTTCGCCGACTCCCGGCTGGCCGAACTGGTGGCCGGCCGGCACCGCCTGGTGGCGGTGGAGTGCCACCGCCGGGAGAACTTCGGCGAGCCCATGCACCGTATCTTCCGCGCCTTGGCCGAGCTCGGCCGGCGCGAGGATGTGTGGCTGGTGGTCTCCGCCCACCGCAACCCCGAGGCCGGCGAGGTGGCCCGACGCTGGTTGCAGGACAAACCCCGCGTGTACCTGCGGGACCCCCTGCCGTACGCCGAATGGGCCAACCTGCTGGGCAGGACCCACTTCCTGATCACCGACTCCGGAGGGTTGCAGGAGGAGGCTCCGGCCCTCGGGGTGCCGGTGATCCTCTGCCGCGACAGGACCGAGCGCCCCGAGGCCTTGGAGGCGGGCACGGTCAGGCTGGTGGGCACCGACCCCGACGCCCTGTTGTCGCTGGCCGCACGGTTGCTCGACGACCCCGAGGAGCACGCTCGCATGGCCCGTGCCACCAACCCCTACGGTGACGGCCGCGCGGCGGTTCGCACCGTCGACGCCATCGAGCACTACTTCGGATTGCGTCCCGACCCACCCGAGGAGTGGCGCCCCCAGCCGGTATTTGCCAGCCGGCCGCATGCCTCCGGACCGCATGAAGGCCGGCCCGCCGGCAATTAACTAGACAGGCATTCGCGGGAGCGGCAGGACATGTCGGAGCGAATCGTGGTCCGGGGCGGCACGCCCCTGCGCGGCACGGTGACGGTGGAGGGAGCCAAGAACTCGGTGCTGCCCATCCTTGCCGCTTCCCTCCTGCCGGGAGGCCCCAGCCGCATCCACCGGGTACCCGCCGTGGACGACGTCTTCACCGTGGTGGAGGTGCTGAGGGCGCTGGGCGCCCGCGTGCGGTGGGAAGGGAACTCGCTCACGGTGGACGCCGCCGACGTCCTGGCCGACGCGGCCCCCGACGACCTGGTTCGGCGCATGCGGGCGGCCTTTTGGGTGCTGGGGCCGTTGCTGGCCCGCAACGGCCGTGCCCGCATCGCCCTGCCGGGGGGATGCGCCATCGGCAGCCGCCCCATCGACCTGCACCTCAAGGGCCTGGCGGCGTTGGGAGCGGAGATCTCCTGCGACCACGGCCGCGTCCAGGCACGTGCCTCGCACCTGCGCGGAACCCGCATATACCTCGACGTCCCAAGCGTGGGTGCCACCGAGCACCTGCTCATGACCGCCGCGCTGGCCGACGGGGTGACGCTCATCGAGAACGCCGCCGAGGAGCCCGAGGTGGTGGATCTGGCCGGCTACCTTGTATCCAGGGGAGCCCGCATCGCCGGGGCCGGCACCCGGCGCATCCGGGTGGAGGGCGTGCGCGAGCTTACCGCGGGCGAGCACACCGTGATCCCCGACCGCATCGAGGCCGGCACTTTCATGCTGGCGGCGGCGATCACCGGCGGCGAGGTGGAGGTAGCGGAGATGATCCCCGAGCACTGCAAGCCGGTCACCGCCAAGCTGCGTGAGGCCGGGGTGGAGGTGGCCGAGGCGGATGGTGCAGTGGTGGTAAGGGCCGCCGCCAGGCCACGGGCGGTGGACGTCAAGACCCTGCCCTACCCGGGTTTCCCTACCGACATGCAGGCGCCTTTCATGGCGGTGATGGCGGTGGCCGAGGGCAACAGCCTGATCATCGAGACCGTCTTCGAGAACCGTTTCCTCCACGTCAACGAGCTCAAGCGGATGGGGGCGGACATCACCATCGAGGGACGCAGCGCCCTGGTCAGAGGAAAGGCCCGTCTGAGCGGGGCGTCGGTGCAGGCCACCGACATCCGGGGAGCGGCCGCCCTGGTGTTGGCCGCCCTGGCGGCGGAAGGCAGCTCGGAGATAGGAGCGGTCCACCACCTCGACCGCGGGTATGCCCGCATGGAGGCGAAGCTGCGCGGGCTGGGAGCCGACGCCCGGCGCCGCTGACCCCAGGCAAGCCGATCTCTCCCCGCTCATAGGATCGGGGCGGGGGGACTTCCGCTGCGGTATCTGCTGGCCGCCGTCATCGTCTTGCAGGTGCTGCTGGTGCTGGTGCTACCGGCGCTCATCGTGCGTTTCTGCCGCGGACCCGAGGCCGCCCCCGCCCCGGCGCCGACCGCGACCGGTCCCTGGGTGCGGCTCCTCGTGGACCCGGACGGGACCGTGCTCCGGCTCGAACTGGAGGAGTACGTCAGGGGCGTGGTGGCGGCGGAGATGCCGGCCGCCTTCGAACTGGAAGCGCTCAAGGCGCAGGCGGTGATCGCGCGCACCTACGCCGTACGCCGGATGCGTGCGTTGGGAGGGGCGGGCGTGCCCGGGTACCCCGAAGCCGACGTGCGCACCGCCCTGGATCGCGGCGGACAGGCCTGGCTGAGCCGGGAGGAGCTCTTGCACCGCTGGGGTCCAATCCAGTTCCACCTGCACTGGGCGCGCATCGAGGAGGCGGTGGCGGCCACCCGCGGACTCATCGTCACCTTCGGCGGACTGCCCATCGACCCCGTGTACCACTCGACCTGCGGCGGAAGGACGGAGAATTCCGAGGACGTCTGGCAGGAGGCACTTCCTTACCTGCGCAGCGTGACCTGCACCACCTGCCGGCATTCTCCGCACGCCGAGCGCACCACCCGCACGCTTGACGTGGAGGAGATCGTCGCCCGGCTGGGCGGCGAGCCGGGCCTCCGCGCCACGGCCGCCGGCCGTCCGCTCATACAGGTAGTACAGACCACGGCGACGGGCCGGGCGCGCACCGTGCAGGTAGGAGACCGCAGGTTTCGGGCCGCCGATTTTCGGCTGCTGCTGGGACTGCCATCCACCAACTTCCGTGTCGAACTGGCCGGCAGCCAGGTACGCTTCACGCTGACCGGATACGGTCATGCCGTGGGTCTGTGCCAGTACGGGGCTGACGGCATGGCCCGACAGGGGCGCAGCTACGAGGAGATCCTCCGCCACTACTACTCCGGTGTCGACATCACGCCGCTGGATGCCTTCTGACCCGGAATAATGCCGCCACCCTTGGTGAAAACTGGTGGCGGAGGCGATGGATCGGTGCAGCGACAACGGCGGCCACGCGAGATTTCCCGGTTACGGCCGGTGGTCGAGCGCCTGCGGTCGCGGGTGCGGGAGGTGCTCTCCCGGCTCCGCGCAGGATCGCAAGCCGCGGCGCGGGCGGTGGGTGAGCGGTGGGGGTACCTCAGCCTGGTGCTGCTCTTGATCGCGGGCACGGTGGTCGTCGATCAGACGCGTGAGAACCGCCTGCTTCGCGAGCGACTGCGGTGGGAACCCGCGCCGCAGGCCGGCGAACCCGAGCGGCTGCCCGGGGCCTTGACCGAGCGTGTTCCGGTCGCGCCGACCGCTCCGGACGGTGAGGAGCCGGAGGCGGAACCCGAAAGCTCGCCGCCGGCCGCGGTCGCCGTGGCGGCCCCCGTGGTGCGGCCGGAGGACGCCGATTGGCCGGCTACCGGCCAGCTCGTGCGGGGCTTCGGCTGGCACTGGTCGCCCACCCACGAGGACTGGCGGCATCATCCCGGCATGGACCTTTTGACTGCCGAAGGGGCCGAGGTGCGTGCGGCCCTTCCGGGGACGGTGAAGGAGGTGCGCCGTGATGCGCTCTGGGCGAACATCGTGGTACTGGAACACGGAGAGGGATTGCGCACCGTATACGCCCACCTCGAGCGGGTGACCGTCCGTCCCGGGGAACGGGTGACCGCCGGACAGGTGCTGGGCAGGGTGGGGCAGCCGGGCCAGGCAGAGCTGGCGGACGGGTTCCATCTCCACTTCGAATTGCACGTCGACGGCAGGCCCGTCGATCCCGCCGCCTACCTCAGATAGCCGGACTCATCTTCGCGCCCGCCGCCACATATATAGGGGTCAGAAGCGGCGCCCGGAGGGACGGGCCGTGAGGGAGCACGTCTTCAAGCGAGTTCTGGCCGTCGGCGCCCATATCGCGGACCACGGGGCGACGGTGAGGGATGCCGCGCGGGCCTTTGGGGTCAGCAAGAGCACGGTCCACAAGGACCTGACCGAACGCCTTCCCCTGGTCAATCCCGGATTGGCCCGGCGCGTGCGGGACGTTCTGGCCTACAACCGCTCGCAGCGGCACCTGCGGGGCGGCGACGCCACGCGCAGAAAGTACGCCCTCCGCAGCTGGTCTCCCGGCGGCTGAGCAGGAATCCAAGGTGCCGTTCGAGAAGTTTCTAACACATTCGACAGTCATTTCCTCGCGACACGACTGCTCTTCTTCCGGGAAGGGGCGGGTCCGCTTGTTCCCGATGACCACCGACATCGGCATCGACCTCGGTACCGCCAGCATCAAGGTCTACGTCCGGGGAAAGGGCATCGTCCTGCGCGAGCCGTCGGTCGTGGCGGTGGAGAAGGAAAGTCGTCGGGTGGTGGCCATCGGCGAGGAAGCCCGCCGGATGGTCGGGCGCACTCCCGGCAACATCGTCGCGCTTCGCCCCCTCCGCGAAGGGGTCATCGACGACTTCGACCTGACCTTACACATGCTCAAGCATTTCATCACCCGGGTGTGCGGCCGGGCAATGCTCATCCGCCCCCGGGTGGTGATCTGCGTCCCCTCGGGGGTGACGTCCGTCGAACGGCGGGCGGTGGTGGAGGCCGCCGGTCAGGCCGGTGCCCGCCGTACTTACCTGATCGAGGAACCGCTGGCCGCCGCGCTGGGTGCCGGCATCGACATCTCTCCCCCCTCCGGGTCGTTGGTGGTGGACATAGGTGGAGGAACCACCGACGTCGCCGTGCTGTCGCTGGGCGGCATCGTGCACAGCGCCTCCATACGGGTGGGCGGTGACCGCTGTGACGAATCGCTCATCCGCCACGTGCGCCGCGAGCACAACCTGCTGATCGGCGAGCGCACCGCGGAGGAACTGAAGATCCAGGTCGCCACCGCCTACCCCGAAGGCCGCCGGCTGGACATGGAAGTGCGGGGAAGGGACCTCGTCTCGGGCCTCCCGCGCACGGTGGTGATGGGTTCCGAGGAGTGCCGTCTGGCCCTGGAGGAGGCCTTGCAGGCCATCGCCACCGCCGTCCGTGGCGTGCTGGAAGCCACGCCGCCGGAACTGGCCGCCGACATCGTGGACCGGGGGATGATGCTCACGGGGGGAGGGGCCCTGCTGCACGGCCTGGACCGCTTCCTGGCCGACGCCACCGGCGTGGGCGCCCTGGTTGCCGAAGACCCGATATCCTGTGTGGCGCTGGGCACCGGCAAGGCTCTGGAGTCGCCGCACATCCTGCAAAGCCTGGCTACCGACCGCCGGGTGCTGGGAGCGGGCTGAGGAGGTACGCATGCTGAAAGCCGACGCCATCATCGCGATCCTGCCCCACCGTTACCCTTTCCTTCTGGTGGACCGCATCGAGGAACTGGACCCGGGCCGGCGCGCGGTGGGCCTCAAAAACGTGACCCTCAACGAGCCATACTTCCAGGGCCACTTCCCGGGCAACCCGGTGATGCCGGGGGTGCTCATCCTCGAAGCCCTTGCCCAGGTGGGGGCGGTGGCCCTGCTAACCGAAGAGGCCAACCGCGGCAAGCTCGGCCTGCTGACCGGTATCGACCGTGCCCGCTTCCGCCGCATGGTTCGACCCGGTGACAGCCTGCGCCTCGAAGTGGAGCTCGTCCAGCGCCGGGGGCCCATGGGCAAGGCCGCCGGCCGTGCCCGGGTGGGCGATGAGCTGGCCGCGGAGGCGGAGATCCTCTTCGCGCTGGCCGACGGTTAGGCTCCGCAGAGCTCCTCCCACCGCCGCCTGGAAGCGGGCCGTGGAATGCGGTATATTCAGCTTGAAAGCCCTGCGCGTCTGATACGATCCCGGGGGTGTGGGATGCGGGAGGAAAGCCGACGCTGGCTCAGGCAGGCAAGGGCAGATCTCGAGGTGGCGCGGGCGCTGGGACACGGCCACTACTTCGTAGGGGCGTTCGCGTGCCACCAGGCGGCGGAGAAGGCGATGAAAGCCGCTTGCATCGAGCTCCACCGGACCTTGCCGCCGAAAACCCACAACCTGTTGGAGCTGGCCAGGGAGCTCAGGGCTCCAGAGGAAGTGCTGAGCGATCTGCGATTGATCAACCCCGAGTACGTGGCGGCCCGGTATCCGGACGCAGCTAACGGTATACCCGCCGAGATGTACGACGAGCGAAAGGCAAGGCTGCTGCTTGAGGCAGCTGAAAGGGTATGGCGATGGGTCATCTCGGCATCGACTGGCAAGCACTTGAACGCTTTCTGATACGGGTTCAGGCACGCTTTCCTCTGACGCGGGCGCTCCTTTACGGTTCGCGGGCAAGAGGCGACGAACTGACCTGCAGCGACTACGACCTGGTGCTGGTCTCCGAAGCCTTCTCGCCCTTGGGGTGGGCCGAACGCATGGTGGAGGTGTCCGGGCTCTGGGACCTGGATGTAGGCCTGGAGGCGCTCTGCTACACGCCGGAGGAATTCGCACGTAAGGTTGAGGAGATCGGCACGGTACGTGAAGCCGCCCGTGGGGGCCGCGACCTGATGCCGTGCCTCGGAAGACCCGTCGGTGAGCCTTGACGGTCTTGTCCGCCCGGTGTTATCCTTGTCCTGACAACCGCATACGGAACCACTCTCTTATCAAGAGCGGGGCGAGGGACTGGCCTGACGACCCCCCGGCAACCGGCCGCATGACGGCAACGGTGCCAAGTCCAGCAGAAAGTGGTTATTGGGGCGCGAGCCCACAATTTCCAGTTCTGGAAGATGAGAGGATGTGCCTCGATCTCCTCCAGGGTTGGAGGAGATTTCTTTTTCGGAAGAGGAGGTGGCGGCGTGAGCTTCCGGCCGGCGATGCTTCCCACCTGCATCGGCAGCTTCCCGCACCGGGACGCCGGGGCGGCGCTGGCGCTGGTACGTCGCCACCTGCCGGAATGCCCCTGCTGGCCACAGCTGCCCCGGCGGAGCCGGCTCGAGCAGATGGCGGCGCAGTTCAGCGAGGACATACCCGGACTGGTGTGGGAAGACGAGGACCTGCGCTTCGATCCGGGGGCCGACCTGATGGCCGGAGGCGAAGGCATCTACCGTCGTTACCTTGAGGGCCCCATGGCCGAGCTGCCGGTGTCCCGGCGGCGCGCAGAGGGCCTGTACGCGCTGGCCGACGACCCGGCGATCGCCGCAGGCGCGGTGCTGGTGAAGGGACAGATCACGGGCCCGCTGACGCTCGGGTTGGCGATCGTCGACCGAGACGGCAATCCCCTCCTTTACCGCGACGACCTCATGGACCTCGTGGTCAAGGTGCTGGCGATGCGGGCCCGCTGGCAGGAGCGTTTCCTCGCCCGACTGCACCCGCGCACGCTCATCGCGGTCGACGAACCCGCCCTCGCCACCTACGGCTCGGGGTTCTTCGGCTACGACCGCCGGTTGGCGGCGGAGCGCCTCGGCGAGGTGCTCGGGGCGGTATCGGGCCTGCGGGCGGTGCATTGCTGTGCCAACACCGACTGGTCGGTGGTGCTCGCCACCCCTTTGGAGGTGCTGTCGTTCGACGCCTGGGGGTTCGCGCGCCACCTGGCGCTTTACGCCGATGAGGTGGGTGCCTTCCTCGAGCGCGGGGGCATGCTGGCATGGGGGATCGTCCCCGCGGGACCCGAGGCGGCCGCCGCTCAGGTACCGGAACTGGTCGACCGCCTGGAGGAGGGCATCGAGCTCCTGGCCGCCCGCGGTGTGGACCGCAGGATGCTCTTGGAGCAGGCTTTCGTTACCCCGTCCTGTGGGCTGGGCTCGCTGGACGAGGTGACCGCCGCCAGGGCCCTGGAGCTCACCCGGCGCGTGTCAGAGTCGATGTGGGAGAGGCACCGGCTGGCCCCGCCGGGCCGACGAAGGGAGGCTTGAACCCGGATGCAGGAACGCACAGTCTTCACCGCGGAGTCGGTCACCGAAGGCCATCCCGACAAGATGGCCGACCAGATCTCCGACGCCATCCTGGACGCCATCATCGCCCAGGACCCCGATGCCCGGGTCGCCTGCGAGACCCTCATCACCCGCGGTCTGGTGCTGGTGGCGGGCGAGATCACCACCAGCGCCTATGCCGACATACGTCAGGTGATCCGCAAGACCGTCACCGAGATCGGCTACGTGCGGGCCAAGTACGGCTTCGATGCCGACACCTGCGCGGTGTTGACGGCCATCGACCCGCAATCGCCCGACATCGCCATCGGCGTGGACCGCTCGCTGGAGTCAAGAGACCGCGAGGCAACGACCGACCCCCTGGCACGGCTGGGAGCGGGTGACCAGGGGATGATGTACGGATTCGCCTGCCGTGAGACGCCCGAGCTGATGCCGCTGCCGATCGCCCTCGCCCACCGCCTGGCACGTCGCCTGGCGCAGGCGCGGAAGGAGCACCTGCTGCCTTACCTCCGGCCTGACGGCAAGACCCAGGTCAGCGTGGAATACCGCGATCGACGGCCCTACCGTGTCACCACCGTGGTGGTTTCGGCCCAGCACAAGCCCACCGTGCCGCTGGAGCAGTTGCGCGCCGAGATCAAGGAAGCGGTGATCGACCAGGTCATCCCGCGGTCGCTGACCGATGAACGCACCCGCTATCTCATCAACCCTACCGGTCGCTTCGTGGTCGGTGGACCCCAGGGAGACACGGGACTGACCGGACGCAAGATCATCGTCGACACCTACGGGGGTTACGCGCGGCACGGGGGGGGATGTTTCTCCGGCAAGGACCCGACCAAGGTCGACCGCTCGGGGGCCTACGCCGCCCGCTGGGTGGCGGCCAACGTGGTGGCGGCCGGGCTGGCCGACGTCTTTGAGCTCAAACTGGCCTACGCCATCGGCGTTGCCCGGCCGGTGTCCATTTCCGGCGACAGCTTCGGCACCGGCCGCATTCCCGATTCCCGCATCGTCGAGCTGATCGAGCGCCATTTCGACCTCACTCCGGGAGGCATCATCCGCGACCTTGACCTGTGGCGGCCCATCTACCGTCCCACTGCCTGCTACGGGCATTTCGGGCGGCCGGACCTCGATCTTCCCTGGGAGCGTGCCGATCGGGCCCAGCTGCTCCGGCGGGCCGCGGGTCTTGAGGGATCGCCTCCTGCGTCTCCGGGTTTGCCGGGAGAGACGGCAGCGTCAAGCCCGGGCTGAGGTCACCTCCCGCCCGGCCCTCATATCATGAACGCGGGGGGACGGCGGCGTGACGGGGCGCGAGTCCTGGCTGTTGGTGGCTTTGCTGGGCCTGGCGGCTGCCGGATGCCTGCTGGCGCGGGTCGTGAACCGGCAGGGTGACGGCCGCCGGGCTTCTTCGGTGAGCCTGCTCATCGTGCTGCGGGACGCCGCCCCATGGGTCGAGGGTCTGGTAAGGGAACTTGTGCGCCTGCACTCCCCGTGGGTCCGAGAGCTGGTGGTGGTGGACGACGGCTCCGGTGACGATACGCCGCTCATCCTGGAGCGCCTGCGCCCGTATGCTCCATGGCTGAAGGTAGTGCTGCGCCGCCCGGGGCAAGCGTCGGCGACCGAGCTCGGATTGGCGAGCTGCAGCTCCCCGCTGGTACTGATGGCCCACCCGCGGCTTGCCGACGCGCCACGGGTGATGCTGCGGGCGGTCCGGCCGTGGCTTGCCTGCGCGGACACTCCGCTGGAGGAGAAGCAGCCGGGGCAGTAGAAACTGGTGCCCGGGACGGTGGTCTTTTGCCGGAGACCATCAGGGGCATCGTCGAGCGCATCACCTACCACAACCCCGAGAACCACTACACGGTGGTCCGCATACTGCCCGCGGGCTCCACCGTGTCGTCGCGCCGCCGCGGAGCCCTCGAGGAGAACCTCGTGACCGCGGTCGGGTACTTCCCGGCCCTCAACGTGGGGGAGTCACTGCGCCTGTTCGGCGAGTGGGTCGTCCACCCCGAGTACGGACGGCAGTTCCGGGCCGATTCCCACGAGCTGATCCTCCCCACCACCGTCCAGGGTATCGAGAGGTACCTGGGGTCGGGGATGATCCGGGGGGTGGGGCCGGTGACCGCCTCCCGGCTGGTGGCCGCCTTCGGTGAGAGGACGCTGGAGATCATCGAGCACCATCCCGAGCGCCTGACCGAGGTGGAGGGGATCGGCCCCGTGCGGGCCGAGGTCATCTCGCGGTCGCTGGCCGAGCACAAGGACATCCGTGAGATCATGATGTTCCTGCAGTCTCACGGGGTCACCCCCGGCTACGCCGCCCGTATCCATCGTCACTACGGTCGCCAGACGGTGGCCGTCATCCGTGAGAATCCCTACCGGCTGGCGGAGGAAGTCTTCGGCATCGGCTTCCGCACCGCCGACCGCATCGCCCACAGCCTCGGCATCCAACCCACCTCGCCCTACCGGGTGCGGGCGGGCATCCGGCACCTCCTGGCCGAGGGCTCCACCGAGGGTCACGTGTACCTCCCCCGGGAAGCCCTCGTGGAGCGGGCGGCGTCCGTCCTGGAGGTCGAGCCGGAACTGGTGGAGGCCAATCTGGACGCGCTCGCCGCCGACCGCGAGGTGGTGGTGGAGCACCCCGAGCCCTCGCCGTGGCCCCGGGAGGCCGATTCCGGCGCCGCCGTCTACCTTACCCACCTGTACCGGGCGGAAACGGTGGTGGCGGAGAGACTGGCCGGACTGCTCGCCGAGCGGCCGCTGTTCGCCGACCCCGTCGAGCTGCAAAGCGAGATGCGGCGTCTTGCCGAGGCCGCCGGACTGGAACTGGCCTCCGAGCAGGTGGAGGCGGTTACGCTGGCCACCGTCTCGGGGGTGGTGGTGATCACCGGTGGACCCGGTACCGGCAAGACCACCGCCATCAACTGCCTCATCCGGCTCTTCGAGGGCAGGGGGTTGCGCACCCTGCTGGCCGCGCCCACCGGACGGGCGGCCCGTCGGCTGGCCGAGACCACCGGGCGCGAGGCCCGCACCATCCACCGTCTGCTGGAGTACGGCTATTCCCCCGAGACCTTCACCCTCAGCTTCGGGCGCGACGCCGACAACCCTCTTGACGCCGACGCGGTGATCGTGGATGAGGCTTCCATGGTAGACCTGCCTCTCTTCCAGCACTTGCTTCTGGCCGTTCGACCGGGTACCCGCCTGGTGCTGGTGGGTGACGTGGATCAGCTCCCCCCGGTGGGCCCGGGGAACGTGCTGCGTGACGTCATTCGGTCCGGCGTGGTACCGGTGGTGCGGTTGACCGAGATCTTTCGGCAGGCGCGCGAGAGCTTCATCGTGCTCAACGCCCACCGCGTGAACCGCGGCGAGATGCCGTTGCTTAACGAAAAGACAGGGGACTTCTTCTTCCTGCACCGCGAAGGCCCGGAGGTCATCCTCGAGGAGATCGTCAATCTGTGTGCCCGCCGGCTGCCGGAACGCGCGGGCCTGGATCCCGTGGCCGACGTACAGGTGCTGTCGCCCATGCGCAGGACGCCGATCGGCGTGGACAACCTGAACCTTGAGCTGCAACGGGTACTCAACCCTCCCCGGCCCGGCCTTCCCGAGCTACCCCACGGTGGTACCGTCTACCGCCTCGGGGACAAGGTGATGCAGATCCGCAACAACTACGAGAAGGGCGTTTTCAACGGCGACATCGGCCAGGTGGTCGAGGTGGACCTGGAGGAGGGACAGCTGGCGGTGGCGTTCCCCGACGCGGCCGGGGTTCGCGAGGTACGCTACGATCGCGGCGATCTCGACGAGCTGGTGCTGTCTTATGCGGTGTCGGTCCACAAGAGCCAGGGCAGCGAGTACCCGGCGGTGGTGATGCCCGTGTCCACCCACCACTACGTCATGCTGCAACGCAACCTCCTTTACACCGGCATAACGCGCGCCCGCCGCCTGGTGGTGCTGGTGGGTAGCCCCCGGGCACTGGCCATCGCCGTCCGCAACACCCGGATCGACCTCCGCTGGTCGCGGCTGGCGGCGCGGCTGACCGCCAGCGTCGGCCGGTGAGCCTGCAGGCCTTCCTCCGTGGGCTGCTGGACCTGGTCTACCCGCCCGGAGGCTGCCCGCTGTGTGGCCGTCCCTCCGACGGCCTGTGCTTACTCTGTCGCATGGAGCTTTGCTGGGTGCACGAGCCGCGCTGCACCCGCTGCAGCCGCCCGCTGGTCGCGCCTCCGGCCGGTCGCGGCGCCGGAGTGCTCCGGCTGAGCTCAGGTCTGTGCCCCGACTGCCTGCGCTCACCCGCCCGCTTCCGGCTGGTGCGGGCGCTGGGTCCGTACCGCGGCCGCCTCCGCGAAGCGGTGCGACGCCTCAAGTACGGCCGCGAAGTTCACCTGGCCGCTCCCCTGGGTGAAAGACTGGGACGGGAGGTGTTCGGCCAGCGGCACCGTTCGTGGTCGGACGGCAGAGGATTCGGGCTGGACGGGGAGTTTCACCTGGTGGTTCCGGTCCCGCTCCACCCCTCCCGCCTGGCGCGCCGCGGCTTCAACCAGGCCGCCCTGCTGGCCGCACCGGTGGCCGACGCGCTGGGTGTTCCCCACGCCCCCGGAGTCCTGCGCCGACTGCGTCACACCCCGGCCCAGGCGGGCCTGGGTCGCGCCCGGCGCCTCGCCAACCTCATCGGTGCCTTCGCCGCCGACCCGCACGCGGTGGGAGGGCGGACGGTGCTGCTCGTGGACGACGTGCTGACCACCGGCGCGACTGCTGCCGGCTGCACGCAGGCCCTGCTGGAGGCCGGGGCTTTTCGAGTCTACGTAGCGGTGCTGGGGGTGCGAGGCCGCGTCCGGATGGGCGTGGAAGGAATTCGGGCGTGGGGGTCGAATAAGGAGGATGGTCGCAATCCCCTTATGTCAGGGTAGGTGCTGCGCGCGGGCCGGGGGAACCCGGCCCGCCGCCATTTGCCGACGAGCGGCGCCTGTTGCAGTCGACAACCCCATCGGAAGTCCGGCGACACCGTGCGACACTCCACAGGGTTATCCCCAGGGCAAGCCCAGCGCAGCCGGCTTATCAACAAGGTTATCCACATAGTCCACAGGGTAAGGGATCCACACGCGGCCGTCCGCACGCGGTGATTGTCGAACCAGGCTTCGACATGACAGGGGCCGGAGGCTTGCCTGCCCTGCGGCCCTTCTTGGCTCGGTCCGGGAGTCTGTCGCCGTCGTACTAGGCGAGGGCATCACAGGCCGGCGATACACCTTCGACCTACTTGTTGACGGCACACCGGCATGGTAGTAGCATCGTCTTCAAAGCCGACACGGCTGCATCGAGACGCCTCACTTCTTCGTTCTCAGGCGTGAGGCTGGTGGCCGAGGAAGGTGTGTCCCTGGACGTGGTTTCCGCGGGGGAGATCACGGTGGCGCTGGCGGCGGGCCACGCCCGGCTGGTCGGACTGCACTGCCATATCGGCTCCCAGGTCTTCGAGATCAAGCCCTTCGTCCGGTCGGCCCAGATCCTGGCGGGCCTGGTGCGGAGCCTGGACCTCCCCGCCCGGAGGCGCGTACGCGAGTTGAACCTCGGCGGTGGGCTGGCCATACGATATTTGCCCGGCGGCCACCCACTCCATGGCCAGCAACTACAAGCTGGTCCCCCGGCCGGCGGTGGTGTTGGTGGACGGCGGCAGGGCACGGCTGGGGGTGCGACGCGAGACGTGCGCCGACCTGTTGGCGCGAGACCGGATCCCGGCCATCGGGCCGGTCGCAACTGCATGTACCAGGGCCGCCCCGCGAAGCGCCGAACCGTGATCGCGGCCGGTCCTCATGTCGTACGCGACACGGGCCTGTAGCGCAGCCGCTTCGCGTTGACAACCCCCGACCCGCATGGTATATTCAGTCTGTGCAGGCCCGGAAGGGTACCGCGCAGTACAAGCTTAGGAGGAATGTCAGGAAATGCTCGGCCGAGTCAAGTGGTTCAACCCGGAAAAGGGTTACGGCTTCATCGAGAGGGAGGACGGCGGCGGAGACGTCTTCGTGCACTTCTCGGCGATCCAGATGGAGGGCTTCAAGACCCTGAACGAAGGAGATGAGGTGGAATTCGAGATCGTTGACGGCGCTCGTGGTCCCCAGGCCGCCAACGTCGTTCGCGTGAGCCCTGCCTGATAGCCTTCGGCAGTTTCCCCCGGGGGGTGTCCCCCGGGGGTTTCTGTTCTTCGCAGGATTCCCGGGGCGCTTCGGGAATATCTTTTGTATCCGGCCGGTCGTCGTCCGGTGGGGAGGGCTGCCTGTGCAGATCCGCATAAGCGGCAAGAACCTTGAGGTTACCCCCGAGGTCAGGAAGTACGTTCAGAAAAAGGTGGGCAAGCTCGCCCGGTATTTCACCGAACCCCCAAGCTGCCAGGTCACGCTGGCCGTGGAGCGTGACCGGCACATCATCGAGGTGACCATGGCGCTGGACGGGATCATCCTCCGGGGTGAGGAAGCCGCCGGGGACATGTTCAGCTCCATAGATCTCGTCCACGACAAGCTGGAACGCCAGATTCGCAAGTATAAGACCCGGCTCAACCGCCATATCCGCAGGGTCGGGCTTGCCGAAGAGCCTCCCGCGCCCGTCGAGGAGGAGGAAGAGGAGCGGGTGGTCAGGGTCAAGCGCTTCGCCATCAAGCCCATGACCGTGGAAGAGGCCATGCTGCAGATGAACCTGCTGGGCCACGATTTCTTCGTGTTCGCCAACGCCGATGACGAGGCCATCAACGTGCTGTACCGACGCAGGGACGGCGGTTACGGCCTGATCGTGCCCGAGTGGCGCTGAGACCCACCCCGCAAGGGGGCCAGATAGCCGGTGTACTCGGAAACGGTTACCGCCCTCCTGTTCGAGGGAGGCCAACCCCGTCCCGGTATCGAGCAGACGCTGGTTGACCTTCGCAAGCTGGTTGTCCTGGACAACCTGGAGAAGCTTGCCCGCGTGCCGACCGTGGACCAGGTGATGCTGGTCAGCAATTACCCCGACCTGGTGGCCGCTGCGCGTGAACTGGGAGTGGCCGTTCATTCCCCCCCGCCGGGCCCTTTCCACTTCGGCCGCACCCTGCAGGCGCTGATTCACGCCCACCGCCTCGAGAACGTGATCTGCATGGGTGGGGCGGCCGCTCCCCTGGTCGGTCCCGAGGAGTTCGCGGCCCTGGGCACCTTGCTCAAGGAGCACAAGAACGTGGTGGCGGTGAACAACGTGCAGTCGGCGGACATCATCGCCTTCACCCCTGCCCGGGCCATCGACCGCATCGACCCGCCCGCCGAGGACAACTTCCTGGGCTACCTCCTGCGCGAGAGCGGCCTGCGCCGGGTGCTCATGCCCAACTCGGCATGGATCAACTTCGACCTGGACACCCCTGCGGACCTGATGGTGATGGCCCTGCTGCCTCGCCTGGGGAACCGGCTGGCGGACGGCCTGCGACGGCTGAACCTCGATCTCAGCCGCCTTTTGCTTTTCAAAAAGCTGCTACGGGTCAAGGGATCCGAGATCGGCCTCATCGGCCGCGTGGGAACCACGGTGGTGTCATTCCTCAACCAGAACTTCGATGTCAGGGTAAGGGTGTTTTCCGAGGAGCGCGGGATGAAGGCCCTTGGTCGTGCCTCCCGGGGTGAAGTGGTGTCGGTGGTGGGTCTGGTGCTCGAGCGGCTCGGACCCGAGGAGTTTTTCGGCTTCCTCTCGCGAACCTGTCAGGCGGTGCTCTTCGATACCCGACCGGTCTTTGCCCAGCTTGCGCCGGGACTGACCGAGGAGGACCGTTTCCACTCCGACCTGGGCCAAGCCGAGCGCATCCGCCACCCCTTCGCCCGTGAACTCACCCGGGCGGCTTTCGAGGCGCGCATCCCCGTCGTCCTGGGCGGTCACACCCTGGTCTACGGGGGTCTTTGGGCGCTGGCCGAAGCCGTCCTGGAGGAAGCGGGCAAAACCCCCGTTCGGTGATCTCGATCAACGACGCGGTGGCCGTCGTCCGGTATCATCGCCTTGAGGATGCCGTCAGGAGGTGATGTCGGTGAAGATCGGGCCCCAAACCCGCGTCGGGACGCTCTTGGAGCAGTACCCCTTCCTGCAGGAAATCCTGGCCGACTACTCCCCGGAGTTCCGGCGCCTGCGCAATCCCCTGCTCCGTCGCACCTTCGGTCGTGTCACCAGCCTGGCCGCCGCCGCGAGGCTGGGCAAGGTGGAGGTCAAGCCCCTCCTTCAGACCATCGCCGCCGCCATCCGGGAGCGTACCGGCAAAGAGGTGATCCTTGCCTCGGACGCGACCGCCGGCGACGACCGCATGGAAACCCTCAAGCAGATCATCCGCGAACTGCACGAGGGCGGCGACTTCCCAGAACTCACCGCGCGGTTCGCCGCCGTCCTGCGCGACGTCAGCCCCACCGAGATCGCGGAGATGGAGCAGCAACTGGTCGAGGAAGGCCTTCCGGTGACCGAGGTCAAGCGCCTGTGCGACCTTCACGCCGCGGTGTTCCGTCGCTCGCTGGAGGAGCAGGAAGAACAGCACCTCCCTTCCGACCACCCCGTGAGCACCCTCAGGGAGGAGAACCGGGCCCTGGCCGAAGTGATCGCCGGTCTGCGCAAGCTACTCGAGGCGCTGGGCGACCGGCCCACGCCCGAGAAACTGGGCGCCCTACGTCCCGCCCTTGAGCAGGGCATCGATCGCCTGGCCGCGGTGGAACGGCACTACCTGCGGAAGGAGTACCAGCTCTTCCCGATTCTCGAACGGCACGGAGCCGAAGCACCTCCGCAGGTCATGTGGGCGGTTCACGACGACGTGCGGAAGCTTCTGAAGAAGGTTCGCGAACACCTGGAGCGCGGAGACCCGACCTCCCTGATGTCGGACGCTGTCCTGCTTCTCACCACGGTTGAGGACATGTTCTTCAAGGAAGAGAAGATCCTGTTCCCGATGTGCCTGGACTTTTTCACCGCCGAGGACTGGGCGGCGGTGAAAAGCGGGGAAGCCGAGTTCGGCCACCCACCCGCTGCCGCTCCGACCTTCGCTCCCGGGCTGTCGCTGCCCACCGGCGTGCTGACCCCGGAACAGTTCAAGCTCATCCTTGCCACCCTTCCGCTGGACATCACCTTCGTGGACGAAAACGACGAGGTCCGTTACTACTCGGAAGGTGACCGCATCTTCCCCCGGAGCCCGGTGATCATCGGCCGCAAGGTGCAAAACTGCCACCCTCCCGCAAGCGTGCATGTGGTGCAGAAGATCCTCGATGCCTTCCGCAGCGGCGACAAGGCCCTCGCCGAGTTCTGGATCGAGCGCCGCGGCCGCCTCGTGCACATCCGCTACTTCGCCCTTCGCGATGCGGATGGTAGGTACCGGGGGGTCCTTGAGGTCACCCAGGATGTCACCGCCATCCGCCGTCTGGAGGGGGAGCGCAGGCTACTTGACTGGTAAGTGGCCGAAAGGGAAAAAATCTGTCGTCCTGGAAGGAATTGCCCTACGGGTCTAGAAGCACTCCTCGATATGAACAAACACAACGGCGTATCACAGGCAGACCTGCAGACAGCCTGCGAGGAGGTAATCCGCCAGGTCCGCGAGGTGCTCGCGGCCCGGGCGGTCCTGGGACCCGAGGGGAAGATCGACGAGGTTCACGTGCTGGCCGGTCCGGGGCGCAGTCCCAAGCAGATCGTGAGGGACGTCGAGTCGGCCTGCATGGCGCGGCTCGGCATAGACCTGGACCACAAGAAGATCAGCGTGGCCCAGGTCAGGGCGTCCCCGGTGATAGAGCCGGGCAGACGGCTCAAGTTCCGGGGGTTGTCCCTGGGGATACAGGGCTTCCGTGCGGAGGCCCGCGTGGAACTGGAGTGCGACGGCCAGGTCTTCCCGGGACAGGCCGCCGGCCCGGCCTCGCTCGCCAACCGTAACCGCCTGGTAGCGCAGGCCACGCTGGCGGCGGTGCAGGAGTGCTTTCATACCGAAGACGCCTTTTCCCTCGAGGATGCCTTTGTCTGCCAGCTGGGGAGACGTGCCGTGGCCATGGTAGGCGTGAGCCTGCTCACCCGGGACGGCGAGGAGGTGCTGGTAGGCTCGTCCGTGGTGCGTGAGGACGAGCGGGAGGCCCTGGCCAGGGCGGCGCTCGATGCCATCAACCGCAGGCTCAGCTGGCTTTGCCGGGAGGATGTGAAGGGGGGCACGCACTTAGGGGAAGGAGAATAGCTGGTAGGGATGGAATATGCCGTCGAAGGGTGGAATGCCTCGGAACCTCGAGCTATGACAACTTGATTCCGGACCGGCGACCCACTTGCATTCAGGCAAGAGCACTTGAGCGGACCCCGAGCCGAGCGGCAAGCCCGGCCCCATAGCGGACGGGTCGGAGCCCACCACGGACGGGGGGTTAGAGTGAAGATGGCACGGTTGGTGCGGGCCATCCTGGCTTTGCTGGCACTGGTTCTGGCCAGCGGGGCTTTCCTGCAGTGGGGCTAGCGAGTAGACAGGTCGCCGATCCGGGGTTTTGTAGCAGGAGGGCTGCGTGATGGTCCAGGCCAGGGCGAGGCGGTCCCAGAAGCTAACAGCCATCTACGTCTACCTGGTGATGGGCCTCGGAGTAGCCCTCCTTGTGTTCGTTGGGTTCCCGACTGAGATAGGCTCTGGAGTACTGCTTTTTGCCGCACTCACCTTTGCTGCCGAGATGTTGCCCGTGTCCGTTCCAGGCCGGCCCGTGACCATCTCCGTTGGACTCGCGACCCACCTGCCGATGGTCATGCTGTTCGGTCCCCAAGCCGCAGTATGGACGGCGGCCATTGCCACGGTGCGGCTCAAAGAGCTCAAAGGAAAGGTGTCACTGGAGAAGGTTATCTTCAACCGAGCTCAACTGGCGATATCCGTTGGACTTGCGTCCTTCGTGTACATGGGGCTGGGAGGCAAGGTAGGGGATATAGCGCTCGGTGAGCAGATCGTTCCTGCTCTGGGCGCGGCCCTTACGTGTCTTCTCACCAACATGACCGCCATATCGTTGGTGCTGAGCCTGAGCCTGCAAAGGCCGTTTTTGCAGACGTGGACCCCGCATGCCCGCTACGTAATCCCGCAGTGGATAGCCCTCACCTTTCTCGGGGTCCTGTTCGCCATCGTGTACTCCACCGCTGGCGGCATCGGGGTGATCCTGTTTGCGGTGCCGCTGGGACTGGCGCGTTACTCGTTCCAGCAATATGCCGATCTCCGAGAGGTGTTTCTGACCACGATCAACGCTCTCGTCTCGGCCATCGACGCCAAGGACCCTTACACCCGAGGCCATTCAGCGCAGACCCTGAAGCATGCCGTGGCGATCGCACGGGAACTCCGGTGGGGTGACGATCTGATCGAACGCCTGCAGTACGCCTGCCTGCTCCACGACCTCGGCAAGATCGGGATCCCCGACTCCATCTTGAAGAAGGGGGAAAACCTTACCGCCGAGGAATACGAGATCCAGAAGCGTCACCCGCAGATCGGCGCGGACATCATCAAGCCCATCAAGTTCCTGAACCGGGACATTGGCTGGATACGTCATCATCATGAGTGGTTCGACGGTCGTGGTTATCCCGACGGGCTGGAAGGGGAGGAGATACCGATAGGCGCGCGCGTCATCGCCGTGGCCGATGCCTTCGATGCGATGACTTCCGTCCGGCCCTACCGCCCGGCCATGAAACCGGAAGAAGCACTTGCCGAATTGAAGAACAAGGCGGGGACGCAGTTCGACCCGGTGATCGTGGAAGCCTTTGAGCGAGCCGTTCTGCATTCTTGTCCGGCGAAGGAAGCGTAGAGAGTTGGCCCTGTACGGAGTGCTCCTTTCCCTGCTCGTAGGCGTTGTGCGCGGTGGCAAGCTGGGAGGCCTGGCCGAAGTACCGCTGCGCATGGTTCCGGCGATCTTCCTCGCTTTCGGCCTCCAGCTTGTCATGCACATCCCGTTGACCGCGAATCTGCCGGGGATGGCGCGGTGGGCCGGTGCGCTGCACATGAGTTCGTACCTGGTGCTGTTCATGGCCTTCCTGGCGAACTGGCGGCTTCCCGGGATGACCCTGATGGGGCTGGGAGCCGCCCTGAACTTCACGGTCATCGCGGCCAACGGCATGCGGATGCCGGTTTCGGAAACGGCGTTGCATGCGGCCGGCCTGAAACACCTGGCCGAAGCGCTGGCGGCCGACACGGTGCTTACCCACCAGCTGCTCACCTCCCAAACCCGCCTCAGCTTCCTGGCCGACATCTTCGCCCTGCCCCCGCCTTTCCCGCGTCCCTGCGCCTTCAGCGCGGGCGATGTCGCCCTGGTTGCGGGGGTCTTCATCTTCGTGCAGGCGGCCATGATGCGGCACCGGCGCGACAAGGGTTGACATAATCCGAATTGCCCCCCCGCCGCTATCGTGTTAGAATCCAGATGGACGTGGACGGAGGAACCGGTGGCGGTTCCTCCCGGTCACTGAGGGCCGGGCGGCCGTGGGTCGCGTCGGTCCTGCAGCAGGTGAGGCAGATTGCTCAAGGCCATAACACGGCTCGTGGTGGGAGATTACAACCAGCGCGTGCTCAAGCGGCTGGCACCCGTCGTCCAGCAGATCAACGCTTTGGAGACGCGCTTCAGGGCCATGCCGGCCGACCAGCTGCGGGCGGTCACGGGTCAGTTCCGCGAACGGCTGGCGCACGGCGAGTCACTCGATGTCCTGCTTCCCGAAGCTTTCGCTGCGGTCCGCGAGACCGCCGTCCGGGTGCTGGGGCAGCGGCACTTCGACGTGCAGCTGGTGGGCGGCATCGTGCTGCACCAGGGGAACATCGCGGAGATGAAGACGGGCGAGGGCAAGACGCTGGCCGCCACGCTGCCCGCCTATCTGAACGCTCTGGAGGGAAAGGGCGTTCACGTGGTGACGGTCAACGACTACCTTGCCCGGCGCGACGCGGAGTGGATGGGTCAGATATACCGCTTCCTCGGACTGACGGTGGGGTTGATCGTTCACGGCCTGGATTATCCGGAACGCCAGGCCGCGTATGCGGCCGACATCACCTACGGAACCAACAACGAGTTCGGCTTTGACTATCTCAGGGACAACATGGTGGTGGACGCCCTGCACATGGTGCAGCGTCCCCTGAACTACGCCATCGTCGACGAGGTGGACAGCATCCTCATCGACGAGGCCAGAACCCCGCTGATCATCTCCGGTCCGGCCGAGAAGTCCACGGAGCTGTACGAGCAGTTCGCGCGCATCGTGCCGCGGCTACGCGAGGGCGTGGACTACACCGTGGAGGAGAAGGCCCACAGCGTGGCGCCCACCGAAGAGGGCATCGCCAAGGTCGAGAAGATGCTGGGCGTCGGCAGCCTCTTCGACCATGAGAACATGGACCTTTCGCACTACCTGTACAACGCGCTCAAGGCCCACGTCCTGATGAAGCGCGACCACCACTACGTGGTCAAGGACGGCGAGATCATCATCGTAGACGATTTCACGGGACGCCTCATGTTCGGGCGCCGTTACTCCGACGGCCTGCACCAGGCCATCGAAGCCAAGGAAGGTGTAAAGGTCAGGCGTGAGACACAGACCCTGGCCACCATCACCCTGCAGAACTACTTCCGCATGTACCGTAAGCTGGCGGGCATGACGGGTACCGCCGCCACCGAGGAAGAGGAGTTCCGGAGGATCTATGGCATGGATGTGGTGGTCATCCCCACCAACGAGCCGATGATCCGCATCGACCACCCCGATGTGGTCT
Organism: Symbiobacterium thermophilum; assembly: GCA_020725145.1. GTDB lineage: Bacteria > Bacillota > Sulfobacillia > UBA995 > UBA995 > DYFO01. The sequence continues at coordinate 29,312 of DYFO01000003.1, forward strand.
ACCGCACCGAGCGGGGCAAGTTCGGCGCGGCGGTGGAGGAGATCGCCCGGTGCCACGCCGCCGGACGTCCGGTTCTGGTAGGCACCATCTCCATCGAGAAATCCGAACGGCTGAGCGAGCTGCTCGGGCGCAGGGGCATTCCCCACCAGGTGCTCAACGCCAAGTACCACGACCGCGAGGCGGAGATCATCGCCCAGGCCGGCAGGCTGAAGGCGGTCACCATCGCCACCAACATGGCCGGACGGGGTACCGACATCATGCTCGGCGGCAATCCGGAGTACCTGGCCCGGCAGCGCCTGCGCGCCGAGGGGGTGCCGCCGCGGGTGCTGGCGCTGGCCACCACCGAGGACGTGACATCCGACGATCCCGAGGTGATGGAAGCCAGGGAACGCTACCGCGTGCTGCTGGCGGAGATGAAGGCCGAGACCGACCGCGAGCACGGAGAAGTGGTGCGCCTGGGCGGGTTGCACATCATCGGCACCGAGCGGCATGAGGCCCGCCGCATCGACAACCAGCTGCGGGGCCGGGCCGGCCGACAGGGAGATCCCGGTTCCTCGCGCTTTTACATCTCGCTGGAAGACGATCTCATGCGGCTGTTCGGCTCGGAGAGCATCATGGGCATCCTGGAGCGCCTGGGGCTTGAGGAGGACCAGCCCATCGAGCACGGCCTCATCACCCGGGCGATCGAGAACGCGCAGAAGAAGGTGGAGGCCCGCAACTTCAGCATCCGCCGCCATGTGCTCGAGTACGACGACGTGATGAACAAGCAGCGGGAGATCATCTACGAGCAGCGGCGCAAGGTGCTACTGGGCACCGACCTCAGGGAGACGGTCGAGGGAATCATCGCCGGCCTTGTCGACCGCATGCTGGAGATCTACTGCGGCAAGGGGGTCCACCGTGAGGATTGGGATCTGGAAGGCCTCGTGGAGTACGCCGAGGGGTTCTTCCTGCCCCACGGGCGTTACCGGGCGTCCGACCTCGCGGGCTGCGATCGCACCCAGATCCGCGAGCGGCTGCTGGCGGTGGCTCGCGAAGCCTACGCCGAGAAGGAGAGGACGCTGGGCCCCGAGCTCATGCGGCAGCTGGAAAGATACGTGATGCTGCGGGTGGTCGACCAGAAGTGGATGGACCACCTGGATGCTATGGACGACCTCCGCGAAGGCGTCGGCCTGCGTGCTTACGGGCAGCAGGACCCGCTCATCGAGTACAAGCGTGAGGCCTACGAGATGTTCCAGGAGATGGTGCGCGCCATCCAGGAAGATACCGTCCGCTACCTGTACCGGGTGTCCGTCGTGCAGCAGCCCAGGCAGCGGCTGATGGTGGCGGCGAAGCCGGAAGCGCAGGCGGCGCTGGCCCGGGCGGCGGGGGCCGAGGACCAGGGGTCTTCGGTGCGGCCCCACCGGCCGGCACGGAGCGAGAAGGTGGGGCGCAACGCCCCCTGTCCGTGTGGCAGCGGCAAGAAATACAAGAAGTGCTGCGGCAAGGAATAGTGAGGTGTGGTTGGTGTTTGAAGAGGCAAAGCGGGGTCTGACGCAGCTTGATGAGCGGCTGGTGGAAATGGGGGAGTCTCTTTGACCTGACCGCCAAGGAGGCCAGGGTGGCCGCGATCGAGGAAGCGATGGCCGCCGGCGACTTCTGGAACGAGCGCGAGGAGGCCCGGCGGCTGGTGGACGAGCTTCGGGGATTGAAGGACGTCCTGGAGCGTTTCCGCGCCCTCAGGCGGCGCTGCGAAGACCTGGAGGCCCTCATCGAGCTGGGCGAGGAGGCGGGCGACGCCTCGCTGCTTACCGAAGCCACCCGCGAACTGAAGACCCTGGAGCGGGGAGTCGACGAGCTTGAGCTGCTCACCTTGCTCAACGGCGAGTACGATGCGCGTAACGCCATCGTCTCGCTGCACGCCGGTGCCGGCGGTACCGACGCGCAGGACTGGGTGCAGATCCTGGGGCGCATGTACACGCGGTGGGCGGAGGAACACGGCTACCGCGTGACGGTGCTGGACGCTCAGGACGGCGAGGAGGCGGGCCTTAAGACGCTCACCGTCCAGGTGGCCGGGCCCAACGCGTACGGTTTCCTCAAGGCCGAGAAGGGGGTCCACCGGCTGGTGCGCATCTCCCCCTTCGACGCATCGAGCCGCCGTCACACTTCCTTTGCCTCGGTGGACGTGGTGCCGGAGATCGAAGACGACGTGGAGGTCGAGATCGACCCTGAGGAGCTGCGGGTCGACACCTTCCGGTCGGGAGGCGCAGGGGGTCAGCACGTCAACAAGACCGACTCGGCGGTGCGCATCACCCACCTTCCGACGGGCATCGTGGTCAGCTGCCAGAACGAACGCTCGCAGCATGCGAACCGCGAGACGGCCCTTCGCATCCTAAAGTCCCGCCTGCTTGAGCTGAGGCAGCTCAAGCAGCAAGAAGAGCTGGCCCGGCTGCGGGGTGAGCAGCGAGAGATAGCGTGGGGCAGCCAGATACGATCGTACGTGTTTCAGCCCTACACGCTGGTAAAGGACCACCGCACGGGTGAAGAGCGGGGCAACGTCCAGGCCGTCCTTGATGGGGACCTCGACGCCTTCATCTACGCCTACTTGAAGCAGCAGCTGAAGGCAGCGGAAGTCAGGGTCGACCCGAAGACGGCGAGATGAGGGGGTGTGCGCGGTGCGGCGGCGATTGATCGTGCTCTTCGTGGTGTTGCTGGTGGGCAGTGCCCTGGCAGAGGCGTTCTTGCCCCGCGCGGTGCAGCGTGGACTGGAAGTCGGCCTCGCCAACATGCTGGGCGGAGAGCCCGACGTCAGGCTCCGAGCCTTTCCCTCGCTGAAGCTGCTGCTGGGTCGCTTCGACAGCATCACCGTCGAGAGCCAGGGGGTGCAGGCGGGCAGCCTGCTGATCGACAGCATAAGCTGCACGCTGGAGGAAGTTGCGGTCAGCATGCGGGCGCTTTTGCTCGAGCGTACCGTGGTGGTCGAGCGGGTGGGCAAGCAGCATGTGACCATGCGTATCTCCGAGAGCAGCCTCCGCGGTCACGTGGCCCGCACGGTGAGCCTTCTCCAGGAGCCAAGGGTGGTGCTGCGCGACGGCATCGTCGCCGTGCAGGGGAAGGTGAACGTCGGCCGGCAACCGGTGTTGCTTGCGGTGGACGGGACCTTCGAACCCGATGCCGAGAACTCCTCACGGATACGCTACCATATCCGGCGCTTGCGGCTGGACGGCGTGGAGGCCGAGGGGGCCTTCCTTGGCGGCCTGATCACCCTGCTGGGCGGGCCTGAGGTGTTCATCGACCTGCGACAGGCGCCGTTACCGATGCAGGTCACCGAGGTGGCGGTTAAAGACGGCTGGCTGGTGATACGGGCACAGGTGGTCGAGGCGACGGGGCGCTGAGGCGTCCACAGGCCTACCGGTGGCGGGAGCGGATGACATGTCCGAAGCAGGAGCAAAACGGCAAGACCGGAGGCGGCGGGCGCGTTTCCCCGGCGTCGGCGCCATCATGAGGAGGAAGGGCGGCTTGCCCCATCCGCCACGGCTGTCGTGAAGCGTCCGGCGGCCGTACTGGTTCTTTTGCTGTTGCTGGGCACGGGGGCGGCCTCGTACATAGCGGTCCAGCGTGAGCTCCGCCTGGCCTCCCATCCCGCGGTGGAGATCGTCCTGGACCACCGTGCGGCCTTGATCCTGGCGGCCGAACTCGGCTACTCCTTTGCCGATTTCGTCGGGGAGCTAGCCGACGCGGGGGTCACCGCGCTCGGGATCTCCGAGGTAAGCTTCGAAGACCTGCCCTTCCGCCCCGGGGTCAGCGTGATGGAAGGTTACCAGTTACTGGCCGAATGCCCCCTGGTCGGCACAGGTGACCTCGCCTGCCGGCTCCAGGCGGCCGGGCTACTCGAACCCTGGCACACCTGCATCCTGGCGTCCGACCGCGGTTTCGCGGAGTTCCTGGCCGGGTGGGCAAGACGCCGACTGGGGCCCGACCGCGCCGAGCTCGTGGCGCTACCCCAGGCCGCGGGCTACATGGTGGTGCTCAGGGGGGTTCCCACCGTCAACCGGCCCGATCCGCGCCGCCCCGACGAGGAACGCCGTCTCCCCGAGCTTCGCTTCGGGTTTTGGCCGGGCGATCTGGCGGAGGCTGCCGACCTGGGTCTGGGAGTGGTGGCGGTGGTCCACAACGACCGTCGACTCGGCCCCGAGGACATCCGGGCACTGCTTGAGCCCTTAAGAGGCAAGCCCGAGCTTCGCGCAGTGCACTTCGCCGCGGGAAAGGCGCTTGGCCATCCCGACCGCGAGCGGCTCCGGGTTACGGCGGGGCTTTTCCGTGACTGGGGGCTGGTACCCGCGCTGATGCGGGATGAGGCTCAGGAGGGAGTAGAGGTGGTGGCCGCGGCCGTCGGCTACCAGGGCATCAAACTACGACAGGTGCTCACCGGACGGCCGGCGGCGGAGTACGCGGATGCCGTGAGCGAGCGCGGCACCCGCGGCCTGTACCTCGCTCCGGCGGCCTTCCCCGGTCCCCCGACCGCAACCCTTGACGGCAACCGCGCCGAGCTGGAGCGGCTTGTCGCCGCGCTGGAGAAGGTGGGCTATCACCCGGGAGCCGCGCAGCCACTGGCCGCCTACCAACCTCCCGTCACGGCACTGGCGCTGGCAGGAGCGGCGGTCGCCGCGGCGGGATGGCTGGCGGCCGGACTGCTGTGGCCCCGTAGGCTGGCGAGGTGGCCGGTCGCGCCGGTGGCGATGGCGGCCACGGTGGTCGCGGCCGCGGCGATCGCCGCCTGGTGGCCCGGACCGGGAAGGGAGGGCCTTGCCCTCCTGTCGGCCGTCATCTTCCCGACCTGGGGGACACTCGCGGTGGTGGGGTGGCACCGGGGAGTACGCCGGGAGGGTCGGCTGCTGCTTCGCGGGCTGGCCGGGGTGCTGATCGCCACGGCCCTCGCCGTGGCAGGTGGACTGCTGGTCGGCGGGCTGCTCGGGGAGACCGCCTATGTCCTGGAAGTGCGGCTGTTCCGCGGGGTCAAGCTGGCGCACGGCCTGCCGCTCCTCTTGGTGGCCGCGGCGCTGTTGGCCCCCTTGGGGCGCGGGCGTCGTCTGCTCGGACGGGAGCTCACGGTCGGTGACTTCGCGGTGGCGGTGGGGCTCGCGGCCGCCGCGGTGGTCTACCTCGTCCGCACGGGTAACGAGCCGCTGGTTGCCCCGGGGGGTGCGGAGCTGGCCCTCCGCGAGGCGCTGGAGCGGGTCCTGGTGGTACGCCCGCGGCTGAAGGAGTTCTTGCTGGGGCATCCCGCCCTGCTCTTGATGCCGCTGGCCGCGCTCAAGCGGCGGGGGGCGGTGCTGACGGGACTGGCCCTGGCGGCGACGGTGGGCCAGGTCTCGGTGATCAACTCCTTTGCCCACCTGCACACGCCGGCGGCTTTGACCCTGCTGCGCACGGCGTGGGGACTCATCTTCGGAGTGGCGGTCGGTCTGGTGGGATTTGCCTTGCTCACCTGGCGTCGGGGGACTTCCCCCTACGCGGAAAGGGGCTGAACCATGGCCGAACTGCTCGTGCGGGACAGAAGGGCCGGCGCTCTCATCTTGCTGGCACTGCTTGCGGCACTGCCCATCCTGGCGGGCAGGGTGGTCGTGGAGCAGCCCAACCGCGCGGTGGAACTGGTCCTGGATCTCGAGGAGACGAGGGTACTGGCACGGGCGTCGGGGCTGGAGATCGGCACCTTGCTCGGGTACTTCGCCGACGCCGGGGTTACCTCGCTGGCGGTCAAGGAAACGACCCCGCTGGCTCTTTACCAGGCCGGCAGGGTATGGCTTGCCCCGGGCTCGGAGCTTGCGTGGACGGTACGCGCCGGGCGCTGGCTTCACCCCCTCCTGGTCCGGGTCGTGCAGGAAGGCTGGGTGCGCGACGGCTACTGCTACCTGGTGGTGGAGGAGGCGTCCACCGCCGACTGGCTGGAACGGAGCCTTGCGGTGCGTCTGGGCGCGGATACGGTGGTCCGGCGGAGCGCAGAGGGGCTGCACCTTCTAGGGGTGCCAGGCGGGCGCGAGCGGCTTGAGAAGGTGGAGCTGGGGATCGATGAGGCCGAACTCGCACTGGCGGAGGCGGCAGGTCTTTGGCTGGTGCCTCGCTTTGCCAACTACCCGGGGATCACGGCGGCGGCGGTCGAGGAAGCGTTCGCCGTGGCCAGGGCGGCGGGGAAGGTCAGCACCGTGATCTTCACCGGGTACGAGGTGCTGGGCTACCCAGGTCAGCTCGAGGCCACCGCCGCGGCGTTGCTCGACGGGGAGATCACCCTCGGGCTGGTGGAGACGCCGGTGCAGCGGTCGTTCATCCGGCAAGACGGCCAGGTCGAGCTTGCCGCGCTTACCGGCTACCGCGTGGCCCGGGTGTACAGCATATCCCGGCGCGAGATCGACAAGCACCTCAACCCGCCGCGAGCGGTGGAGATGTGGGTGAGATCGGTCAAGGAGCGGAACATCAGGGTTCTTTACCTGCGTCCTTTTCTGCGGCCTCCCGCCGGGTACGAGGGAGTCGACCTCGTGGAACTGAACCTGGGTTACATCCGTGACCTGACGGATGAGCTTGCCCGTGCGGGATTCCGTTCCGGGCCCGCGGTTCCTTTCCGACCCCTCCGGGTTCCCGCCTGGGCGGCCCTGCTGGTCGCTCTGGGGGTCACGGGAGGGGGACTTGTGCTGCTCGGCCAGTTCGTCGATCCCGGACCCCGGTCGCGTCTTGCCCTTCTGGGTGCCGGCACCGCCGCGACGGTGCTCCTGTTCGCCTGGCGGGCCGACCTTGGGATCAAGGTGATGGCGCTGGGAGCCTCGCTGGTTTTCCCCTCGCTGGCGGTGGTGGCGCTGGTGCGAAGGTGGACGGGCCCCGTCCCCGGCGAGCGGCGGTGGTTTGAGCCGGCTGCGGATCTGCTCCGGGCGTCCCTGGTGTCGCTCGCGGGCGGGTTGATGGTGGCGGCCATGATGGGCGACATCAGGTACCTTCTGGAGTTCGAGTTCTTCCGGGGCGTCAAGCTGGCCGCCCTGGTGCCGCCGGCTTTCGCGGCCCTTGCCCTGGTATGGGTACATGTAGGGCCGGGCCGTGGCACCGCCTGGGTCGGGGACCTCAAACGGCTCGCAGATCGGCTGCAAAACCTGCTGCGATCGAGGATGACGGTGATCCACCTGGTGGGGCTGGCCGTGGTGACGGCGGTCGGGCTTTTGTACCTTGGCCGGACCGGCCATGAGGCGGGGATACCGGTGGCGGACTGGGAGATCCGGCTGCGCTCGCTGCTGGAGCAGACGCTGTACGCGCGGCCACGCATCAAGGAGTTCTTGCTGGGACACCCGGCCATCATGCTGGGGAGCTGGGCCGCGGCGCGGGGAAGGCTTTCGCTGCTGGGGCCGGCCGCCGTGCTCGGTGCGGTGGGCCAGGCGTCGCTGGTCAATTCCTTCCAGCACCTGCGTACCCCCTTCATCCACTCGCTGCTCAGAACGTCGAACGGTCTTGCGCTCGGGGCGCTCGGGGGGCTGGTCCTGCTCGCCGTCCTGGACCTGGGGCTACGTCTGAGCACGATGGGAAGGAGCGATCGGTGAACACTCGCCTCGTGATCTCGGGCTATTACGGCTTCGGCAACGCCGGGGACGAGGCCATCCTGGCCTCAATGGTCAGTTCTTTCCGCGCCCTGGATCCCGCGGTCGGCATCACCGTGCTTTCCGCCAACCCGGCCAAGACGCGGGCCAACCACGACGTGCAGGCGATCGGCAGGACACACCTGCCCCGCATCGCCGAGGCGTTGCTGGGCGCGGACGCCCTGATCAGCGGAGCGGGCAGCTTGCTACAGGACGTTACCAGTAGCCGTACCCTGCTCTATTACCTTGGGATCATGGCGCTGGCCCAGCGGCTGGGCAAGCCGGTGGTGGTCTATGCCAACGGCATCGGTCCTCTGCGTTCGAGATTCGGTCGGCGGGCGGTGGCCCGCATCCTGAGAAGAACCGCCCTGATCACGGTGCGTGACCGCCAGTCGCTCGCGGAGCTCCAGGCCCTCGGCCTGCAAGGCGAGCGACCGCCCGTCGTGCTCGGCGCCGACCCCGCGTTGGCGTTGATGCCGCCTCCTCCGGACCGGGGGCGCGCCATACTGGCCGAGGCCGGGTTGGGTGACGGGGGAGAGCTGGTGATCATCGCGCCGCGGCGATTCCCCGGGCTGGCCGCCGTCGCGCCGGTCCTCGCGGCCGCCGCCGATTACCTGGTGCGGACGAGGAAGGCGCGTGTGCTGTTTCTGCCCATGCAGTCGCCGGAGGACGACGCGGCCGCGGCGCTCATACGCGGGCGCATGCGGGAGAGCGCCGTGACCTTGCACGGCGAGCACTACCCCGGGGAGCTACTCAGCCTGGTGGGAGAGGCCAGCCTGCTGATAGGTGTGCGCCTGCACGCGCTGATCTTCGCCGCGGTCATGGCGGTGCCCGCGCTGGGCATCGCCTACGATCCGAAGATCCCCGGTTTCGCCGAGAGCGTGGGGCTGCCCGCCCTCGGGCCCCACGACCTGCGGGTGGAGGACTTGCTGATCCAGGCCGACCTCTTGCTGCGGGAGGCGCCGAAGGTGCGACAGGACCTGCAGGCCCGCGTAGAGAAACTGCGGCAACAGGCCCGTCTCAGCGCCCGGCTGACCATGGAGTACCTGGACGCGAGGAAAGAGGCGTGACCGGGCGGCCGACCGTGGAGCTGCTCGGGGTAAGCATCGACCGCGTGACCTTCGATGCGGCGGTCGAGCGTGCGGTGCGGCTCGCCACCGCCCGACAGGGAAGCCTGGCGGTCACCGCCAACGCCGAGCTGGTGTGGGCGGCGACCCGGGATGCGGAGCTCAGGACGATCCTGAACCGGGCCGACCTGGTGGTGGCCGACGGCGCCGGCGTGGTCTGGGCGTCGCGGGTGCTGGGCGAACCGCTGCCGCAGCGGGTTGCCGGTTATGATCTGATGCTGGGGCTGCTGGCGGCGGCGGCCGAACGCGGTTACCGGGTGTACTTGCTCGGGGGGCGGCCGGGCGTGGCCCTGCGGGCGGCCGCGGTTGCCCGGGAGCGCTACGCCGGGCTGAGGGTCGTGGGAACCGCCCACGGCTATTTCGGCCCGGAAGATGAGCCGGCCGTGCGCGCGGCGATCGCCCGGGCCCGACCGCATCTCCTTTTCGTCGGCCTGGGCGCCCCCCGGCAGGAGAAGTGGCTGGCCTGCAACCTGCCGGCGCTGGGAGTGGGGCTGGCGATGGGAGTGGGAGGAAGCCTGGACGTGCTGGCCGGCGTGCGCCGTCGGGCGCCAGACTGGATGATAAGGGCGAACCTGGAATGGCTGTACCGGCTGTTACGTGAGCCGCGCCGCATCGGCAGGCAGCTGGCCCTGCCACGGTTCGCGCTGGCGGTGCTGGCGGCGCGGCGGCGCCGTAGGGGAGAGGACCGTGACCATTGACCTTCGCGAGCTCGAGGAGCGGGCACGGCTGATACGCCGCCACATCGTACGCATGATCGGTGCGGCGGGGTCGGGCCATCCCGGAGGCTCGCTGTCGGCGGTAGACATCTTGACCGTGCTTTACTTCGCCGAGCTGAGCGTACGTCCCCAGCAGCCCGACTGGCCCGACCGCGATCGTTTCGTGCTCAGCAAGGGGCATGCGGCTCCCGCGCTGTACGCCTGTCTTGCCGAACGCGGGTTTTTCGATCCGGCGGAGCTTGGCAGCCTGCGCCGGGTCGGCTCGCGCCTGCAGGGCCATCCCGACCGCGCGCTGACCCCCGGAGTGGAAGCCTCCACCGGGTCCCTGGGGCAGGGGCTTTCGCTGGCGGTGGGGATGGCGCTGGCGGCCAGGCTGGATGGGGCGTCATGGCGGGTATGGGCGCTGCTGGGAGACGGTGAGATCCAGGAGGGCCAGGTCTGGGAGGCGGCCATGGCCGCCGCCCACTACCGGCTGGACAACCTTGCCGCCTTCCTGGACCATAACGGCCTGCAGATCGACGGCCCCGTCCGCGAGGTGATGTCTCCGGAGCCGGTGGCGGCGAAGTGGGAGGCCTTTGGCTGGCGGGTACTGCGGATCGACGGCCACGACCTCGCGGCGATACGGGAGGCCTGCCGCCTGGCCCGGGAGACCCGCGGGCGTCCCACGATGATCGTGGCGGAAACGGTGAAAGGTAAAGGGGTTTCGTTCATGGAAGGCCGCGTGGAGTGGCACGGCAAGGCCCCCGGACCCGAGCAACTGGCGCAGGCCCTGGAGGAGCTGAAAGGATGACGGCGGAAGTGACGGCCCGCAAGAAGATCGCCACCCGCGAGGCCTACGGCGATGCCCTCGTGGAGCTGGGGCGCCTGCGGCCCGAGGTGGTGGTGCTGGACGCCGACCTGTCTGCCTCCACCTTTACACGGAAGTTCGCCGAGGCTTTCCCCGAGCGTTTCTTCAACGCCGGGGTGGCGGAGCAGAACCTGGTGGGCATGGCCGCCGGAATGGCGTCCGCCGGCAAGCTCCCCTTCGCCAGCAGCTTCGCCGTGTTCGTCCCCGGGCGGTGCTACGACCAGATACGGCTGTCCATCTGCTACCAGGAACTTGACGTGAAGCTGGTGGCCACCCATGGCGGCATCACCGTGGGCGAGGACGGCGCCTCGCATCAGGCTCTGGAAGACCTGGCGCTGGCCCGCGCCCTGCCCAACCTGGCGGTGGTGGTACCCGCGGACGCGACGGAGACCCGAAAGGCGGTGCACGCCGCCGCGCGTTGGCCCGGTCCCGTATACCTCCGGCTGGGCCGACCGGCGGTGCCGGTGCTTTTCGGCGAGGATCATCCCTTCGAGCTGGGCAGGGCACACCTGCTGCGGGCAGGAGAGCACGTAACCCTGGTGGCCTGCGGCATCATGGTGGCCATGGCGCTGGAGGCCGCGGAGGCGCTGGCGGCCGACGGTGTCCGGGCCGAGGTCCTCAACCTGTCCACGCTGAAGCCTCTGGACATCCCCGCCCTCGTGCGGTCCGCACGGCGCACCGGCGCGGTGGTCACCGCCGAGGAGCACAGCGTGGTGGGGGGCCTGGGGAGCGCGGTGGCCGAGGTGTTGGGCGAGCACCACCCCGTACCCATGGCGCGGGTGGGCGTCCGCGACGCCTTCGGCATGTCGGGCAGCCCTCAGGAGCTTCTGGAGCGCTTCGGGCTCACCGCGGCCGAGATAGCGCGGGCGGCCCGTTCGGTCATCGCCCGCAAACGTTGATCCGCCCATCGGTCCTTGCCGAAACCCCTCACATCTGCCGTCTCTTCTCCCCTTCTTTTACATAAAACCTTAGCTTTGCGAGAGGAATGTCGAACACGGATGTCGAAATAGCTGGGGCGAACCGCCCGGTTACATAAGGCCCGCCTCGAGACGGGCCACGAGGCCGACCCACTTTCGGTAAGGGTGTCGCGTCCGCTCCGGGCTGCAGCGCCAACGGCCCAAGAGCTACGGGCCGCCGGCACGAGGGCATCGGGGAGCACGATGGACTCACCGGCGGGGCGGCTTTTCCCGCCGACGGAGCGGGGAGCCGGTTTCCGCTCCTCCCGGGGGTGGACGCCCGTGTTCCAGCTGGATAGCGTCACCAAGGTTTACCCCAACAAGGTGGTGGCCCTGTCGGGGGTTAGCCTCACCATCCGTCGGGGAGAGTTCGTCTTCCTGGTAGGACCGAGTGGGGCAGGCAAGTCCACGCTCGTCAAGCTCCTTTACCGCGAGGAGCTGCCCACGCGGGGAAACATCCTTTTCGAGGGCCGCAGCATAACCCGGCTCCGGCGCTCACAGGTCCCCTACCTGCGCCGCCGGGTGGGCGTCGTCTTCCAGGACTGCAAGCTTCTGCCCCACAAGACCGCCGAGGCCAACGTCGCCTTTGCGCTGGAGGTGACGGGTGCCGGGGCCCGCGAGATACGCCGGCGGGTTCCGGCCGTGCTGGAACTGGTGGGTTTGGCCGACAAGGCCCGGGCTTACCCGCATGAGCTTTCGGGCGGCGAACAGCAGCGCGTAGCCCTCGCACGGGCCATCGTCAACAATCCGGCGGTGGTGATCGCCGATGAACCCACCGGCAACCTCGATCCCCAGACGGCGTGGGAGATCGTGGGACTGCTTGAGGAGATCAACCGGCGGGGGCGCACGGTGATCATGGCCACCCACGCCAAGGCGATCGTCAACGCCATGAACCGCAGGGTGGTCGCCCTCTCGCGGGGCCGCATCTACCGCGACGACGCAAGTGGAGTGTACGACGATGGCTACCTTTAGGTCGCTCTGGCGTGGATTCGGCGAGGCCCTGTCCGGGGTGGTCAGCAACTCGGTGATGAGCGTCGCTTCCATCAGCACCGTGGCGCTCACGCTGCTGGTGTTGGCCGGCTTCCTGCTGGCCGCGGTGAACCTGAGCCATGTGGCCGGGGTGATCGAGTCGCAGATTCAGCTGCGGGTCTATCTCGACGCCAACGCGGCCGAAGAAGATGTACGCCAACTCGAGGCCCAGATCGCCGGGCAACCCGGGGTGGTTGGCTACCGCTACGTGAGCAAGGAAGAGGCCCTCGAACGGCTCCGCGGGTATCTCGGGGAGGACCAGGATCTGCTGGAAGGGGTGGAGGAACTCAACCCGCTCCCGGCGTCCTTCGAGATAAGCGTGTTGCGTCCCGATCTTGTCGAACGGGTTGCCTACGAACTACAGGGTCGGCCCGGGGTGGACAAGGTCAGCTACTCCGCCGAGGTCGTCAGGCGGTTGCTCGAAGTCACCAACGTGCTGCGCCTGGGCGGCATGACCCTGGCCTTGCTGCTGACGGGGGTAACCGTCTTCCTCATCGCCAACACCATCCGCATCACCGTGTTCGCGCGCCGCGAGGAGATCGCCATCATGAAGCTGGTAGGGGCGACCGACTGGTACATCCGCTGGCCGTTCCTGCTCGAGGGGGTGCTCCTGGGGCTGGCGGGCGCGGCGGTGGCGGCGCTGGCCATCGCCTTCACCTACCGCTGGTTGCTTGACATGTTCTACGACCGCTTGCCCTTCTTGCCACTGGTGACACCCCAGCCTCTTTTGCAGAAGCTCTCACTGGTCCTGCTGGGGCTGGGGGCGCTGGTGGGCGTGGTGGGTAGCCAGATCTCGGTCCGACGGCTTTTACAGGTGTGAATCCCATGCCTGGGGGTGGGGTTGCGATCGTGCGCCGTCTGCTCGGTTTCGGCCTCCTGGTGTGCCTGCTGGCGGCGCTGCTGGGCCCTGCCGGTGTGTTCGCCGGTGAGCTTGAACAGAAGCAGCGGGAGCTGGAAGCCCTGCAGCAGGTCATCCGCCAGCGGCAGGAGCAACTGAAGCAGGCGGAGGCGCAGCGCCGGACGTTGCAGGGGCAGTTGTCCAGCCTCGAACGCCAACTTGAGCGCACGCAGCGCGAGCTGGCCGCGATCGAGCGCCGGCTGCGCGCCACCGAGGCCGAGGTGGCCAGGGTGACCCGAGAACTGGAGGCCGCCGAGGCCCGGGTGGCCCACCGTACCCGGCTGCTGACGACCCGCTTGTCGGCGATCTACCAGCGCGGTCACGTCACCTACCTTGAGGTGCTGCTGGGAGCCACGGACTTCGCCGACTTCCTGAGCCGCCTGGAGCTTTTCCGCTTCATCCTGGCCAAAGACGTCGAGCTTTACCACCAGGTGCGCGAGGAACGGCGGCAGATCGCACTGACCAGGGCGTACCTTGAGGAGCAGCGACGGCAGATCGCCGGCCTGCAAAGGGACGCCCAGGCCAAGAAGGCGAGCATCGAGCGGCAGACCTCCGAGCGCGAGCGGCTGCTCAGCCAGACGGAGAAGAGCATCGAGGCCTACCGGCGCGAACTTGACGAGCTGGAGGAAGAAAGCCGGCTGATCACCGCCTACATCCAGGAGCTGCTGGCCCGCCAGCGCCGTAGCTACCAGGGCCGTCTGCAGGTCATCTGGCCCGTCCCCGGCTACACCCGTATTTCCTCGCCCTTCGGCCAGCGGTTCCATCCCATCCTGCGCACCTACCGCATGCATACCGGGATCGACATACCCGCCCCCACCGGCACCCGGGTGGTGGCCGCCGAGGCCGGACTGGTGGTCCTGGCCGGCTGGGTAGGGGACCCCTCGCGCCCCAACAGCGGCTACGGCCTGACGGTGATCATCGATCACGGGGGCGGCTACTCCACGCTGTACGCCCACCTGTCGCGCATCGAGGTGGTCCTGGGAACCGAGGTTGCGCGCGGGCAGTTGATCGGGCGGGTGGGCAGCACCGGTCTGAGCACCGGCCCCCATCTACACTGGGAGGTCAGGGTCAACGGGGTGCCGGTCGACCCCACGGGTTACCTGGTGCGGTAGGCGAAACCCGCTTCAGATCATCCGGCCGGGGAAGGTTCCCGAGCTTCGCCATAGTATTGTTACCGTCGGAGTTCGACTGGCAACTCGCCCGGCCCGCGGGCCGGCTGTCGGAAGGTGAAGGCTGATGTCGTGGATGTCGCGGCGCAAGGTGACCGTGCTGCTGGTGGTCCTGCTGGTATTGACCAACCTGGGGACCTACGCCATGGCTACCGGCCGCCTCCCCTGGGGAGCGAGCCTGGTTTCCCGCCACGCCCTGCCTCCCCAGTTCGACCGACTGGCAAGGGTCTACCGCCTGATCGAGTTGAGTTTCGTGCATCCCGACCGCATGGACCCCGACCGCATGGTGGAGGGGGCCATCAGCGGAATGCTCCGGACGCTGGAGGATCCTTATTCCTATTACCTCGACCCGGCCGCCTACGAGCAGTTCATGGCGGAAACGGAAGGCGAGTACCAGGGCATCGGGGTGGTCGTGGAGTACCAGGATCCCTATACCACGGTGGTTCATCCCTTCCGTGACAGCCCGGCCGAGAAGGCGGGGGTCTGGCCCAAGGACCGCATCATCCGGGTGGACGGGCAGGATGTTGTGGGCATGCCCCTGGACGTCGTGGTGACGCTGATCCGCGGACCGGCCGGTACCCCGGTGAACCTCACCATCCTGCGGGCCAATCCCGACGGCAGCGAGCGGACGCTCGACCTTGTGATCACCCGGGCCCGGATCCTGGTGAACCCCGCCCACTTCACCATGCTGGATCCGGTGCTCGGCATCGGGTACCTCCACCTGTCCGGCTTCGACCAGCGGACGCCGGAGGTGGCCGCCAGGGCGCTGGGCGAGCTGCTCGCGCAGGGGATGCGGGCGCTGGTGCTCGACCTCCGCAACAACTCGGGCGGGCTGCTGGACGAGTGTGCTGAGGTCGCCAGGCTGTTCGTGCCCAGCGGCAAGATCGTGGACGTGGTCTACCGTGATGGCCGCCGCGAGAGCTACGAGTCGCGAACCGAAGGCTTCGGCCTGCCGGTGGTGGTGCTGATCAACGGCGGTACCGCCAGTGCGGCCGAGATCCTGGCCGGGGCCATCCGCGACCGGGGAGTGGGGATCCTCGTAGGCACCCGCAGCTTCGGCAAGGGCTCGGTGCAGAACCTGCACTCCCTGGGAGGGGGGACGGCCCTGCGGCTGACCACCGCCCTTTACTACCTTCCCAGCGGTGCCACCGTGGACCGCGTGGGACTGGAGCCCGCCGTGTGGGTGGAGAACGCGGAACCCGCAGAGGGCGAGGAGCCGATCCGACTTGAGGACGCCGCCGACCCGCGCAACCTGCAGCTTGCCAAGGCCCTGAGCATGCTGCGGAGCCAGCTGGGCCGGTAGCCCGAGATCCCGAGGAGGCGAGGCGTTGTTCCCGTTCGCGGAGGTAGCCAAGGCCATCCTGACCTTACTGCCGGACATGCTGTTCAATCCCTTCTCACCGCGTTTTTTCCTGTTCTGGATGTTCGCCCTCGTGGTGTCCTTCCAGTACACGCGCATCGGCGAAACCGAGCGCCGCATCTACGGCCAGGTACGTAACCCGCCTTCCGCCCAGACGGTGCGGGCCATCCTTCAGGGGATCACGGCGGGAGTGGTGGGCAGCTTCCTGCTCGTCTTCGTGGGAGTGGCCTTCACCCCCGAGACGAACCTGGCCCCGCTGATCCTGCTGGCGGTGCTCTTGATGCTGATAAGTCCCCGCCTGGTCTGCCTGGCCTACGCCGGCGGGCTGGTTTCCCTGGGCCACCTGGCCTTCGGATTCCCGGCCGTCAACGTTCCCGCCCTGCTGGCGCTGGTGGCCGTGCTGCACCTGGTCGAGAGCGGGTTGATCTTCCTGAGCGGGGCGCGCTTTGCCACCCCGCTTTTCATCCGCAACGCCCACCGCGAGGTGGTGGGCGGATTCAGCCTTCAGAAGTTCTGGCCGGTTCCGCTGGTGGTGCTGTTTTTGATGACGCTGCCACCGGAAATCGTGGAGCAGGGGATCCCGATGCCCGACTGGTGGCCGTTGATACCGGTCGATCCGGGGTACCTCGAGCATCCCGGAGCCATCTTTCAGATGCTGCCGGTGGTCGCCATCATGGGCTACGGCGATGTTGCCATCACCACCACTCCGCGCCGCCGCAGCCGCCGGACGGCGGGCCAGCTCTGCCTGTACAGCCTCACCCTGCTGGGACTGGCGCTGCTGGCGGGCAGGTTCGCACCTTTTAGCTGGCTGGCGGCGGTCTTCGCTCCCCTGGGGCACGAGCTGGTGGCGCAGCGCGGGAGCCGACGCGAGCTGGCAGGCGAGCCGCTCTTGGCGCCCCGTGACCGGGGGGTGACGGTGCTGGATGCCATGCCCGATTCTCCCGCGAGCCGCGCGGGGCTCGAGACGGGTGACGTCATCCTCTCGATCAACGGACTCGAGGTGCACTCGCGCCGCGAAGCCCGTCAGGCGATGGAGATCTCTCCTCTGGCGTTGGAGCTGCTGGTACAGCGGATCGACGGCCGAGTCCAGATGCTGGTCCTGGAACGCCCGCCGGCGGGCGGGGCCCTGGGGATGATCCTGGCGCCCGAGCCGGGCGACGCTCCCCACGTGGAGATCGGCCAGGCCGGCATGCTGCTCCGGCTGTGGCGGAAGTTGCGCCGCCCGACGCACTGACCCTCGGGAAACCCAAGGTGGAGGTGTCAGACTTGGACGTTTTCTTTCGCCCACGGGGTTGCGCGGTGGTCGGAGCCTCCCGCGAACCCCGCAAGCCCGGGCACCAGGTGCTCCGCAACATGCAGGCGGTGGGCTACCCCGGGAACCTGTACCCGGTGAACCCGCGCGAAACCGCGATCGCCGGTCTTGGCTGTTACCCCAGCCTGACGGCGCTGCCGGAGCCGGTGGACCTGGTCGTGCTCTGCGTCCCCGCCGCAGCCGTCCCCGGGGTGCTCGAGGACCTGGCCGCCAGGCGGCGCGAGCGGGGGGACGTCGGGGGGCTGATCACCACACCGGGTGGGTATGCGGAGACGGGCACCGAGGAGGGGCGGGCCAGGCAGGCCGACCTTGAGCGTTTTTGCCGCGACCTGGGCATCCTTCACCTCGGGCCCAATTGCATCGGCGTGATCGACAACCGCAACCGCGTGGACACGACTTTCCTCCTGGGTACCGCCCACCAGCCCGGCGGCGTCAGCTTCCTGTCGCAGTCGGGAGCGCTCGGAGCGTGGCTCCTGCAGAGCTGGTCGTCGCGACCGCGTCCCGTCGGTTTCAACCGCTTCGTCAGCCTGGGCAACATGGTCGGTGTGGACCTGGTGGAGGCTTTGGCGTACCTGGGGGAAGATCCCGCCACCACCGCCATAGGCATGTATCTCGAAGGATACCCGGACGCCCGCAGGCTGCTGACCACGGCCGCGGGAGTGGCCGCCCGCAAGCCGGTGGTCGTGCTCAAGGTGGGGGTCAGCGATGCCGGTCGGACGGCGGCCGCTTCCCACACCGGTGCGCTCGCGGGGTCGGACGAGCTTTATGATGCCGCGTTCCGGCAGTGCGGGGTGCTGCGGGCCCGTACCATGGAAGAACTGATGGACACTCTGCACGCCTGCGACACCCTGCCGGAACCCCCCGGCAATCGGGTGTTCCTCATGACCCACGCGGGAGGGCCAGGGGTCTACGCGACGGACGCCCTGGCCTCGCTGCCCGAGCTGGAATTCGCGCAAGTCCTGCCGTCGACGCGGGACCGCCTGCGCGCGATCCTTCCCCCGTTCTCCTCCGTCTGCCGACCCGAAGGCCATCTGGATATGACCGCCTCGGGCACCGTGGAGCAGCACGCCGCGGCCCTGGAGACACTCCTGGCCGACCCGGGCGTGGACGCGGTGGTCCTGCTCGATCTGCCGACGCTCTTCCTCTCGGCGGAGGAATTGGCGGCCGGCCTGCTCGAGGCCTACCGGCGCAGCTTGGCCGCCTCGGGGCGCCCCAAACCCTTCCTTCCCTGCTTGATGGCCGGCAAGTGGGTGGTGGAAGGGCGCCGGCTTCTGGAGGAAGGCGGCATACCCACCTTCGAGACCCCGGACCGGGCCGGCCGGGCACTGGCCAACCTCGTCCGCTACCGCGCGCTGCGCGAGGCGGCGCGCCGCGCGGCCGCCTTGGGCTCCGGGGCCGGCGCTCCGGCCGCGGCCGGCCGGCGGGTGCTCACCGAGCTCGAGGCCTACCCTCGCCTGGAGGCGTGGGGGATCGCCGTGGCCCGCTGGCGGGCGGCACGTGACGCGGCGGAGGCGGCCCGGGCGGCCCAGGAGATCGGCTTTCCGGTGGCGCTCAAGCTGGTCTCGCCGGACCTCCCCCACAAGTCGGACGCGGGGGCGGTGGCCCTCGATCTCGACGGACCCGAGGAGGTGGCCCGGGCCTGGGAACGGGCCGAGGCCGCCGTGCGCGCCCACCATCCGGAGCTGGACCTGCGGGGAGGCCTGGTGCAGGAGATGGTGCGGGGCCGGGAGATGATCGTCGGCGGGGTCCGCGACCCCCAGTTCGGCCCGGTGGTCATGGTGGGGATGGGAGGCGTGCTGACCGAGCATTTCCGGGACGTTTCCTTCCGCTTGGCCCCGGTGGACCACCGGCAGGCCGGGGAGATGATCGGCGAGCTTGAAGCCCTGCCGGTGCTGCAGGGAGCCCGCGGGAGGCCGCCGGCCGACCTCGACGCCCTGGCCGAGGTGGTGGTCGCGGTCTCGCGTTACCTGTCGACGGCGCCGGGTCTGGTCGAACTGGACCTCAACCCGGTTATGGTAGGTGAACGCGGCCGGGGCTGCCGGGCGGTGGATGCGCTGATGGTGGTGAGCGGGTAACTTTAGCTGCCCGCTACCTCCCGGCTTCGTCAAGTATCTCCCGCACCTTGCGGCCCGCGGCCCGCAAGGCCTCCTCGGGGCCTTTGTCGCCACGCAGGGCCAGGCCGAGCTCGTCCTGAATCACGGCGTCGATCTCGGGCCATCCGGGGTGAGGCGGCAAGGCCCGCGCCCAGGTGGCCATCTGGAAGGCGCGGGCGAGGGTCGGATTGCCGGCTGTGGCCACCTGGGCCCGCGCCGGAACCGCCCCGAAGTTGGCCGCCAGCAGCCTACCCTGAGATGTCGAGCTGAGCAGGTTGCCCAGCTCCATGGCCAGACGACGCCGCCGCGAGGCGTCGGCGCGCCCGGCTCCACGGTCGGCGGCGAGCACGGCGTAGGCGCTTACCCGCGCCACGGTGACCGGATACCCCGCCTCTCCGATCGGGTACTCGGCCACCTCGAAGCGGTCGAGGGGGGAGTGCGGCAGGTAGGCCTGCAGGGTTGAGACGGTAAGCGGCAGGATACCGACGGTCCGACGCTCGCCCAGGGCGAAGTCGCGAAAGAGCGCGCCGGTGGCTGCGGTGCCCGTCTCGGGATGGGCGACACCCTCCGCCACCAGGGCGACCAGGCGTTCGAGCGCCCTCACTCCCGTGGGCCCGTCCAGGGTATAGGCGTCCAGCCCCGGGCTCAGCACCTCCGCCCCGTCGAGGTACAGGAAGGGCCAGAGCTCGAGCTGGCCACGCAGCGCTCCCACGCCGAAGCCCCAGGCATCGATCAGCCCGTCGCCGTCACGATCGGCGGTGAGCCGGCGTGCCGCGGCCGCGAACTCCTCCCAGGTCCACCGGCCTTCCGCGGGCAGGGCTACGTTCCGCTCGGCGAACAGCGTGCGGTTCAGGACCAGCACCGGCAGGTCCAGGCTCACGGGAAACCCGACCAGCCTGCCCCGGAAGGAGCAGGCGGCCAGGGCGGCGGGACAAAAGTCGGCCTTGTCGTCAAGATAACGGTCCACCGGCTCAAGCCATCCAGGCACGAGCCACGCGTGGGGCACTCCCCGGCCGGTTCCCTCGTCAAGCGGCGCAAGATCCGGAAGGTCGGCGGGGCCGGTCACGCTGGCAAGCGCCAGCGCCAGCTCCGGCCAGTTCATCTCCACCAGGCGCACCCTGACGCCGGGGTGGCGGGTGGCGAATTCCGCCAGCGCACCCTTGAGCCACGCGTAACGGTCGCCCGCCGCGAACCGCGGGTCATGGCCGGCGTGGCCGGGCGGGGGATTGGGCCAGCGCGGGCCGTCCCAGACCACCAGCTCCACCTCACGCATCGGAGCCCGACAGGCAAGCCCGATCAGCACCACCACCGCCAGCACAACGGCCCGGCGCACGGCATCCTCCTCCCGGCATCGATCGTTCGGCGGCTGCCAGGATTTTCCTGCCACAACAGTCAGGCGGAGGCCTTCGCATCGGGGGGATGGGCCGGCTGCGTCCGGGGAAAGTCAAGGTCCATCACCCAGATGCGCATCTTGGCCACGCCGCCTCCTGTGGGGCGCCTAGCTACGGCCCAAGACAGATGCGGGGGGTAGCAGGCATTGCCAGGGCCGCACGGCAATGGAATGCAAGGGCGCTCCAGTCACGCCTTGGCAGCGACGAGTTGGTCGAGAAGGCCGCTACGGTCCTGGGGCAACTGTTCGTCCACGAATACTCCCGCGGCCTGCTTCCCGGTGCGAAGGGAGAGTGAAGACTTGCGGTTCCTTGCCTGGCACCAGTTGCGTTGCAGCCCGGTGGCCACCCTGGGCATGGCCGGCTTGCTCGGCCTGTGCATCCTCCTCGTCGCCGGCGCGCGGCTGGCCGTCATCAGTCTCGGCGACGAGTTGCTGGGCCCGGCCCGGGCCCTCGCGGGCGGCGACGCCTTCGTCCTCCGGTCGCGTGTGCCGCCTCGCATCGTCGCCCTCGGATTCGGCATCGACGCCATCTGGGCGTGGGATGTCTTCTCCCCTTCCGAGCCTGCCGGGAGGCTGCCGGCCGGTGACCGGGTGGTGTCCCAGACACTGAACTTGCCCGCCGCCGTCGTGATATCCCGTGAACCGGGGCAGGTCAGCCTCCACGGGCCGATCCGCCTGTTCGGCCGGGCTATCGTCACCCACCCCGAGGTATCGGCCCGGGGGGCCGATCCCCCGCCCGTGCCCGGCGCTGACCACCAGGTGACCCCTGTCGGCCACCACCCCACGGGCGGGCCTGCCCGCTGGGGCCCGGTGGAGTCCTTCTTGTCGCCTGCCGGCAAGCTCCGCAGCCGTGGCCAAACGGCCATTGCCTGCCCAGAACAAGTGTTCGCCTTTTCTTCTCGGTGTGTGATATAATCAAGGATGAAACGCCCGGAAGGTGATGCCTGCTTGCCGTTCGCGCTGAAGGCACCGTTTCCGCCGCGCGGCGACCAGCCCGAGGCCATCGAACAACTCGCCAGGGCGATACAACAGGGCAAAGGCCACGTGGTGCTGCTGGGGGTGACCGGCAGCGGTAAGACCTTCACCGTTGCCAACCTCGTGGCCCGCCTGGGGCGCCCCACCCTGGTCATCTCCCACAACAAGACGCTGGCCGCCCAGCTGTGCGGGGAGTTCAAGGAGTTCTTCCCGGACAACGCGGTGGAGTATTTCGTCTCCTACTACGACTACTACCAGCCGGAGGCCTACCTGCCGCAGACCGACACCTACATCGAGAAGGATGCCCTGATCAACGAGGAGATCGACAAGCTCCGCCACTCCGCCACGGCCGCCCTGCTGGAACGGCGTGACGTGCTGGTGGTCTCCAGCGTGTCGTGCATCTACGGCCTGGGCTCGCCCGCGGACTACCGCGGCCTGCTCGTCTCGCTGCGGGTCGGCCAGCAGCGCGACCGCGACGAGGTGCTGCGTGGTCTGGTGACCATCCAGTACCACCGCAACGACATGACGCTAACCCGGGGCAGCTTCCGGGTCCGCGGCGACGCGCTGGAGATCCTGCCCGCCGGTTCGGGAGAGCGGGCGGTGCGGGTGGAGTTCTTCGGCGACGAGATAGAGCGCATCGCCGAGATCGACGTGCTCACCGGCGAGGTGCTGGCTTTCCGTGAGCACGTTGCCGTGTATCCGGCCAGCCACTACGTGACCGCCCAGGACAAGCTGCGGCGGGCGGCGGATGCCATCGAGGCGGAACTGGCCGAACGCCTGGCGTGGTTCCGGGAACGCGGTCGGCTGGTGGAGGCCCAGCGCCTGGAGTCCAGAACCCGCCACGACCTTGAGATGCTGAGGGAGACGGGATACTGCGCGGGCATCGAGAACTACTCGCGATACCTGACCGGACGCGCCCCGGGTGAGCCCCCCTACACCCTGCTGGACTTCTTCCCCGAGGATTTCCTGGTGGTGGTGGACGAGTCGCACCAGACCATCCCCCAGCTGCGGGCGATGTACCATGGCGACCGTTCGCGCAAGGATGCTTTGGTCGAGCACGGGTTCCGGCTGCCCTCGGCCTACGACAACCGGCCCTTGACCTTTGAGGAATTCGAGGCGCGGGTGGGCCAGGTGGTCTACGTGTCGGCCACCCCCGGACCGTACGAGCTCGGCCGCGCGGAGGCGATCGTGGAACAGATCGTCCGTCCTACCGGCCTGGTCGACCCCGAGGTACTGGTCCGTCCCACCGCGGGTCAGATCGACGACCTGGTGGCCGAGCTCAGGCGCCGGGCGGAGGCCGGGGAACGCGCCCTGGTTACCACGCTGACCAAGAAACTGGCTGAGGATCTGACCGACTACCTCAAGGACGTCGGTGTGCAAGCCCGCTACCTGCACTCCGAGATCGACACCCTCGAACGGATGGAAATCCTTCGCGATCTCCGCCTGGGCGTCTTCGACGTCCTGGTGGGCATCAACCTCCTGCGCGAAGGGCTGGACCTGCCCGAAGTGTCGCTGGTGGCCGTGCTGGATGCCGACCGCGAGGGTTACCTGCGGTCGGCCACCTCCCTGATCCAGACCATCGGGCGGGCGGCGCGCAACGTCAACGGCACGGTCATCATGTACGCCGACACCGTCACCGCATCCATGCGGGAGGCGCTGGAGGAGACCGAGCGCCGTCGCCGCATCCAGCAGGAGTACAACCGCCGCCACGGCATCACTCCCGAGACGGTGCGCAAGGCGGTGCGCGAGGTGATCCAGGCCAGCCGGACGGCCGCCCGCAAGCCCATACACCTCCCCGAGGATCTTGGCCGGCTGGACCGCCGCGAGATCCCCGCCCTCATCGAGCGCCTGCGCAAGGAGATGCGGGAGGCATCGCGGCGACTGGAGTTTGAGCAGGCGGCCGACCTGCGGGATCTTATCTTCGAGCTGGAAGCGCAGCTAAGACGGGTGGAAAGGAGTCCGGGAGCGTGCCCGACCGCATCGTCATCCGCGGGGCCAGACAGCACAACCTGAAGGACATCAGCCTCGAGCTTCCCCGCGACCGGCTGATCGTGTTCACCGGCCTGTCCGGCTCGGGCAAAAGCTCGCTCGCCCTGGACACCATCTACGCCGAGGGGCAGCGGAGGTACGTGGAATCGCTCTCGGCCTATGCCAGGCAGTTCCTGGGACAGATGGACAAGCCGGATGTCGACTATATCGGCGGGCTTTCGCCGGCGATCGCCATCGATCAGCGCAGCGCCGGCCGCAACCCCCGCTCGACGGTGGGAACGGTTACCGAGATCTACGACTACCTCAGGCTGCTTTACGCGCGGGTGGGCCAACCCCACTGCCCGGAATGCGGGCGCCCCATCTCCCAGCAGACGGTGGACCAGGTGGTAGACCACCTGCTCGAGCTGCAGGAGGGCACGCGCGTGCTCCTGCTCGCCCCGCTGGTTCGCGGAAGGAAAGGCGAGCACGAACGGGTCCTCGAGGACGTGCGGCGGGCAGGGTACGTGCGCGTCAGGGTCGACGGCGAGATACTGGAGGCTTCCTCGCCCATTCGCCTGGACCGGCAAAAGAAGCACAGCATCGAAGTGGTCGTGGACCGGCTGGTAATCCGGGAGGGTATCCGGCGCCGGCTGGCCGACTCCGTGGAGGCGGCGATGCGGCTTTCCGGGGGCCTGGTGCTGGCCGATGCCGGTGGCCCAGAGGAGCTGCTTTTCAGCCAGCGGTATGCCTGTCCCGACTGCGGCGTCAGCCTGGAGGAGCTCTCGCCGCGCATGTTCTCCTTCAACAGCCCCTACGGGGCATGCCCGACCTGCCACGGCCTCGGAACGCGGATGGAGATCGACCCCGACCTGGTGATCCCCGACCGCCGCAAGTCGATCGACGACGGCGCCATCGTCCCCTGGAGCCGGGGGAGTAGTACCTACTACCAGCAGCTGCTCGAAGCGGTGGCGGCCCACTACGGCTTCCGCACCGGCCGCCCGGTGGCGGAACTGGACGACCGCCATCTCAACGTGCTCTTGTACGGCTCGGGCGGCGAGACGATCCGCTTCCGCTACGTCAACCCCTACGGGCGGATAAGGCAGTGGGAGGTCACCTTCGAAGGGGTCGTCCCCAACCTGGAGCGGCGCTACCGCGAGGCCCAGAGCGACGCGGTACGGATGGAGATCGAGGAGTACATGAGCGCCAGCCCGTGCCCCGCATGCCAGGGGGCAAGACTCCGGCGCGAAAGCCTGGCGGTGCGGGTGGGAGGCCGGTCGATCGCCGAGTTGACCGCCCTGTCGGTGAGAGCTGCCCGCGAGTTCCTGCGTAACCTGGACCTCGACGAGCGGGGCAGGTTCATCGCCCGCCAGATCCTGCGGGAGCTCGACGCCCGCCTCGGCTTCCTGGTCGACGTGGGGCTGGATTACCTCACCCTCGACCGGGCGACCGGTACGCTGGCGGGAGGGGAGGCCCAGCGCATCCGCCTGGCCACCCAGATCGGCTCCAGCCTGGTCGGGGTGCTGTACATCCTCGACGAGCCCAGCGTCGGGCTTCACCAGCGCGACAACCTGCGGCTGCTTCACACCTTGCGGACACTGCGGGACCTGGGGAACACGGTGATCGTGGTGGAGCACGACGAGGAGACGATCCGCGCCGCCGATCACATCGTGGACATCGGCCCCGGCGCCGGGGAGCACGGGGGTCGCGTGGTGGCCCAGGGGACGCTGGCCGACATCCTGGCCTGTCAGGCCTCGGTGACCGGGCAGTACCTGTCGGGCACCCGGGAGATACCCCTTCCCTCGCGGCGGCGCCCGCCCGGCGACAAATTCCTGGTGGTGAAGGGGGCCCGGCACCACAACCTCAAGGGCATCGACGTCGGGGTGCCGCTGGGGCTGCTGGTGGCGGTGACCGGGGTAAGCGGCAGCGGCAAGTCCACCCTGGTTAACGAGATCCTGTACCGGCGCCTGGCCCAGGCACTGCACGGCGCCCGCGCCCGTCCCGGCGACCATGACGCCACGGTAGGCATCGAGCATCTGGAGAAGGTCATCGATATCGACCAGTCCCCCATCGGGCGGACCCCACGGTCCAACCCGGCCACCTACACCGGCGTCTTCGATCCCATACGCGAGACCTTCGCCGAGACACCGGAAGCGAAGCTTCGCGGCTACCGTCCGGGTCGGTTCTCCTTCAACGTGCGCGGCGGGCGCTGCGAGGCCTGCAGGGGGGACGGCATCATCAAGATCGAGATGCACTTTCTGCCCGATGTTTACGTACCCTGCGAGGTCTGCAAGGGTCAGCGCTACAACCGCGAGACGCTCGAGGTCCGTTACAAGGGCCGCAACATCGCCGAGGTGCTGGGCATGACGGTGGACGAGGCCCTCGACTTCTTCGGCGCCATCCCCCGCATCCGGCGCAAGCTTCAGACCCTGCACGATGTGGGATTGGGTTACATCCGTCTGGGGCAGCCGGCCACCACCCTGTCAGGCGGCGAGGCCCAGCGCGTCAAACTCGCCGCCGAGCTGTCGCGGCGCTCCAATGGAAGGACGCTGTACATCCTGGACGAGCCCACCACCGGCCTGCACCTGGCCGACATCCACCGCCTACTGGAGGTCCTGCACCGCCTGGTGGAAGCCGGCGACACCGTGCTGGTCATCGAGCACAACCTGGAGGTCATCGCCGCCGCCGACTGGGTGATCGACCTCGGTCCCGAAGGGGGAGACCAGGGAGGCCGCGTGGTGGCCCAGGGAACTCCTGAGCAGGTCGCCCAGGTAGCCGAGTCGTACACCGGGCAGTTCCTGAGGCGGCGGCTTGAGCGTCGCCGGGTCGCGTCGGCGGTGGGGGACGGATGAACGCGGATCAGGTCACCCTGCGCGAGCAGGCGTCACTGGCCCCCGAACGCCCGGGCGTGTACCTCTTCCGCGACCACGCCGGGCAGGTGCTGTACGTGGGGAAGGCCGCGTGCCTGCGCGACCGCGTGCGGAGCTACTTCCGGCAGGGACTTGCGGCCCGGACCCGCCTCATGCTGTCACGCGCCGCCACCCTCGAATACATCGCCACCCACTCCGAGCTCGAGGCCTTGATCCTGGAGAGCAACCTCATCAAGGAGCACCGGCCGGAGTTCAACATTCGGCTGCGTGACGACAAGCATTTCCCCTTCGTGCGGGTGGGGATGGCCGACGCGTGGCCAGCCGTCTCGGTGGTGCGTAGCACGCGTCCTGACGGTGCCCGGTACTTCGGACCGTACACCCGGGCCCAGGCGCTGGCGGAGACGCTGCGGGCGGCCAGGCGCATCTTCCCTTTTCGGACCTGCAGCGATCATCGGCTGGCCACCGCCCAGCGGCCCTGTCTGCATCACGACCTGGGGCGTTGTCAGGCCCCTTGCACCGGACGTGTGTCGCGCGAGGAGTACTTGTCAACCCTCCGGGAGCTGTGCCTGTTCCTTGAAGGCCGGCAGCAACACCTGGCGCGCCGCCTGCGCGAGCGAATGCAGCGGGCGGCAGACAGTCTGGATTTCGAGAAAGCGGCCGAGCTGCGTGACCAGCTGCTGGCGGTGGAACAGGTGCTCAAGCGGCAGAAGATGCTGTCGCCTTCCCTGGGCGACCTCGATGCTCTGGGGATAGCCCTGACCGGTGATGAAGCCTGCGTGCAGGTTTTCCGGGTCCGCGAGGGCAAGCTGGTGGGCCGCGAGACCTATCCCCTGCGCCTTGCGGGCTCCCCGCGCGCCGAGGTGGTCTCGGCCTTCATCAAGCAGCACTACGGCACGGGAGGCGCCTACATCCCGCCGCTCATCCTGGTCCCGGAACTGCCGCCGCAAGGCGACCGGGAGCTCATCGAGCAGTGGCTCGAGGGCACCCGGGGCGGGCGGGTGCGGCTGGTGCGGCCCTTGCGCGGAGAGAAAAGGGGACTGGTCGAGCTGGCGGCGGGCAACGCTTCTTTGGCCCTGGAGGAAGCCCGGGCCGCCGGCGACCGCGAGCACGGACTGACCGCCGGCGCGGTGGAAGAGCTCGGCCGGGTGCTCGGCCTCGAGCCCCTCCCCCGGCACATCGAGGCTTTCGACGTCTCGGGCTTCCACGGCCGCGAGACCGTAGGCTCGATGGTGACCTTTGAGGACGGCCGACCCTGCAAGGAAGGATACCGCCGCTACCGCATCCGCGGCGCCTCCGGACGCGACGACTATCGCATGCTTCAGGAGATCCTCCACCGGCGCTACCGCAAGGCGGCCGTCCTGCCCGACCTCGTGGTGGTGGACGGGGGTAGAGGGCATCTGGTGGCGGCGCGCGAGGTGCTCGACCACCTGGGCCTGACCGCGCTGCCGGCCATCGCCCTGGCCAAGGAGCGGGAGGAGATCTACACGCTCGACCGCCCGGCGCCGATCGCGCTGGAAGACGCCTCGCCTGCCCTTCGCTTGCTTCGGCGGGTTCGCGACGAGGCCCACCGCTTCGCCGTGGGTTATCACCGCCGTCTCCGGAAGCGTCGCAGCCTGAAATCCTCTCTGGACGAGATTCCCGGCATCGGCCCCTCGCGGCGACGGGCGCTGCTTCGCCACTTCGGGTCACTTGCGGCACTGCGTCGGGCCACGGTCGAAGAGCTGGCGAGGGTTCCCGGGATCGGTCCCCGCCTCGCCGCCGAGCTTCAGCGTCACCTGCACGCCGACACGCGATCCCGAGCTCCCACCGAGGAGTGAGTCACATGCGAGCGAGCTTTCCTAGCCCCTGCGGCCCGGTCGTCGTCGAGTACGAGGAAGCGGGACTGACAGGCCTTTCGCTGCCGGGGCAGGGCCACCCGGTCTTGACACCGCCCGGTCCTCCGCTCCCCTTCCTCGCCGTTTTGGCGCGCGAACTCGAGGCCTACTTCCGAAGCGAGCCGGTCCGCTTCACCGCGCCGCTATGCCTGCGGGGACTGACGCCGTTTCAGCTCCGAGTGCTGGCCGCTTGCCGCGAGATCCCCTACGGCGAAGTCCGAACCTACGGTTGGCTGGCCGCCAGGGTGGGCTCGCCGCGGGCCGCCCGCGCGGTGGGGCAGGTCATGGCGGCCAACCCGGTACCGCTGGTCATCCCCTGTCACCGCGTGGTCGCGGCCGGGGGCAAGCTCGGTGGCTTCGGCGGGGGGCTACCCCTCAAGGCGTGGTTGCTGGCCCACGAGGGAGTGAGCGGCTTCCTAGCAGGCCTTCCGGCTCGTCGCTGATAGTTCTTCAGCCCCGCCTTCATAATCTTCAAGGTTACCCTTGACAACGTCTAACCCCTCCCTTAAACTCAAGGTGATCCCTCAAAGAATTGAAGCCGAGACTCAAAGACATTGGGGAAGGAGGGGAGGACGTGTGGAACGCGGTTACCGCCGCTCGATGCTAGGCCGGTGCCCGGTCTGCGGTGAGGGCCTCGAGGTCACGCGGCTGCACTGTCCCCAGTGCGACACGGGGGTGGACGGTCGCTTCCAGGTCTGCAAGTTCTGCCTCCTGGGCCGCGAGCAGAAGGATTTCATCGAGACCTTCATCAAGGCCCGAGGCAACATCAAGGAAGTCGAACGTGAACTGGGCATCTCCTACCCCACGGTGCGAGGAAGGCTGGACGCGGTGATCGAGGCGCTCGGCTACCGCGTGGAGCGGTCGGCGGAGGCCGAGGACACGGGCAAGGACCGGCGGCGCAAGGAGATTCTGGACGCGCTGAACCGGGGGGAGATAAACTCGGAGCAGGCCATCAAGCTGCTCCGGCAGGCCTGAGGGGTGACTACCGTGAGCGAGGAACGTCTGCTGATACTCAGGATGCTGGAGGAAGGCAAGCTGACGCCTGAAGAGGCCGCCCGGCTGCTGGATGCGCTTGCGGACCGGCGGGACCGAGAGAGCTGTGACGAGCGGCACGACGCCTTCCGCGCGTGGGACGGGTTCGGCCAGCATATCGCCCGGCAGGTGGAGCACCTGGTAAGGCGGGTTGCCTCGTCATGCTGGGGAGAGCCTTTCACCTTCGAGGAAGTGGTTGAAGGGGATTTCCGACCCGGCCTTGACCCCAAAGTCCGGCTGATGACCGCGAACGGCGCCATACGGGTGACCCCCGGTGACGGCTCCGGCTACCGCGTGGTGATCCGCAAGGAGATCTACGCCGCCGATCGGGCACAGGCCGAGGAGCTCGCCCGACGCCAGGTGAAGGTCGTCTCCGAAGGTGATGCCCTGATCGTGGACGCCGGGCGCGCCCTCCGGAACACGCGTCAGACGGTGAACATCGAGGCTCGCATGCCGGCGGACATCCGCTATGCCGGAACCTTCCTGACCGCCAACGGCAGCATCGACGTGGAGGGCCTGAGCTTCGTGGTGCTGCGGGCGGCAACCGCCAACGGACGCGTGCACCTTGAGGAGGTCAAGGCCGACCGGGCGGTATGCCGGACGGCCAACGGCAGCATCGAGGTGCGAGCGACCATGGGGCAGCTGAAGGCGGGGACGGTGAACGGCGGCCTGCAAGTGTGCGTGCTGCCCCTTCGCGAGGGTTCGCAGGCCAGGGTGAGCACCGTCAACGGCCCCGTTCGCATGGTGCTGCCCGAGGGCGTTCGTTGCCACGTGGAGGCGGCGACGCGGGCCGGGCGCATCCGGGTGGACGTCCCCGGTTTCCAGAGCACTTCCGAGACCGCAGGGCTGGTAGGGCACCGGCTGGAGGGCTTCGCGGGAGGGCCTGGACCTGCGGAGCTGGAGGTGCAGGCCAGGACCTTGAGCGGAAGCATTCGACTGGTACGGACCGCTGACCTCTGAAAGCAGA
Source organism: Symbiobacterium thermophilum (assembly GCA_020725145.1). GTDB lineage: Bacteria > Bacillota > Sulfobacillia > UBA995 > UBA995 > DYFO01. The sequence continues at coordinate 59,481 of DYFO01000003.1, forward strand.
TCACGGAGAGGAGTGGCCTTTGATGTGCGAGGTGCTCAGTCAGAACCTGGTGTTGACGATGTTCTTCGGCGTGCTGGGCCTTATCTTCGCGCTGGCCGTGCTCAACCTCATCAAGGTGGCCATCCTGGCCTCGCGGGGTCTTTACAAGTGCAAGCCCCACAGGGTTGTCGCGGAGTGGCCCCTGCGCCATCACCACTCCCGGGTGCGGGACGGCCTTTTCTTGCTCGTGGTGGGCGGTGTGATCGCCTACGGTATCTACGCCCATCTCGGCTTTTGGCTGACGGTCGCCCTCGTGCTCGCCGGCGTGGGCCTGGTCCGGATCCTCACCGGGCTAGGGGGAAGGTATTTCTGAGGCAGGGAGGCGACGGGCATGCCCGGCATGGAGCACATAGGAGAGCATGACGAGTTCTACCCCGCCTGCCGTGACGTCCTCATCGACCAGCTGGGCGGGCGGGTCGAGGTGACCGGATGGCCGGAGCGCCGCATCCGGTTGGTCTCGAGGCTTCGCGGAACGCCCGGCCAGCTGCGCGCGATCACCTCGGTTCAGGGTGGCTGCCTGAAGGTCGCGGTGGACCGCGTCTACCGGACCTGCTGGCCGGCCAGCGCCCAGATCGATCTCGAGCTGTGGGTGCCGCGGGAGACCAACGTCACCGTCGACGCCGGGAGCGGCCCGGTCCGGGTACGGGGGATCCGCGGCCGTCTGCGGGTGGACGTCGGTAGCGGCGAGATCCTGGTGGAGGAGGCAGAGGGGAACTTCGAGCTGGAAACCGGCAGCGGCGACGTGACGCTGCGGGCGGTGAGCGGCCGGTCGCGGGTGGAGACGGGTTCCGGCGCCGTGGTCGTGGAGGGGTTCCGTGGCTCGCTCACCGGCGAGACTGGGAGCGGTGAGGTCAGCATCGCCCGCCTTCGCGGCGACCTTGAGCTGGAGACGGGCTCGGGGTCGGTCGTGATCCGCCAGCTTTCGGGAACGCGCGTTTCCGTGGAGACCTCCTCGGGCGATCTCCGGATACACGGCTTACCCCTCGAGGGAGCACGCTGGCAGCTTGAGACGGGCTCCGGCGATGTGGAACTGGCGCTGCCGGAAACGGCCGCCTGCGCGGTGGAAGTGGAGACGGGCAGCGGCCCCATCGAATGCCGTCTGCCGCTCGACCGGCGTGAGGCGGGCCGACGCAGGCTCATGGGGATCCTCAACCGGCCCGACGGCATGATCAGGGTGAGCACCGGGTCGGGTTCGGTTGCCCTCCTGCCGCTTGCCGGCGGCGAATTCGTTCCGCCTGAGGAGATCTCCGACTTCCCCGAGGCCTCGGATGACGCCTCGCTCAGCGTGCTGCGCATGGTGGAGGAGGGCAAGATCTCCCCGGCCGAGGCCGAGGCCTTGCTGGAGGCCCTGTCCGATGCGCCGCCGCCGGCCGAGGAGGCAACCGTGTCCGGTCCGCAAACTCCGGAGCAGGAGCCCCCGGTGGCGGAGCCTCCTGCCGCCGTCGAACCTGCCCCCGACGCCGACGCGACGCCAACGGGGGAGGAAGAGGAGGATCGGGACGGAGTCTAGCTCCCCCGGGAGGTGACGGACGTGAAGGACGACCGGCTGCAGGTGCTGAGGATGATCGAAAGCGGCAAGATCTCCGCCGAGGAAGGCCTGCGACTCCTGGAAGCATGCGAGGGGGCCCAGGAGGTGACGCGGGGAAGTCGCCCCCGGTGGCTGCGGGTCAGGGTGTTTCACCCCTCGACCGGACGGACCAAGGCGAACGTCAACGTGCCGCTCAGCCTGCTGGAGACGGGCCTGCGCTTTATCCCCGGCGGCGTGCTTCGCCTGGGACCCGACCTGGGAGAGCTCGATCTCGACGGGGTGCTGAGACTGGTGCGGAGCGGACAACTGGGCAAGGTACTGGAGTTGACTTCGGAGGAGGAAGACGTCAAAGTTGAGATCTACGTCGATTGAGGCGCCGGCTCCCCGTCTCACGTTGGCCGCCAACCGGGCCTTCGGGCTCGTGTGGCTTTGCGTCACGCTGTTTCAGGTGGGATTGGCGGTGGCACAACTGGTGATGATGTGGTGGGTATATGAGGCAACCGACTCCCCCACCATCATGGCCAGCATGACCGCCTTCTCCACCGTGGCGATGCTGATCGCCAGCCCGCCTGCCGGGGTATACGTGGATCGCCTCGACCGGCGGCGGCTGCTCGTGGCGGTCACTCTTTGCCTGGGCATTTTCCTGCTCATCCCTGCCGTGCTGCTCGCACTGGGGAGATTGCGGGTCTGGCACTGCTTCCCGGTGTCGATCGCCATGGCGGTGGCCAGCAGTTTCGCGCACCCGGCCGTCTCCGCCTCGCTACCCTCCATGGTTCCCCCCGAATCACTGGTCCGCGCCAACTCCGCGCTGCAGCTGACGTTCGGGCTGTCGGGCGTGGTGGGCCCGATGCTGGGGGGGCTGATGGTGGCGGCCGGCGGCGAGGCCGGGGCACTTTGCGTCACCGCCGCCATCCTCCTGGCGGCCGCGGGCTGCGTCGGCCTCGCCCGCTGGTCCAGCCCTTGCCTGGGAGGGAAGACGGGGTCGTCGATGCTCCGCGAACTCGGGGTGGCCCTTCGCTTCATCCGGGACCAGGCAGCGTTGCTCTCCGCCGTGGTGCTGACCGCGGTCCTGAACTTCGCGGTGGCGCCGTTGAACGTGCTGATGCCGGTGATGGCCCGCGACGTGCTGGGGCTGGGTCCGGCAGGCTACGGCACCTTGGGCTCTGTATTCTCAGCCGGCATGCTGGGTGGGGTCGCCGCCTTGGGGGTCAAGGGAACGGTGCGGCGCAAGGGACGGCTGATCCTTTGGTCGGTCATCTGGGCCGGCGTCGCCACCTGTGCTTTCGGCCTGGGCCGCCGGTTCCTGTTCACGGCAGGAACGCTGGTGGCGCTCGGCGTGTTCATCGGCGTCACCAACGTGCTGTTTTCGGCCGCCCTCCAGACGCTGATCCCCGACGACCGCCGGGGAAAGGTATTGGGCGCTTTGGCCACCCTGAACCAGGCGCTGCGGCCGGTGGCGTTGATGCTGGTGGGGTTGCTGGCCGACCGCTTCGCCGCTCCCCAGGTGATCGTGGCGTCAGGGCTCATGCTGGGCTTAAGTGCGGCGGTGGCCTTAGTGTTCCCGGGCATACGCGACGTGCCTTGACGCGGTAGCGGCGTCACCTGCACGATCTTTGAGGTTGGTCCTGAACTTCATGAGGATCGACCTCAATTTTTTTGAAGGTACCCCTTGACTCTTCGGGAAACTCTCTATAGACTTGAACTAGACCTTCACTATCTTAAAGATAGCCCTTCAGGATGTTGAGGGCACAGAGGAAAGGATGGTGAACGGCGGTGAGCACCGGAACCCTTCGGGTGGAGTATCAGGGGAGGCTGTCTGCCCACCTGCTCGACTACCTGGGAGAGGCCGCCCGGCTCGACCCGACGCTGAGAGTGGTCGGCACTCGCCCGCTCACCGTCCACAGTGCCGACGTCGACCAGGCCCTGCTGCGGATCCTCCCGTTCCTGGGAGACCCCGCCATGGGGGTGGGCGCGGTGACGATGCGGCGGGCCGGAACCACCCGGCCGGCCGGAAGGGAGGCTTGACGATGGAACTCGGTCTTTTGATGCTCGAGATGCCCGGCGTCTGCATGCGCGAAAGCCGCAAGGAAGCGCGCGTTGCCCGGCGCCCGTCCGTTGATCGAAAGGTCCAAGGGACCGACCGCCGTCCGGGATGCGGCCCGGAAGAGCGGGTGAGCAAGTGATGGTCCTCTCCGACACGCCGGGTATCGGCCAGGCCGATACCCGGCGCGGAGGACCAAGACCCCTTCCTGCGTTCAGGTGCCGCCCCGGGGCATGCAGATGATCTCCACGATGCGGGTGGCGAAGAAGTCCCGCGCATGCGCCGGGCGGATGACCACGGCGGTATCCGCGCCGCTTCCCGTGCCGCCCACCGCGACGATCTCCTTTCCGTAAGGGACCAGACCCGCGTCCAGGGCCATCACCGCGATCTCCACCGCCACCTTCAGCCCTTGCCCGAACATGCGCAGGGTATGCGAGACCACGCCGCCAACGTACAAACCGCCGAACTGGTTGGTGACCGCCCGCTCGAGGTTGGCGAGCAGGTGGGTGGTGGTGAGCACCTTGACCCCCCGGTCGATCAGGTGCTGCCGTTCGCCGGCAGGCATCTCGTCGTCGCCGGGCGAACGGAAGCCCACGTGGTGGGTGACGCACACCAGATTGCCCGGCCCGCCGTCGCCCCGCTCCTCAAGGAGCATCCGCATGGTGGCACCGGTGGTGGACGCCACCACCAGGTCCTCCAGCCCCAGCGCCCGCGCCCGCTCGAGGGCGGCTCGCAGCGCGGGGCGGGTGGCCGCCTCGCCTGGGTGCTCCCAGTACCGCATCAGCGTCCCTCCCGGTCCCGCCCGCCGGCCGCCGGCGCCAGCAGGCCGTTGAAGATGAGGTCGGTGAAGATATCCGCGATCTGCTCAGAGGCAAAGCGGCCGCTGGGGTTGTACCACCGGTATATCCAGTTGGTCATCCCCAGCAGCGCGTAGGTGGTGAGCTTGGGGTCAAGCGCGCGGAACTCGCCGGACTTCATGCCGTCGCTGACGATGCGCTGCAGGAGACGTTCGTAGCGAAGACGGTGGATGTCGATGACCTCTTCCTGGCCCGGCGACAGCACCCTGGTTTCCCGCAGGAAGATGCTGAGCATGTCAAGCCGCTGCGAGATGGCCCGCACGTGCGCGGCGATGGCCTCGCGCAGTTTCTCACGGGGGCTGAGCGGCCGGGCGTAGATGGCCTCAAGTTCCCGAGCCATCGAGCCTATCGCTTCCTCGAAGATCTTGAAGAGGAGTTCCTGCTTGCTCGAGATGTAGTAGTACAGGCTTCCCTTCTGCATGCCGACCGCGTTGGCGATTTCCTGCATGGAGGCGGCGTGGTACCCCTTTTCGCGGAAGATCCGCATGGCGGCCTCCCGGATCTCGGCCTCCTTGGACATGTCGCCTCCCCCCAAGGCTGTCTTTTCAAACAAACGGCCGTTATGTAATCAGAATTATATCACTGCTTGGCAGCCCGATCAACTTGGCAAGCACGGTCAGCCGCCCGGCGTCAACACCTCGGGATTGACCGGATGCGGGGGTCGCCTGCCCTCGAGGGCCTCGAGCAGGTTGTCCACCGCCAGCTCGGCCATGCGCGCCCGGGTCGCCAGCGTGGCGCTGCCGATGTGTGGTAAGGCCACCACGTTCGCAAGCGTCAGCAGGGGATGGCCGGGGTCAACGGGCTCACGCGCGTACACGTCCAGTCCCGCGCCGGCGATCCGCCCCTCTGCCAGGGCCTCGTACAGGGCCTGCTCGTCCACCAGCTCGCCGCGCGAGGTGTTGATCAGGAAGGCGGTCGGCCGCATGAGCCCAAGCTCCGCGCGGCCGATCATCCCCCGGGTAGCGGCCGTCAGCGGCGCGTGCAGGCTGACAAAGTCGGAGCGGACCAGGAGCTCCGGAAGCGAGACGTAGCACACTCCCAGTTCCTCTTCGGCTTCGGGGTGGCGCCGCGGGCCGTGATATAAGAGCTCCATGGAAAAACCGCGGGCCCGGCGGGCTACCGCGCGGCCGATACGTCCCAGGCCGATCAGGCCCAGGCACGACCCGTGCACATCGTGTCCCAGTAAGAGACCGGGGTCCCAGGCCTCCCATTTGCCCGAGCGGGTGAAGCGATCCGCCTCCACCAGGCGGCGGGCGGCGGCCAGGATGAGGCCGAAGGCAAGGTCGGCGGTGGTTTCGGTCAGCACTCCGGGGGTATGGGTAACCAGCACCCCGTGTCGGGTGGCGGCGGCCACATCCACGTTGTTGTACCCGGCGGCACACACGCTGACCACCCGGACCGAAGGGCACGCATCGAGCAGCGCCTCGTCCACCGTGTCGGTAAGCAGGCAAAGCAGCCCTTCAGCGCCGGCCAGGCCGCGTACCAGCTCCTCGCGCGGTGGCGGTGTGGCGGCAGGCCACACCGTGAGTTGCACCCGCGCCTTCAGGCGGCTTTGTGCCTCGCCCGGCAGGTGGCGCGTGAGGTAGACGCGAGCTTTCACGGTCGGTCGCCTCCCGACCGGCGGGGCAGCGGACGCAGCCGGCTGCCGACCAGCAGCAGGCGGGCGAGCCGGGCGGCGGCGGCCGTCAGGAGTTCTTCCGCCTGAACCACCGCGGTATCGAGGTCCACGGGACCGGGAACCAGCGGCAGGATCGCGTCCGGCCCCTCGGCATAGATCGCCTCCTCATCGGAACCGATGCCGCCCACCAGTGCCACCACCGGCACCCGGCGGCGGCGGGCGACGCGGGCAACCGCCAGCGGAGCCTTGCCCCGCAGCGTCTGGCCGTCCATGCGGCCCTCGCCGGTGATCGCAAGGTCTGCTCCCTCCAGGCGCCTCTCCAGCCGGGTGGCCTCCAGCACCACCTCGGCGCCGGGCCGGATCACGGCCCCCAGAAAGGCCGTCAGCCCCGCCCCCAGACCTCCCGCCGCCCCGGCGCCGGGAAGGTGCTCCACGTCCACGCCGAGCCGGCGGCGGATGAGCAGGGCCCAGTGCCCCAGCGCCGCGTCGAGCTGGGCGACGGCGGCCGGGGATGCTCCTTTCTGCGGCGCGTAGACGGCCGCCGCCCCCGCCGGGCCGCACAGGGGATTGTCCACATCGGCGGCGAGCACGATCGTGGTCTCCCGCAGGCGCGGATCCAGGCCATCGACGTCGATATGGCGCAGGCGCAGAAGCTCCTGACCCCCGTAGCCGATCGGGCGTCCGTGCTCGTCTTGCAGACGGGCGCCCAGGGCCTGGACGGCGCCTGCCCCGCCGTCGACGGTAGCGCTGCCACCCAATCCTACTATGAGGTAGCGGCAACCCGCGTCAAGTGCCGACCGGATGAGTTCCCCGGTGCCGAAGGTGGTGGTTCGCAGGGGATCGCGTCTTGCGGGCGGAACCAGCGTTAGCCCCGAGGCGGCCGCCATCTCGAGCACCGCGCTCCGGCCGTCGGGTAAAATGCCGAAGCGGGCGGTCACCGGTTCACCAAGCGGACCGGTGACCGCCACCTCGCGCAGCTCCCCGCCCGAGGCGAGGATGGCCTCCACGGTACCCTCTCCCCCGTCCGCCACCGGTACGAGTTCCGGCTCCAGCGATGTCAGCACCCGGCCCAGTCCCTCGGCGATGCAGCGCGCGGCCTGCATAGCGCTCAGGCTACCCTTGAAGGAGTCCGGGCAGATGATCACTTTCACTTGCCGCTTCTCCCCCCGACCGCCCAGACGAGCGCTCTTTGCAGTTCCTGCGATGGGTAAAAGCTGACCGCCGCCGGGCCGCGGTCCCCCCGGTAGACCAGGACCCAGCGCTGGCCGCGGGCGTAGCTGGGCACGGCGACCACGTGCCCTTTGACTCCGACCTCCCGTAGGCGACGCTGCAAGGCCGCCCGGCCGGGAGCGGGCTCGCAGAACATAAGCCTCCGAAGGGGAACCACGAGGTCAGGTTCGTCCCGGCGCCCCAACCGCAGCGCCTCGCCGTCCAGCCGGTAGGCGACGCCCTGCGCCTCGGCAAGGTAGTGGTAGTTGATGTAGAGGTTGATCGCTACCACCAGCAGCCACGGCCAGCCCCTGCTCCCACCGGCTACCAGGACGACGCCCAGTGCCACCCAGAGCACGAGAAGACCACGGAAAGCGGGGCTCGGCTCGGGTTTTTCCTCGCGCATCGCCAAGGGGTTTCCCCTCCTCAGTAGTCGCCCAGCACCAGGGCACCGGCACCGATCACGCCCGCCATGGCCCCGAGCTCTCCGGTTACCACGTCGACCATGGCCCGAGGAACCGACATCGTCCGCCGCGCGATCTCGCACCGCGCCGGTCCAAGCAGCAGCTCGCCGGCCTCCGCCACCCCTCCGCCGACCACCACCAGCCGGGGGTTGATGAGGTTGCAGCAGCCGGCAAGGGCGATTCCCAGCCACGTGCCCGCCCGAGCGAGGATCTCGCGGGCGGCCTGGTCTCCCGCGGCGGCGGCCGCGGACACCGCCGCGGCGGTGACCGCCGCGGGGTCGTCTTCACATAGCGACCGCAGCGGTCCAGGCCTGTCTTCCTGGACGGCGCGGGCGAGGGCGGCCCGGCCGGCGGCGGCGATCGCCGGTCCGGCGACCAGCGTTTCCAGGCAGCCCCGGTTGCCACACCGGCATGCAGGGCCGTCGAGGTCCAAGGTCAGGTGCCCGATCTCGCCGGCAGTCCCGCCCGGCCCTCGAAACAACCGACCGTCGAGGATGATGCCGCCGCCGATGCCGGTGCCTATGATCACGCCCAACACGTCCGAACAGCCTCGGGCGGCGCCGAACAAGGCCTCGGCCAGGGTCGCCAGACGCGCGTCGTTGTCGGCGACCACCGCGAGTCCCGTCAGCCCGGCGAGGCGGTCGGCGGCCGGGTAGTCGGTCCAGCGCAGGTTGGGCGCGAACACCAGCCGGCCGCCGGTGACCTCCACCATTCCCGGCAGGCCCATCCCCACCCCCACTACCTGGGAAGCCTGCTCCGGATGGGCGGCAAGCACCTCGTCGAGCAGAGCGGCCGCCGTTTCCATCGCCCGGTCGGGATGGCACGCCGCGTCAAGTGCCCGCCGTCGCCAGCCGTGGACGCGGCCGCTGGCGTCCACCAATCCGGCCGCCATGTGCGACCCCCCGATGTCGAGCCCCAGCGCCAGGCGCCCGGCGGCGGGTGGGCGCAGCCCCGCTGCGTTCGCCGTCGGGCGTCTGGCAGAGGCCCTCACGGGGCGGACTCCTCGGGCACGATGAGCCAGGCGAGGAAGTAGGCCAAAAGACCCCAGCCGGTGAAGGCCAGGATCGCCCAGATCAGCCGGACCACGGTGGGGTCGACCTCCAGGAACTCGCCCACCCCGCCGCAGATGCCGCCGATCACCCGCGATTTGCGAGACCGGTGCAGCTTCTTCATGCCAGGATCCTCCCGTGCGGTAGCTTCGTTCCCGTTCCGAATACTTCCTTCCGTGCAGGAGGGCGTGCCCCGAAGGGGAACATATGGCGGGGAGGTGACCTAGGTGAACATCGGCCGGGCAGCCGGCCTGCCCATCCACCTGGAAGGCCTGCGACTTGGCTTCGACGGAGGACTGGAAGCGGTGACCCCTCAGGCGCGGACCCTCGACGAGCTGCGCCCGGTGCTGTACAACCAGACCGCGGTGGGGCCCGACGCGGTCTACCTGATGTACCGCGGGGTAGGGTGGCCCGAAGACCGCGAGCGGGCAGCCCGCCGCGGTCTTCGCTTCGACCTCACCGTCGTGACCGGGGAGCTCCTCGGAGGTGAGTACGCCCGGACCTTCGGGCACTACCATCCGCCGATGCCGGGTTCGGACCGCACCTATCCTGAGCTTTACCAGGTGATCCACGGCACCGCCCACTGCCTGCTGCAACGGCTGCGACCCGATGGTGAGGCCGCCGAGGTAGTGGTGGTGATGGCCGGTCCCGGAGAGCTGGTGCTGATCCCGCCGGGTTATGGGCACCTGACCATCAATCCCGGCCCCGGCCCCCTGGTGATGGCCAACTGGGTGGCGGCCGGCTTCCGGTCGGACTACGAGGCGGTGAGGTCGCGACGGGGGTTTGCCTACTACGAGGTGGAGCACGACGGACGCGGCTATTTCGTCCCCAACGATCACTACACAGCCTTGCCGCCTCCGCGCATCGGCGCCGTCCTTCCTCCCGGCAGGCTGATGCTACAACCCGGCGATCCGGTCTACCGCTGCCAGGCGGATCGCCTTGCCTTCCTGGTTGACCCCGCGGCCGAACTACCCGTGGACGGGGACTGAAATCGGCGACGCCGTGTGGCCGCCAGTTCGGCCATTGCCCGGGCGGCCAGCGCCGTCTCCTCCTCGGTGTTGAAGAAGGCGGTTGCGAACCGCACCGCGCCAAGCTCTCGCACCGGGCGGCACACCAGCCGGTGGCGTCGCCGTAGCCACAGGCATGCCTGTTCGGGCCAGTCCGGGCCGGGCGGGGGAACGGGGCGCGCCGATACCATGCCGGATCCTCCCGATCCGAGCACCTCGATGTCGGGCACCTGCTCCAGGGCCTTGCGGAGGGCCGCGGCAAGCCGACGCGTGCGCTCAAGCACCGACTCCCATCCCAACGCTTCCAGGTAGTCCACGGCGGCCGCCAGCCCTTGCCAAAGGGGCCAGTTGCGCGTCCCGAACTCGTGCCGTCGCGCCGAGGGGTGAAAACACAGCTCGGCCCGGTTCGAGTTATGCTTGTCGACGGCGCCGTCCCCCGTCCAGCTCGGTTCGAGCGTCCCGAGCCGATGCGGGGCGATGTAAAGAGCGCCGGTGCCCACCGGTCCCAGCAGCCACTTGTGACCGTTCAGCGCATAGAAGTCGGGCTCGAGCGAGCCCAGGTCCACCGGCACCTGACCGACGGCCTGGGCACCGTCGAGCAGCACCGGCACTCCCGCCTCACGGCCCAGGCGGCAGATGGCCGCCACCGGCAGCACCTCGCCGGTCTGGCAGCTTACGTGACTGACGGAGATCAGCCGCGTTCGCGGGCCCAGCCAGCGGGCGATGGCGGCGGCGGCGTCCGGAGCGGCGGCCGCCACCCGCACCACGATGCCGCGGCGGCGCGCCAGGTTGAGCCAGACCGCGAGGTTGGCCAGGTGCTCCTGGTCGGTGACCACCACCTCGTCCCCCGGCGACCAGTCGAAGCCGTGTGCCACGAGGTTTATGCCGTCGGTGCTGTTGGCGCTCAGGGCAAGGCAGGACGCGGGCACTCCCAGCAGCCGCGCCAGCCGCTCGCGGCAGGGCTCCACCGCCTGGCGGGCCGCGCGGTAACGTTGGGGGTCGCCGGGCCCACTGCGTTGCCAGGCCCGATAGGCACGCACGTAGGCCTCGGTGACCGGCCGGGGAGAAGGCCCCAGCGTGCCGGTGTTCAGGTACACGGCGCGGGCGGTGATCGGCAGCTCGCCACGCACGCGTTCAAGCGGGATCACGCCGTCTGCCCTCCCGCCGCCGTGGCCCACAGCTCGCGCAGGGCGGGGAGCATCGCGAGGGTGGCCTCTCTGCCGGCCTCGGCCAGCCCATCGACCGCGGAAAGGTCTACCAGGCTGAACTCCTCGGTACGGGGGGCGATCACCAGGTCCGCCCCGGTGAGTTCGTCCAGTTCCCGTGCCCGCTGCATGATGGACAGCGCGGCCATGACCGTGGCCACCACCGTCTGCGGTTCGCGTCCCCTAAAGGGCATCCCCGCGACCTGCACGGCCACCACCAGGTCGGCACCCAGGATGCGGGCGCCCCGCACCGGAACCGTGCCGAAGAGCCCGCCGTCGACCAGCAGGCGGCCGCCCAGGCGCACCGGTGGGAAGATGCCGGGGATGGCGCAGCTTGCCCGCACGGCCTGACTGACCCGCAGGTCGGGCCGGTGCAGCCAGACCTCCTCGCCCGTGAGGATGTCGGCCGTCCCGCAGGCAAAAGGCAGTTGCAGCTGGTCAAACGTCTTTCCCTGAAGGACGTCGTCGAGGAAAGCCTGCAATCGCTTGGTGCCCAGGAGACTGCGGCGTGGCAGCACGGGTTCGCTCAGGTCGGCCCAGCGAACCCGCCGCGCGCGATCGCGCATCTGCCGCGGGTGCATGCCCGCGGCGTAGGCCGCGCCGATCACCGCGCCCGCGCTGGTGCCGGCCACCACGTGGGGCCTGAGACCGTGCTCCTCAAGCACCTCGAGCACTCCGATGTGGGCCAGGCCCCTGGCGGCCCCGCCACCCAGGGCCAGCCCGATCTTCCGTGGGGATGAGGCACCACCCGGACACATCTCGCGCGATCACCTCCCGGCAAGGGATTCGCAACGCCCGCCGTGCTCTCCTTCCGCGGAAGGGGCCTGAGAACGGGCGCCCACAACTGCCAAGACTTTTATAGACAGATGACCTAACACATGGTACACTACACTCATGAAGCTATCGGACTGGGCGCGGGCCAACGGCATCTCATACAAGACCGCCTGGCTGTGGTGGAAGCGGGGCAAGCTGCCTGTGCCCGCCCATCAGACGCCGACGGGCACGATCCTGGTGGAGGTGCCCGAGCGGAAGGAAGCCGGGGCCGTGCTGTATGCCAGGGTGTCCTCGGCGGATCAAAGGGCCGATCTCGACCGCCAGGTGGCGCGGCTCGCCGCCTTTGCCGCTGACAACGGAATCCGGGTAGCGAAGGTGGTCACCGAGGTGGGAAGCGGGCTGAACGGCTACCGCAAAGGCCTGCTCTCGGTGCTGCGCTCGCCGGAGTACGGGGCCATCGTGGTCGAGCACCGGGACAGGCTTGCGCGGTTGGGGTCGGAGTACATCGAGGCGGCCCTGGCCGCGTCCGGGAGGCGGCTGATCGTGATGGAGCCGGACGAGGCGAAGGACGATCTCGTGCAAGACATGATCGACGTTCTGACGAGCTTTTGCGCCCGGCTCTACGGCCGCCGTTCCGCCAGGCGGCGGGCGGAGAGAGCGATGAAGGCGGCGGCTGAGTCATGAGAGTGCATCAGGCTTTCAGGTTTGCCCTGGACCCCTCTCCCCGCGCCGAGCGGGCCATTGCCTCCCACGTGGGGGCGCGGCGATTTGCCTTCAACTGGGGACTGGCTCGCGTCAAGGAGCGTCTTGAGGCCCGCAAGCCTTTCCCCGCTTCAGCGAAGAAGGGGCGGTGCCGGGAGTCGGTCTGCTTCACCACCGGCGCGATCCGGGTGGACGGCAAAAGCCACGTCGTCCTGCCCCGGATCGGTCGGGTGCGGTGGCGCGCATCCGTGTGGCCTCCTCCTGGATCGGGACCAGAACGCGGCGAGGAAGCTTGCGGTCCTTGCCGCCGCCGTCGCCGGGAGTGCACCGGAGACGCAAAACGCCCGTGGACGGGACATAAGACCCGCCGCAAGGTGGGCGGTCCCGGAGGAAACGGGAAGTCGGCTGCGCGAAAGCGCGTAAGACCGACGCCTCCGCCCGGCAACGGGTGGATGTCGGGAATGGTTTTCTATGTTCTCGGCAACGGTCGAACTGGGCAGGCAACGGAGGTGTTCGGAAGGTGGAGCAGGAGAGAAGCCGGGCTCTTGGCTTCTTCGAACGCGGATTCAACTGCGCCGAGTCCGTGCTGATGGCGGCGGAAGCGGAGCTTGCCCTGGTGCCCGGCTCGCTTGGCCCCGCGGGGTCCTTATTCGGAGCGGGCATCGTCCGGACGGGTTCGGTGTGCGGGGCGCTGACGGGGGCGCTCATGGCGATGGGCATGGCGGCCGGCCCCCGCGATGTCCGCGACCGGCAAGGATACCAGAGGCTCATGTCCCGGGGGAAGGAGCTACTGGATAGCTTCCGCGCCGAATTCGGCCACCTGGCCTGCGCCGAGCTGACCGGGCTTGACCCGGCCGTCGACTTCGAAGCTTTCGTACGGGATCGCGAGCGCCGCGAGCGATGCCGTCGTTTCGTGGACTTCGTCGGCCGCCGGTTGGCGGAGTTTTTGGAGAACCAGGGGTGCTGACCTTCCGGGGGTCCATGCCCAGTTACTGCGAAGATCGCGCCGGTTACCTGCCCGGGCGCGTTCCCCGCCTGCATTACCGCGTATGGTTGCCCCGCGATCGGCGGCCCAGGGCGGCGGTGGTGCTGGTGCACGGGCTGGGCGACCACTCCGGTCGCTGGCGGCAGACGGCCCTCCGGTTGGCTGCCGAGGGCATGCAGACTTACGCGCTGGACCTTCGGGGCTTCGGGCTTTCGGAAGGCAGGCGGGGCCACGTCGACCGCTTCGAGGCGTTCACCGCCGACCTGGCCGCCTTCGTCCGCTGGGTTGCGGACGACATGCGTCTTGCCGCCCCGCTCTTTTTGCTGGGGCACAGCCTGGGCGGGCTGGTGGTGCTCGACCTGGTGCTGTCCGGCGGGCCGACCGTGCAAGGGGTGGCGCTTAGCTCACCCTGCCTCAGGATACGGTTCCGGGTGCCCCGCTGGCGGCGGGCGCTTGCCCTGCACGCGGGCCGCCGACTGCCGTGGCTGGCGTTACCCAGCGGCATACCGCCTGCGTTCCGCACGCAAAACCCCGAGGCAGTGTTGGAGTTCCTGCGCGACCCGCTCACGCACGACCTGGTTTCCGCGGGGCTGTACCGCGAGTGGCTGGCGGCCATGGAGCGCGTGCGGGAGCGGGCAGACCGGCTGCGGGTGCCTTGCCTGTTCCTGCAGGCCGGCGGCGATCTGCTGGTAGACCCGGTCGCGGTGGCCGAGTTCTACGAGCGGGCGGGGGCCACCCACAAGGTGTTCGTCCTCTACACCGACTGGTACCATGAGGTGTTCTCAGAACCGGGAAGGGAGCGGGCCCACGACGACCTTTTACGCTGGTTGCGGACCTGTCTTGCGGGCTGAGAAGACGCCCGTCCTGGTATACCACCCGCGCCGCACCGCCGAGTACGAGCGCCGGTTGCGCCCGCGCTCTGACCTCACGGTGCTGGCCTGCTACAGCGAGGCCGAGGTGCGCGAGCGGGCGGCCGGTGCCGAAGTGGTCTTTGCCTGGAAGCTGCCGCCGGGCAGCCTGGCAGCGGCCCGCCGCCTGCGCTTCGTGCAGTTGATGGGGGCGGGGGCCGACGACCTGCTCGGTGACCCGGACTTCGACCGATCGGTGCCGGTGGCCACCGCCCGCGGACGCTTCGGACCCTGGCTGGCCGAATACGTGCTGGGCATGCTCGCCCTGGTGGAAAAGGATTTTCGCCGGTCGCTGCGCCAGCAGGCGGCAGGGCGGTGGGAACCGTACCCCGTCGGCAGGCTCCACGGCAAGCTGCTGGGCGTGGCCGGGCTGGGCAGCGGGCTGGCGGTTGCCAGGGCGGCGGCCGCGCTGGGGATGAGGGTTCGGGGCTATCGCCGCCACCCCGCCCCCGTCGAGGGGATCGAGCAGGTCCGGGGTCCGGACGGGCTCGGCGACTTCCTCTGCGAGCTCGACTACCTGGCGCTGGTGCTGCCGTTGACCCCTGCAACCCGCGGTCTTATCGGCAGGCGGGAACTCGAGCGCATGAAACGCACGGCGTGGCTGGTCAACGTGGGCAGGGGTGGGGTGTTGCGGGAGCGCGAGCTGGTGGAGGCCTTGCGGGACGGGGTCATCGCCGGCGCCGTGCTGGACGTCTTCGAGGAGGAACCCCTGGCCCCTTCAAGCCCGCTGTGGCGGATGGACAACGTGGTGCTGACCCCGCACATCGCGGCTCCCAGCGAACCCGAGATCATGGTCGAGCTTCTCTTGCGCAACCTGGCCAACCACCGCGAGGGCCGCCCGCTTGAGGGAACGGCCGACCCCGAGAGGGGATATTGACCGAGGAGTGGCCGCCGCAAGCCCCCGGCTTCGGCCATGGGGATAAGGCGGCTGGTTTAATCAAACAACAACGTGGTCTATTCCTGCAAGTACCACGGGATATGGTGTCCCAAGTACCGCCGCCCCGTCCTGGTCCCGAGGTCGCCGAGCGGCCAAAGCCGAAGTGCCGTAGCTGAAGAATACGGTGCGGAAGTCGTCGAGCTTGAGGTCATGCCCGACCACGTGCACCTTGTGGTGGAAGTCGATCGGCAGTTCGGCGTCCACCAGCTGGTTCGGAAGGTCAAGGGCCGGTCGTCCCGGCTGCTGCGGGACGAGTTCCGATGGCTGCGCAGCCGTCTGCCGACCCTCTGGACCAACCGCTACTTTGTCGCCACCGTGGGGGGTGCGCCGCCTGGGCGAGGAGCGGTCCGCCGCGTTCGACGCCGCCCGCCGGTCGGTGGAGTTCACCGACGCCGCCTTGCAGCGATACGCGGTACGCCTTCGGCAACGGGCGTTCCGCGATCACCTGGACGTGCACACCGTGCAGATCAAGACGGAGAAGCTCTCCTGCCGTGCGTTCCAGCGGCAATACGGCAGAGCGGTCGGTGTGCGGGCACCGGGGGTGTTTGTCTCGATCCTCCGTCGCAAGGCTGAGAGTGCCGGCGGCAGGGTGATTGCTCCACGCGGGCCTGGCGCGAATGCGCTGGCCGGGTGCGGAACCGCTCTTGCGGGCGGCGTGGAGCGAAGCCACCCAACCTGCGAATGGACGGCTCGGGCCGTCCTCCTTCGGGGTCTTACCCTGGAGTCGGAGCGGGTCGCCCGCGGAAGAGGGGATAGCCAAGGCCGAGGCCCCGGATGCCCTAGCGGAGGCGCAAGTCTCCGGCGAGAGCCGGGGAGAGGCGGCGGTGGTTCCCATCAGCATCCCCCGGCTTTAGCCGTGGGGGGAGGTTCAGGATGCCGGTACGACCGGAGACCGTACGGCAGATGTTCCGCGATTTGCTCGACGACGAGTGCGACGCAAAGACCGCCCGAGAAACGGCGCGCCGCCTGGACACGCTGCTGGGCTGGCTGCGCAGCCTGGACGAAGACCGCCTGCAGGGGCTGGAGCCGGCGGCCACCTTCGACCCCGCGGCGGTGACGGCGCCCGGCCCCGCCGATCCGTGCGAGGTCTGGCCGCAGGCGCGGCCGCCGGCCGGAGGCAGCGGCTACGGCCTGCCCCCACGGCGCGGTGGCGAGACGGCGGCCCGGCGCGACCTCCCACCCCGCGGCCTGCCTCCAGCGGACGGCCTGGAAGCCCTGTCGCTGGTCGGGGTGGCCGAGAGGATCATGACCGGGCAGGTATCGCCCGTGGAAGTCGTGGAACGGGCACTTGCCCGCATCGAGGAACTCGACGGCGAACTGGGGGCCTTCATCACCGTGACCGCCGACGTGGCCCGCGAGGCGGCACGCCGCGCCGAGCGCCGCCTGCTGGCGGGAGAGCCCCCGGGCCGCCTGCCCGGCATTCCGGTTGCGGTCAAGGACATCATCGACGTGGCCGGGATCCGGACCACCTGCGGTTCGCGCATCCTGGCCGACCACGTGCCTTCGGCACACGCGGAGGTGGCATCGCGGTTACTGGAGGCAGGAGCGGCGCTGGTGGGCAAAACCAACACCCATGAGTTCGCCTTCGGACCCACCACCGTCAACCCGCACTGGGGAACCTGCCGCAATCCCTGGAACCCCGCCTGCATCGCCGGAGGGTCAAGCGGCGGGTCGGCGGTGGCGGTGGCCACCGGAATGGCCTACCTGGCACTGGGTACCGACACCGCAGGGTCGGTGCGCATCCCTGCCGCCTGCTGCGGGCTGGTAGGGCTGAAACCGACTTACGGGTCGCTCGGCCGCCAGGGCATCTTCCCCCTCAGCTGGTCGCTGGACCACCCCGGCCCGCTGGCCCGCAGCGTGGAGGATGTCGCCCTGGCGATGGAAGTGCTCGTGGGGGAGGGAGAGGGGTCCGGTTACCTGAAAGCCGCCCGGCAGGGAGCGCAGGAGGCCCCCCGTGCGGTGGTGGGCGTCCCGGCGGGGTGGACCGAAGATCGCGTGTGGCCGCCGGTGGCGGGGGCCGTCCGGCACGCACTGACCCTCCTTGAGGCCATGGGGGCGGACGTACGCGAGGTGCTGTTGCCGCCCGTCGCGGCTTTTGTGCTCGCCAACCGTCTGCTGGTGCTGGCGGAGGCCGCCGCCGTACACCGCCCGTGGATGCGTCGGCGGGCCGAGGAGTACGGGGCAGACGTCAGGGTCCGCTTGCAGCTGGGCCAGGCCCTGCCGGCGGTGGACTACCTGTCGGGCCAGCGGCTGCGACGCGCGCTGGCCCATGCCGTGGCCCGGGCGATGGCAGGCATCGACATCATGGTCACCCCGACCCTGCCCGTGCCGGCTCCCTACCTCGGCCAGGACTGGCTGCAATGGCCAGACGGCGAAGAGACGGTACCCGACGCGCTCGTGCGTCTGACCGCCCCTTTCAACGTGACCGGTCAGCCGGCACTCAGCCTGCCCTGTGGCACAAGCGGTGGCAGGCCGCTGGGGTTGCAGCTTATCGGGCATGCGTTTCAGGAGGGCTCCCTGCTGCGGGTGGCGGCGGCGCTGGAGGGCGCGCTCCGCCGCCGCCCGGTGCCGGACCTGGACGAGGAGCGCCGGTGCGCGCCTGACCCGGCTTCTTAGGACGACGGCGGCTCCAGCGTACCGCCGGGCACCACGTGCAAACCCCGGCGTGCAAGACAAAAGCGCAGCGGGGCCGCGCCCTCGGCTTGGAGCCCGGCTTCCACCGCGCGGCGGCGCTCGGGAGGGGTCACCGCCACCAGGCAGCCACCACCGCCGGCGCCGCAGAGCTTGGCTCCCAGCGCCCCGGCAGTCAGGGCACCTCGGAGCATGCGGTCGATCTCGGGCGTGCTAACGCCCGGTGCCAGACGCCGCCGTTCCCGCCACTCCGCGTTGACCAGGATACCCACCGCCTGCAGGTCACGTGCCAGCAGGGCCTCCCGCATTGTCCGCGCGATCTGGCCGATGCGGGCGATCGCCTTCCGGGTGGAGGCACGTCCGTCCATGTAGGCCCGAAACATGCGCCAGTTGGTGACGGCCGACGCCCGCGACACGCCGGTGAAGGCGAGCACCAGCCCCTCCTCTAGCCAGGTCAGGTCGCACTGGTCAAGCAGCCTTTCCACCCTGTCGGGGCCGGGGCCAAACCAGCAGGCGTTCACCCCTCCGCTCACGGCCGCGTGGTAGTCCTGGCGGCCCGTCGGGACCTTCACCGTCTGGGTTTCGAGGTCCTGGGCCATCCGCACCAGCTCGTCCGGGGCCAGCTCGATTCCCCCCGTCACGGCCAGCGCGTGAAGAAGGGCAACCAGCAGCGAGGAAGATGCTCCCAGTCCCGAGCCCCGCGGCGCGCGGTTGCGCGTCCGTACGCGCAATCCGCCGCGGCCCAACACGCGCACCGCCCGCACCAGCAGCTCGGCCTCGCCTGCCGGCTCGAGTTCCTCGATCGCTGGGGCCCGAAGCGCCACCCCCGTGTCCAGCGAGATGATGCGCACCCCTCGAGGCTCGGGCACCACCTCGGCCTCGCTCCAGAGGTCCACGGCCGCATTCAGCGTCAGCCCCTCCCCTTCGAAGAGGTAGAGGGGGTAGATGTCCAGCGTGCCGCCGGCCAGATCCACCCGGCAGGGAGCCCTCACCAGCACCCCGGCATCCCTCCGCGCGCTGCTTCGACGGTCGGCGGTCGGGGTCCTCTTGTGAAAGGAAAGCCGCGGCTGCCGGCGAAGCACCTGCTATCGCAGGGCGAATCCAGCAATCCTAGCGTCGGGGGACCCCAACATGTTGAAAGCAACGATCATCGGCCTGCTGGCCGGAGTGGTGGGAACGGGGATGGGCGGCCTGCTGATCGCGCTGGTCGGGCGCCCTCGCAACCAGGTCTACAGCGTCGCCCTGGGTTTCTCCGGAGGCATCATGCTCGCGGTGGTCTTCCTGGAGCTTCTGCCCGAGGCCCTCACGGCGACGGAAGGGATCGCGCCGGCGACCGGCGGACTTGTCGCGGGGGCCGTGCTGATCTCCTTTCTCGACCGCTTCCTGCCTCACCGCGAGCTCGGGGCACATGATCCAGGGGCCGGTCGCTTCATGCGGGTGGGACTGCTCATCGGCCTTGGGATCGCCACCCACAATTTCCCTGAAGGTCTCGCCATCGGCGCCGGCATGCGGGCCTCGCCCGCGGTGGGTCTGACGGTGGCACTGATGATGATCCTGCACAACGTTCCCGAGGGCATGGCGATGGGTTCGCCCATGTTGCTTTCGGGCGTGCGCCCCGGCCGCATGGTAGGGCTGGTAGCCCTGGCCGGAATACCCATGGGTCTGGGTGCCGCGCTGGGCTTTGCGTTCGGCAACCTGTCACCGTCCTTCCTGGCGCTGTCGCTGGGCGTTGCCAGCGGCGCCATGCTCTTCATCGTCCTGCACGACCTGGTACCGGTAGCACAGGAACTGGCGTCCGCCCACCACGCCGCCTTCGGAGGGCTGGCGGGCGTCGTGGTGGGGCTTTTGGCCCACGTGATCCTGTCGGCTGTCTGACCGTTGCGCATTTCCTCCGGTCCGATCTCCTATCTTGTCTTGTAGCACGGCGTGCCCGGGCACTTGACGCCCCGGCGGCTAACGCGCTATCATTGGGTGTGGCGATACTGATATTCATTCTCATTATTGGGCCATCAGCGGGGACGTGATCCTCTTGACGCTGAACCAGTGCAGACCGGGTGACAGGGTGGTCATCCGATCCATCGAGGACGGTGAGGTACGGGTGCAGGCCCTCAGGCTCGGGATCGACGCGGGGGTGGAGGTGTGCTGCCGTGGTGTCCTGCCGGGCGGGCCCGTGATCCTCGGTCGTGGCCAGCACGAGATCGCGGTGGGCAACGCGATCGCCCGTCGCATCCGGGTGCGCCTGCTGCCGGCAACCGGAGGGCGGGCATGAGCATGCGCGGCCGGCGAGGGCAGGGGAGGCACCGACACCGGCACGGCCGCTCAGGCGGCGCCCTCCGTCCGGCCGGCGGCAAGCTGGTGGCCCTGGTGGGCAATCCCAACACCGGCAAATCGGTCATCTTCAACTACCTGACGGGGCTGTACGCGGAAGTCTCCAACTACCCCGGCACCACCGTGGACGTGGCCACCGGGCGCATGGGCCCCCATCTTCTGGTTGACACACCGGGAGTCTACGGCATCTCGGCCTTCACCGACGAGGAGCGGGTCACCCGCGACATCGTGCGCGAGGCGGACATGGTGATCAACGTGGTGGACGCCGGCCGCCTGGATCGTGACCTCTTTCTTACCTTGCAGCTGGTGGACATGGGAGTACCGCTGGTGGTCGTGCTCAACCTGATTGATGAGGCGGCCGCCCGCGGGCTGATCGTGGACGCCGAAGCACTGGCCGGGTTGCTGGGGGTGCCGGTCATCCCCACCGTGGCGGTCACGGGTGAGGGCCTCGAGGAGATCACGCGTCGGCTGGGCGATGCGCGTGCGGGTTGTCCAAACCCTGAGCTCGTTCCGCGGATCGAGGAGCTCTGCCGCCGGGGGATGTCACGCCGTGAGGCGCTTTTGGCGCTGGAAGAGGACGCGGACGTGGGACCTCGCGGGGGAAACTGCGGGCCGGGGCGCGAACAGGTCTACCGTTTGCGCCGGCAGCGGGCAAGCTCGACGGCGGAACTGGTTACCGCACGCCGACCCCGACGCGAGGCCACGGGGGCCGTGCTGGGCAGGCTGCTCATGCAACCCGCGGTCGGTCTGCCTTTCCTCGCCGGCGTGGTGGCGCTGCTTTACCTGTTGGTGGGGGTAGTGGTGGCGCAGCACGTCGTGGAGTTCACCGAGGAGGTGGTGATGCGGGGCTACTACGAGCCGGCGGTGCGCCGGTTGCTGGGCGGCTTGTTTCCGCCGGATAGCGCAGCCGCTCAGGTCTTTCTGGGGGAGTTCGGCGTGCTCACCATGACTCCCACCTACCTGCTGGGGTTGCTGCTTCCCCTGGTAGTTGCGTTCTACCTCGTCATGGCGATCATGGAGGACACGGGATACCTGCCGCGACTGGCGGTCCTCCTGGACCGCTTCTTCGTCGGCCTCGGCCTCAACGGCCGGGCCGTCATCCCCGTAGTGCTGGGGTTCGGGTGCGTGACCATGGCCTCACTGGCCACACGGGTGCTGGCCACCACGCGCGAGCGCCGCATTGCCCTGTTCCTGCTGGCGCTGACCATCCCGTGCTCTGCTCAGCTGGCGGTGATCGCCGGACTGCTTGTGCCGCTGGGACCGCGCTACATGCTCACCTACGTTCTGACGGTGCTCGTGGTCTTCGTGCTTGCGGGAACGCTGCTTGACCGGCTGCTGCCCGGGAACTCGAGCGCGTTGCTCATCGACCTGCCGCCGCTCAGGTGGCCCTTGCCTCGCAACGTGTTGCGAAAGACGCTCGTTCGCGCCGGAGGCTTCCTCGCCGAGGCGACTCCCCTCTTCATCTACGGGTCGCTGGCGGTCGGCCTCTTGCATCTGAGCGGAGCGCTGGAGGCCCTCCAGGCCGCGGCTGCCCCGGTGGTGTCGGGCTGGCTGCATCTTCCCTCCGAAGCGGCCCGGGCCTTCATCATGGGGTTCGTGCGCCGCGATTTCGGGGCCGCCGGGCTTTACGCCCTCGACCTGACGCCACGTCAGGCACTGGGAGCGATGGTCACCATCACCCTGTTCGTGCCGTGTCTGGCCTCGGTGATGGTCATCGGCAAGGAGCGGGGGTGGCTCGAGGGAGCGGCCATGTGGCTCGCCACGTTTTTCATCGCCCTGGTGGTGGGCGGCATCGCCGTCAGGCTACCCGGGCTGTAGCGGCGACGGCAGGGAGCGACGCTTCCGCGGAGAAGCTAGTGCCGCGGAGGTGAGGGCAGCGTTGGCCGATGTGAGCTTCATCATCGTCACCGGGTTGTCGGGCGCGGGCAAGACCCAGGCCCTGCGCGCGTTGGAGGACCTGGGGTACTTCTGCGTGGACAACCTGCCCCCGGATCTCCTGACCAAGTTCGCCGAGCTGGTGGCCCAGCCCGGAGGCACCATCCGCCGTGTGGCCCTGGGCATGGACATCCGCGGCGGCGAGTTCTTCCAGGGACTGCAGCAGTCCCTGGACGATCTCCAGGGGCTGGGCTTCCCCTACCGCATCCTGTTTCTCGAGGCCAACGACGAGACCCTGGTCCGACGGTTCAAGGAGACGCGCCGCCTGCACCCACTGGCCCCGCACGGCCGGGTGCTCGAGGGTATCCGGGCCGAGCGCGAACGCCTCCAGGGGCTGCGCGAACGCGCCACCCGGGTGATCGACACCTCGGGCCTGCATCCGCGCAGTCTTCGCCAGGAAATCTTCGCCCTTGAAGGGGAGCTCCGCAGGTTGATCATCAGCGTGGTCTCCTTCGGCTTCAAGCACGGGCTGCCGCTGGACGCCGACCTGGTGCTGGACCTGCGCTTTTTGCCCAACCCGGTGTACGTTGAACATCTGCGGGCCTACGACGGCAACCATCCGGAAGTAGAGCGCTACGTCATGGGCAGTCCCGTCGCCCGGAAGTTCTTCCGGCGCATCTGTGACCTCCTGCACTTCCTGCTGCCGCATTACCTTGAGGAGGGCCGGACACAGCTTTCGGTTGCCCTCGGGTGCACGGGAGGCAGGCAACGGTCGGTGGTGCTGGCGAACCGGCTGGCGGCGTGGCTGCGGCGCCAGGATCACGCGGTCATCCTGGAGCACCGCGACGTTACCCGCGAAGGCCAGGTGGAGGGAACTTGACGGGGACCGAAACGTCGCTCGAGGCAGAGCTGGCCGAGGTCGAGCAGATACTGCACAAGGCGGTCGACTGCGACGACCCTCTGGTGGGCGAGGTGTCGCGCTACCTCTTGCGAGCGGGGGGCAAGCGGCTCCGGCCCCGGCTCCTTCTGCTGGCGGCCTGGTTCGGTCGGCGGCGGCCCAAACGGCGCACGCTGCATCTGGCCGCGGCGGTCGAGCTTTTACACATGGCCACCCTGCTTCACGACGATGTGGTGGACGAATCTCCCCAGCGTCGCGGGCGACCGACGGTTCAGGTCAGGTGGGACACGCGCACCGCCGTGCTCGGTGGTGACTATCTCGTTGCCGCCGCCTTTGAACTGCTGGCAGCCTGGGGCGGTGCGGAGGCCTGGCGCGGAGTGGCGACGGTGATCCGGGCCATGGCGGAAGGAGAGATGCAGGAACAGGCCTGTTGCGGGCGGGCGGACGTGACGGAGCAGGACTACTTCGAGCGCATCGAGAAGAAAACGGCGTTGTTCATCGCCGAGTGTTGCCGCCTGGGCGCCGTGGCCGCGGCGGCCGACGCGGGTGCGCAGGACGCGCTGCGCCGGTACGGCTATCATCTAGGCATGGCCTACCAGGTGATCGACGATGTACTCGACCTCGTCGGCGACCGTCTGGCCATGGGCAAGCCGACGGGCGTCGATCTGGGTCGGCGCCTGGCCACGCTGCCGCTGATCCATTGCCTGCGGGTGCATGGGGGCGACGCGCAGCGACGGGTGCGCGAGGTGCTGGCCAACGCGACGGTGGCCGATGCGGAAGTCGCCCAGGTGGTGGCGATCCTCCAGGACCTCGGCTGCATCGACTACGCGCTTGAGGCTGCCCGGCACTTCGCCGCTGGTGCCCGTGCCGCCCTGCGCGCGCTTCCCGACCTGCCCGCTCGTGCCGGTCTGGAGGAGATCGTCGGCTACGTGGTGACCCGTGATCGCTAAAGCGGGCGTGGGCACGTGGGACACAGGGCGCGGCACCTTCTGCTGACCGGGCGACCGGGGTCGGGCAAGACCACCCTGCTCCGCAAGCTTGCTGCCCGGTTACCGGGGCCGCCGGTGGGTTTTTGGACCGAAGAGGTGAGGGTCGGCGGCGTGCGCCGGGGTTTCAGGGTGGTCACCACCTGGGGCGCGAGCGGACGACTGGCGGCCGTCGGTCTTGACTCGCCCCTGCGCGTGGGACGCTATGGGGTGGACCTGACCTTCCTGGAGGATGAGGCGATCCCCGGGACGCTGCGGGCAGTGGGGGCCGGGGAGGCAGCTTTCGTGCTCATCGACGAGATCGGCAAGATGGAACTGCATTCCGCCGCCTTCCGCCAGGCCGTGGAGACGGTCGTCGAGAGCGGCCGACCGCTCCTGGCCACCGTGGGGCAGGTGTCCGACCCGTTGCTCGACCGGCTAGCCTCGCGGCCGGATGTCCGGGTGGTGACGGTGGCACCGGCATCCCGGGACCGGCTGGCGCGGATCTTGGCCTGGCAGGATGGGTGGCAGGAGCTCGGCGGGAGTGGGGACCTTGCCTGACCTTTTCTCTCCGCTGGATACCGGGAAATTGCGCCTGGCCAATCGCATCGCCATGCCTCCCATGGCGCTCGAGGCCGCGGGTGCGGACGGCGCGCCCGTCTCCCGCCACCTTGACCACTACCTCGCGCGGGCTTCGCGTGGGGTGGGGCTGGTGGTGGTCGAACACGCTTTCGTGGACCTATCGGGACGGTTGTCCCCAGGTCAGCTGGGCGTTCACCACGATGGCCTGGTGCCGGCGTACCGCCGGCTGGTGAAAGCGCTGCGTCCCACAGGCGCCCGAGTAGCCCTGCAGATCAGTCATGCCGGAGCGGCGGCACGGTCGGCGGTCACCGGGGCGCCTCCCGTTGGACCCTCACCGGTGGCGCTGCCCCGTGAGGGAGCCGAGCCGCCCTGTGAGCTCGGCGAAGCCGCCCTTGAGGAGCTTGTGCACAAGTTCGCCCGTGCGGCCGCCCGGGCCCGTGAAGCCGGCTTTTGCGCGGTGGAGATTCACGGCGCGCATGGTTTTCTGCTCAGCCAGTTCCTGTCGCCGCTGACCAACCACCGCCGCGACGCATTCGGCGGCACCCTGCAAGGACGGGCCCGCCTGCCCCGCGAGGTGGTGAAGGCCGTCCGCGAGGCGGTGGGGCAGGACTACCCGGTCCTGTACCGGCTGGGCCTCGCCGACTACCTCGCAGCCGAGCGCGGAGGGCTCACGCCGGAGGAGGGGCTGACGGTGGCCGGCTGGCTGGTGCAAGCGGGCGTGGACATGCTCGACATCTCTGGCGGTCTGGGAGGTGCCCGTCCGGCGGGTGCCGCCGCGGGGTACTTTTTGCCCTGGGCCCAGCGTGTGCGGGCTCGAGTACGGGTACCGGTGATGGTGGCCGGCGGCATCACCGATCCCCTGCTTGCCGACCAGGCCATCCGTGAGGGGCGCGCAGACGTTGTGGGCATAGGTCGGGCGCTGCTGGCCGATCCCGCCTGGGCCCTCAAGGCCCGCCGGGTGTTGCTGGGTGCGGGCTGACGGCGTGAGGGGATTCAGCGGAGCGGTGCTGGCCGGGGGCAGGGGACGCCGTTTTGGACGCCCCAAGGCCGATCTCCCCTGGGGAGAAGGAACGCTGGGGGACAACGCGGCCGCCGTGCTGGGCGGGTTGTTCGACGAGGTGCTGGTCGTCGGCGGTCAGGCCCGCCACGCGCGGCGGGTGGAGGACGTCCATCCGCGACGCGGCCCCCTGGGGGGCCTGTACGCCGCCCTGCTGGCGGCGGGCAACCCGTATGTCTTCGTGACCGGGTGCGATCTGCCGTTCCTGAACGCAACGCTGATCCGGCGCCTGTGCGAGGAAGCAGACGGCTTCGAGGTGGTGGTGCCCGAAAGCTCCCCCGGGTACCTTGAGCCGTTGCATGCGGTGTACGCGCGCTCTTGCCTGCCGCTCATCGCCCGGCAGCTCGAACAGGGGGAACTGCGGCTCAGCTGCTTCTTCGGGCGCACGCGCCTCAAGGTGGTCGGCCCGGCGGCGCTCGCGGCCATGGGGAAGGGGGCACGTGACTTCTTCAACATCAACACCCCCGAGGACTACGAGCTTGCCCTGAGACTTCGCGGAGGCGGACCGTGAGCAGTCCACCGGTGATAGCGGTGGTGGGCCCCTCCGGCAGCGGTAAGACCACGCTGCTTGAGCGACTCATGGGCGAGCTGGTGGCCAGGGGGTACCGGGTGGCGGCGGTGAAGAGCACGCACCGCGCGGCCCACCTCGATGTGGAGGGCAAGGACAGCTGGCGCCTGCGGCGTGCCGGTGCCCGCGCGGTGGCCATCGCCGGGTCCGAGGGGTGCGAGCTGCTGGTCGGCCTGCCCCGGCTGCCGCTTGTCGAATTGGCCGGTCTGCTGGCGGCGGTCACTCCCCTTGACCTCGTGCTGGCGGAAGGGTTCAAGGCGGAGAAGGTGCCCAAGATCCTGGTGGTCGCGCAAGGGGCCGCCACGCCGCCCGTCGGCGAGTTGCTGGCGGTGTGGGGCGAAGGACCGGCGCCGCCGGGGGTCAGGCGCTTCACACCTGGAGGCGAGCGCGAGCTGGTCGACCTCGTGGTCCGGAGGTATCTTGAAGGTGGCGCGACGCCGGATTAGGGCACGTCCGCGAGCCCTGGTTATCTTCCCGATCGTCATGCTCGCACTGGCCGCTGCGGGAGTGGCGGTAGCCGCCGAGGCCGAACGCATCCGCCGCGACCCCCGGGAGCTCGTGGTGGCGCTGGCCGGGGAGCCGGGCGAGGGTGCGCTCCGGCTGCTTGAGGCGTTTGTGGGCGATCACACCCTGTCTTTGCGTGCGGTGTCCGCCGACCCGGTGTTGTTGGGACGACTGCTGCGGCGCGGCGAGGTGGACCTCGTGCTGCTTGCCGGGACCTGGGGTGCGCCGGACCGACTGCCGGCGGCGCTCGGGCGATGGCAGGCCCCGGGGCCCGAGCTTTTCGAAAGCCTGGTTCCCGCCGTCCGGTTCCTGCATCCCCTGCGGGAGTTGACCGCCGCCGAGGCCCTCGATCTCCTGGAGGGCAAGCCACCCGCCCGGAGCGGCGACGCTGCCTGCTTTCCGCTCGAACTCGAGCCGGCGGAGGCGTTCCTGGCCGATCCGTCGTGGCGGGCCGTTTCCCTGCTCGCCCCCTGGGAGCTGGAGGCCAGGGTGCAGGCGCTTACGGTGGAGGGAGTGGAGCCGACCTGGGGAAACCTCGCCAAAGGTGCCTACCCGCTGTCGCGCAGGCTCCACGTGTTGACCCGTCTGCCGGGGCGCCCGCTGGGACTGGACCTCGCCTGGCCCGAGACCATCCGGCGGCGTTACGACCCCAACGCCGACCTGCTGGCCGCCTTCCTGGGTTTCCTGAACACACCGGCTGCCGTCGCCGCGCTCGCCGGTGAGGGACCGCCGGTCACGGTGGCGGCGGTGGGCGACATCATGCTCGGCCGTGGAGTCGGCAGGTTGATCGCGGAGCGAGGGGTGGACTACCCGTTCGAAGCCATAAGCGGCCGTGTGCGTGCGGCGGATGTGGGATTCGCCAACCTGGAGTCTCCGTTCGGCACCACCGGCCGGGCACTGCCGGGCAAGATGATCTGGTTCCGCGCCGATCCTGCCGCCGCGTCGGGATTGCGGGACGCGGGCTTCAACGTGCTCACGCTGGCGAACAACCACATCCTCGACTACGATACCGAGTGCCTGCTTGAGACGCTGGCGGTGTTGGACGCACACGGCATACGCTGGGCGGGAGCCGGCCGACACCTCGAGGAGGCGATGGCCCCCGCGCTGGTGACGGTGAACGGTGTCACGCTGGCCTTCCTCGGCTTCAGCGACTTCGCCCACATCTACTGGTCCGAGAGCTACCCGCGGACGTTCGCCGCCACCGCCGACCGTCCCGGAGTGGCTCCTGCCGACCGGTCGGTGGTGGCCCGGGCCATAGCGGAGGCGCGCAAGGTTGCCGACTTCGTGATCGTCGCCTTTCACTGGGGAGACGAGTACGTCAACTACCCCAATGCCACCCAGCTTGAAACGGGCCGGCACGCCATAGCCGCGGGGGCCGATCTGGTGCTGGGGTCGCACCCGCATGCCGTCCAGGGGTTTGAGTTCCACCGCGGCGGCTTCATCGCCTACAGCCTGGGCAACTTCATAATGGACCAGCGCCGGCCCATCCAGTGCGAGACGATGATCCTCGAGATCGAGTTCCTCCCCTCGCGCGTCCGACAGATCCGGGTGGTTCCCGCTTACATCGAGGACGCGCGTCCCGCGGTGCTGGGAGGAGAGGAAGCGGCGGCCGCGCTTGACAAACTCCGGCTGCTTTCCCTGCCTTTCCTGGGAGACTGACCTGCCGGGTAGCGGGCAAGCTATCGGCAAATCCGAAGGCAGGAGGTATTTCCCCATGGATCAGCCCGGCGGTCGCGGATCCGACCGGCGCCCGAAGACCCCGCTTAACCTGAGCCGCTTCGAACAGGAGGTTGCCGACGAGATCACCGTGGCCCTGCGTAAGGACCGCAGGCAGGGAGGAAGGCGCAGGCGACCGTCTCCCGAAGGTCCCGGTCAGACTCCCCGGCCGCGTTAGGGGTATCGGCGGCAGCCGGGCCCAGACCCGCCGCTGCTCGGGTAGAGGAACCTGCGGCCGGGTGGAGAAACACCCTCGCTGGGGTGAGCCGGGTGGAGACCTATGCCCTGGTGGGGGCAAGCGGTACGGGCAAGAGCCACCGCGCCTCGCTGGTGGCTTACGAGCTCTCCATCGATGCGGTGGTGGACGACGGCCTGCTGGTCGTCGACGGCCGCATCGTGGCCGGCCGGTCTTCCAAGCGCGAGGAAACCCGGGTGGGGGCCATCAAACGCGCGCTGTTCAGCGACCCCGAGCATGCCGCGGAGGTGGCGGAAGCCATCGCGCGCCTCCGGCCCGCCCGGCTACTGCTGATCGGCACCTCGCGCCGCATGGTGGACCGCATCGCCGAGCGCCTCGGCCTTCCGGCACCCCGGCAGTACGTCGCCATCGAGGACATCTCCAGCCCCTCGGAGATCCGCAAGGCCCGGCGGATTCGCGCCGAACACGGCAAGCACGTGATCCCCGCGCCCACGCTTGAGGTGAAGCGCAGCTTCTCCGGCTACCTGGTCGACCCCCTGCGCTTTCTCCTCCGCCCGCGACGTGGCATGGGCCGCTACGTGGAGAAATCGGTCGTGCGTCCCACCTTCAGTTCCCTGGGACGCTTCGTGATCCGGGACACGGTGGTGGCCGCCATCTCCGCCCGTGCCGCCCGCTCGGTGGACGGGCTGCGCAGGGTGGCACGCGTGTGGGTGGAGCCCAAGCGGGACGGGGTGATCGTCAACCTGGAGGTAGTGGTGACCTACGGATACAATCTCGAGGCGGTGCTGACCGCCGCCCAGCGGGCGATCAAGGAGGTCGTCGAGCACATGACGGCGCTGAACGTGCTGGCGGTTAACCTCACCGCCCGTGCCCTTCACCTGGAGATACCGGAGACGGGGGAGACGACGTGACCGCGATGGTTCTGGGACTGCTGGGCGGCCTGGCCGTCTTCGTCTACGGCATGCACACGATGGGAGAGGGTCTGCAGAAGGTGGCCGGCGACCGCCTTCGCCGCCTGCTGGAGGTAGTCACCAGCAATCGCGTGCTGGCGGTGGTAGTCGGCGCGCTGGTCACCAGCATCATCCAGTCCTCTAGCGCCACCACCGTGATGGTGGTAGGCTTCGTCAACGCGAGGCTGCTATCGCTGACGCAGGCTGCTGGGGTGATCATGGGGGCCAACATCGGCACGACGGTCACCGCGCAGATGGTGGCCTTCAAGCTTACCGACCTGGCCTTGCCCAGCATCACGCTCGGAGTGAGTTTGAGGCTATTTGCCCGGCGACGCTGGTACCGTCACCTGGGTGACGTCTTCCTGGGCTTCGGCTTCTTGTTCATGGGGCTGGGGCTCATGACCACCAGCATGCGACCCCTGCGGGACATGGAATGGTTCGTCCGCGCAAAGCTGGCACTCGTGGCAAACCCGCTGCTCGGCGTGTTAACCGGGTTCGTGCTCACCAGCCTGGTGCAATCCTCCAGCGCCACCATCGGTCTTCTGCAGGCGTTGGCGATGCAGGGGCTCGTCGGCATCGACGTGGCCTTGCCGCTGCTTTTCGGGGACAACATCGGCACCACGGTCACCGCGCTGCTGTCGAGCATCGGGGCTTCACGCAACGCACGGCGTGCCGCGCTCGTCCACCTCTTGTTCAACACCGTGGGCACCGTGATCTTCCTGCTCATGCTGCCCTTGGTGACCTGGGCGGTGGTTCGGACCTCGGCCGACCCCGCACGCCAGATCGCCAACGCGCACACCATGTTCAACCTCGTCAACACCTGCATCCAGCTTCCGTTCATCGGTGCACTGGTGGCCCTGGCCCACCGGCTGGTGCCGGGGATGGACGAAGGCATCGAGCGCGGTCTCAAGCACGTCGACCGCCGGCTGCTGGAGACGCCGGCGGTGGCGGTCGGCCAGGCGGGCAAGGAGATCGCCCGCATGGGCGCGCTTGCCGCCGAGACCCTGTCCGACGCCATGGAAGGCTTCTTCCGCAACGACAGCCGCCTGATCAAGAAGGCCTACGAGAAGGAAGAGGTGGTCAACGAGCTGGAGCGGGATCTCACCGACTTCCTGGCCGAGCTGGCGCGCCGCGCGCTGACCGACGAGCAGGCGGCCCGGGTTACCCAGTTTCTCAACACCATCAACGATGTGGAGCGCGTGGGTGACCACGCCGAGAACGTCGCGGAACTGGCGGAGTACAAGATCGAGCACGATCTGCCTTTCTCGCCGATGGCCATCGGTGAGCTCCGCTACATGTTCGGGGAAGTGCACTCCGCCTTCGTACGCGCGCTTGAGGCACTGGAACGCGGCGACACCCGGCTGGCGCGGGAGGTGGTCCGACAGGAAGACGTCATCGACCGCATCGAGAAGGAACTGCGGGCCAACCACATCCGGCGGCTCAACGAGGGGACCTGCTTCCCGGCTTCGGGCATCATCTTCCTGGACATCATCAGCAACCTCGAGCGGGTCGGCGACCACGCCGCCCAGATGGCCGACTCGGTGCTCGAGGAAACCTGAGGAAGGGATCGCGGGCGGCGAAGGGGAAACTGGCATCAGTACGCCATCAGCACGCCGGCGAAAGGCAGTTCTTACCATGTCACCATTCACTCCGGACCCCCGGTGGCGGGAGCTTTTGCGGACGCTGTCCGACAAGGACTGGAAGACGCTCTCCTTCTTGCTGTGCTATGCGGGGGAAGGAGAGTACGCGGCCGTTGACCTCGCGGAACTGGCACGCGACCTGGGCGTCGACCCGGCCGCGGCGGCCGTGCGCCTGGAGGCGCTGCTCGGCCTGTCCTGGCAGGGTGAACCGCTGGTCAGCATGGTTTCGCAACCGGGCACGGCCGACCCTCTGGTCCTTCGGCTCTGCCTGGAGGCGGCATTGGGTCGCCCCGCCGAAACCGCCACCGACCTTTCTCCCGCCTTCCAGTACGCCGAGAGCGTGCTGGCCCGCCCGCTCGGCAATGCCGAGATCCTGGCCATCCGCCGCTGGCACGAGGAGTACGGTTTCGACGCCCGGGTGATCGTGGCCCTCCTGGAGGACTGCTACCGGCGCGACCGCAAGGGGCTTGCCTACCTGGAGAAGGTGGCGGCGAGCTGGTACGACCAGGGCGTTCGCGATCTCGCCGATGTCGAGCGTCTGACCCTGCTCCACCGCGAGCGGCTGGGACTGGGGCAGCGGGTTGCGCGTTACCTTGGCCTGTCACGCAAGCTCACCGAGGCGGAGCAGGCCCTCATCGACAAGTGGACCACGGAGTGGGGGTTTGCGCTTGAGGTGATCTTGAAGGCCTGCTCCACCACGGTCAACATCGATCGCCCCAGCTTCGCCTACATTGACCGCGTGCTGGACAACTGGCGGACGGCCGGGGTGCGCACCCCGGAGGATGCCGACCGACTCCTGACCGAGGAGCGTGCGGGCAAGCGGTCTCGCCGTACCCGGCGGCCGCGGGCGGCGAACTTCAACGTTCACTACGCGGGCAAGGATGATGCGTTCTATGAGCAGTTCGAGGAGAGCGCGGCTAAGCACCGAGCTCGCGGAAAGACGGGCCAGGCGGCGGGCCCAGCTACTGGCGGAGAGGGACCAAAGAGAGGCAAAGCTCTTTGAGGCCTTCCCGCGCCTTGCCGCCATCCAGCGGGAAAGAGCCCAGGTGGCCCTGGATATGGCCCGGCTGGCCGCCGGGTTGCCTTCACGCTCGAGGTTGACCGGCAGGGCACTGGAGGAGCGAGCCGCCGCACTCGAGCAGGAATGGAACGCGCGTTTCCGGGAGTACCAGGTGCCCCCGGACTACCTGGAGGTGTGGTGGGACTGCCCCCGCTGCCGTGATACGGGGTGGCTGGGACCGGACGAGAAATGCAGCTGTCTTCGGCAGGAGGAGATCGACGCGGCGTACCACCTCTCGGGGCTGGCTCCGGAGATGCTGCAGCAGACCTTTGAAGCTTTCCGCGTGGATCTGTATCCCGAGGAAGCCCGTCCCTTCATGGAGCAGGTACTCCGGGAGTGCAAGGAGTTCGCCCTCCGCGTGGCCCGGGGATTACCGGTTGACAACCTCGTCTTCCGCGGGGGAGTAGGCCTGGGGAAGACCTTCCTGTCGAGCGCCATAGCCAACACCGTGCTGCAGGCGGGTCGTACGGTCATCTACGTCACGTTGGCCGACCTGCTCGACCTCATCCGCCGCTACAAGTTCGACACGGATGATGAGGACGCCCTGGCCATGCTGCGCGAGGCCGATCTGCTCATCCTGGACGACCTTGGGGGAGAGAAGGTCAGCGAGTTCTCCCTGCAGGAGCTGTTCGCGCTGGTCAACCACCGCATCGTGCACCGCCTGCCCATGGTCGTCTCCACCAACCTCTCCTGGAGCGCGCTCGAGGAGGTCTACACCGCCCGTATCGCCTCGCGCCTGATGGGTTCGGCCCGTCTGGTCAAGCTGGACGGCGAGGATATCCGCCTTGTGCTCAAACGCGCTCGCGGTTAAGCACCGAGGCGCTCCCGGCCTGCAAGGTAGGGCCGGAGCACCGGGGGAATGCGCACGCTGCCGTCGGCTTGCTGGTGCACCTCAAGGAGCGGGATCAGGATGCGCGGGCTGGCCAGGGCGGTGTTGTTGAGGGTGTGCACGTATCGGATCGTGCCCTCCCGGTCCCGATAGCGCATCTTGAGCCGCCTGGCCTGGAAATCGTGGAACATGGAGGCCGAGTGGGTCTCACAGTAGGCCTGACGGCTGGGCATCCACGTTTCGATGTCGTACTTCTTCACCTGTCCCTGTCCCATCTCCCCGGTGCACACGGCGACCACGCGGTAGGGCAACTCCAGTCCTTGCAGAAGCTCCTCGGCGTTGGCGGTGATGAACTCAAGGTGCCGTGCCGACTCCTCGGCGTCGGCGCGACCCAGCACCACCTGCTCAACCTTGTAGAACTGGTGCACGCGGTACACTCCGGCGGTGTCGCGTCCCGCCGCTCCTGCCTCACGCCGGAAGCAGCCCGAGAACCCCGCGTAGTACAGGGGCAGGTCGTCCTCGGCAAGGATCTCACCGGCGTGGTAGGCGGTAACCGGCACCTCGGCGGTGCCGATCAGGTATAGCCCGTCCCGGGGGACCGCATAGGCCTGCTCCTCGCCTCCGGGAAAGTAACCCGTTCCCCGCATCGCTTCCTCGCGCACCAGCATCGGCACCGACAAGGGGACGAAACCCTTGCGCACAAGGAGGTCCATGGCATAGCACAGCACCGCCCGCTCCAGCAGGGCGCCGTCGCCGCGCAACACGTAGTACCGTGAACCCGCGAGGCGCACCCCCCGCGGCAGGTCGACCAGCCCCAGGCGTTCGCCCAGCGTGGCGTGATCCAGGGCCGGAAAGTCGAAGCGGGGAGGCTCACCCCAGCGCCGCACCTCGCGGTTGTCCGCGTCACTTTCGCCCACGGGCACCTCGGGTGCCGGCGGATTGGGAACCAGCAGCATGAGCGACTCCAGCTCCCGCTCGACCGACTCCAGGACGGGCTCGAGCTCCTCCAACTGGTTGCCGAGCTCCCGGAGCTCGCGGACGGCCTGCTCACGCTCTTGCCCCTGCAGCCGCGGCACCTCCGGAGACCGCCGGTTGCGCTCGGCCCTGAGACCCTCGATGCGTGCGACCAGCCGCCTTCTTTCGGCGTCGAGATCAAGCAAGCGATCGAGGTCAAGCGCGATGCCCTTGACCTTCGCCGCGTGCCTCACCAGCTCGGGGTGTTCCCTGATGAAGGCGATGTCCAGCAAGCTTCCGCACCTCCCTGCCCCGGAAGCGAACAGGGCTTTCGCTCCCGGCATGTTGCCGGGGACGAAAGCCCTTGCTTCCGCGGTGCCACCCCGGTTGACGGCCATGGGCCGTCCCCTCGTAGACGAGCGCTAACGGGCTCCCCCGCCCGGCTTCGGCCCAAGGCACGCCTCGCCGGGGTCCTCGCGGCTGGAAGGGATCGCTTCCCGGCCTCTCACCGTCCGCCGGGTCGCTGGAGGCGCAATCCCCATGGTCCGGTCATCGGAGGAAGGATGTTTCTCTACATCTTAGCACTTCAGGCCCGGCCTGGCAAGGGCACATTCGCAAGCCCGACCCAATCAAAGGCTCTTGGCCGTCCTGGAGGGCCGGTTAAGCGACGAGAACGCGCTGGTATACGGATCGCGGTGATTGCGTACCGCGCGCGGCGAGGGGCGGAGGCATTGGCGGGGGTCCCCGAGGACTGAGGTGGAGCCCAGAGCCGCTTGCGATTTCTCTGTCCAGTTTCGTCACAGTTCCAACACAGTTTTCCACTACAATTGGAGGCATCATGTGGTTAGGGAGGGGTTGCGTGAGAAACCTTTACCGCGGCCTTCGCAATGTATGGCGCAATCGCAGCCGCACGGTGATCGTGCTGGGCATCCTGTCGCTGGCTGCCTGCCTGGGACTGGTCATGCTGGCGGTGGAAGAGGGAATCGGCTCCCAGGTCAGAAGGCTGGAGCAACAGGTGGGGACCATCATCGAGGTGAGGCCGGCCGGGGCCTACGGGATGATGGCGGTCACCGACACGCTGCTGCCGCCATCCATGGTGGAAGAGATAGCCGCCATGGATGGCGTGGCTCAGGTATCCCCCTACGTGGTTGGCCGCATGTCGCCCCTGACGGGATTGCGGCCGGGCGAGCGCGGCGGCCGGCGCCTGGTCTTCGGCGTGGCCCCCGGCGGGGAGTTGACGGTGATGGGCGGCGGGCAGGTGGAGGTGACCGCCGGCCGCAACCTCGAGCCGGAGGACGCGGGCCGGGCGGTGGCGGTCATCGGCAGCCGAATCGCGGAGCTGGAGGAGCTCGATCTCGGCGACGAGATCCTGATCGAGAACCGGCCCTTCTCCGTGGTGGGCATCCACGAATCGGGACTGCGGCTGGCGGCGATGACGGTGTTCATACCCTACGACGTGGCCCTTGATGTGTTCGGGCTGGACGGGCTGTCCCAGATCTACGTCCGCGCCGACAGCATCGGGTATGTCGATCCGTTGCGCGAGGCCTTGATCGCGCGGTACGGCGACACGGTGGACGTGATCGCCCAGAAAGACAACCTGATGGCCCGACTGGAGGACAGCCTGGCCAGCCTGACCTCCGCCAGCCGGCTGGGGCTCGTACTGTCACTGCTGGCCGCGGGCGTCGTGGTCTTCGGCACCATGTTCCTGGTCGTGAGGGAACGTGCCCGCGAGATCGGCATCCTGAAAGCTATCGGGGCCGGTCGACGCGACATCCTGCTGCAGTTCGGCTCGGAGGCGGTCTTCCTGTCGCTGCTGGGAGCCATCGTGGGTCTGGGGCTCTTCGCGGTGATGGGGCCGGCCCTTGCCTCGACGGTGCAGCAGGTCACCGCCGTCCAGGCGCCGACCGCGCTACCCCGCGGCATAGGAGAGTTCGGGGCCTTGCCCCGTCCCGGTGCGGTGCCCGGCGGTACCCAGATCTTCCGGGCGGGGATGGCTATGGCCATCGGCACGGTGGAGGTCACCCTGACCTGGGCGCTGGCCGCGAGGGCCATCCTTGGCGGCGTCGCCCTCGGGCTGGCGGGTGGCCTTTTCCCGAGCCTCATGGCGGCCCGGCTCAAGCCAGCGGAGGTGATCCGGCGTGACTGACAAGGTGATAACCGCCGACCGCCTGACGAAGTCCTTCCGCTTCGCCGGACAGACGGTACAGGCGTTGCGCGAGGTGTCGTTCCACGTGGACCGCGGCAGCCTGACCGCCATCGTCGGGCCAAGCGGCAGCGGTAAGACCACGCTGGTCAACCTGATCGGCGGTCTGGACAACCCCACCTCCGGCGAACTCTGGGTCGACGGGGTGCCGGTTCACGAGCTCCCCGAGTCCCGCCTCACCGACTTCCGCCGGCGGAAAGTGGGGTTCGTCTTCCAGTTCTACAACCTCATCCCGAACCTGTCGGCCATCGAGAACGTGGCCCTGCCCCTGGAGTTCCAGGGCGTCCCGCGGACCCGCCGCGAGGAGCGGGCGGCCGAGTGCCTGGCCATGGCGGGGCTTCCCGCCGAGCGCTACCGTCATCCGCCGGGGAGACTGAGCGGGGGCGAGCAGCAGCGTGTGGCCGTTGCACGCGCCCTGGTCCACGGCCCGGCAATCGTGCTGGCCGACGAGCCCACCGGCAACCTCGATTCGGCCATGTCCGCCACCATCATGGATCTCCTGCGTGCGCTGGCCCGCGACCACGGGACGACGGTGGTGGTGGTCACCCACGACCACCAGCTGGCGAGGCGGGCGGACCGCACGTTGAACATCGAGGACGGAAAGGTAAGGGGAGTCCACGAGCGGCGGACCGAGGGAAGCACCGACTGCGGCTAGATCTTCACCCAGCAGGGGCGCCGCTCGCGGAAGGTGGTGATCGCGCGGAACCCGGCGGCCTGGGCCAGTTCCAGCGCCGCCGCGGTTCCCGTTCCCACTTCCGAGGCGTGGTGGCTGTCGGCCCCGATGGTGAGCACCTCTCCGCCCAGCTGTCGGAAACGGCGCAGGGTCTCAAGGGCCGGCAGCGTCTCTCCCAGCGGTCCGCGCAGCCCCGAGGTGTTGATCTCCAGTCCGATACCACCCTCCGCGGCCAACCGCAGCACTTGCTCGGCCAGGTCGCGGCAGTCGTCCAGGCGGAAAGGACCCAAGCAGGCCGGGAGGTAGCGTTTCACGAAGTCGAAGTGTCCGATCACGTCGAAGAGCCGTTCCTCAACGGCAGCCCTGACCGCGGCCTCCAATTCCTTGAAGTAAGCCAGGTAAGCAGAGCGGCGATCGCGCGTGTGGAAGAACGGAACGTCGATCATCTCGCCATCCGCCAGGTGCACCGATCCAAGGAGGAAATCCCAGGGCAGAACGTGGGTCTCCAGGTACCGGCGGATGGCGGGATGGTACTCGCGGTCAAAGCCGATCTCCAGGCCCATGAGCACCGTAAGCGGCTGCGTGTCCCTCACGCGTCCGACGGCCTCCGCGTAGCCGGCAGGGTCCAGCCAGCCGTTGACGGGGATGGCGGGGTTGAGGTCAAGGTGCTCGGTGAAACAGATCTCCGTCAGCCCCTGCCTTGCCGCCGCGGCACAGCACTCCTCGAGCGTGGAGGTGCCGTCGGCGCTGAAGCGGGAGTGCACGTGGTAGTCGACGCGGATCGGGCCCACCTCCCACGGTTGCCATTGTAACAGCACCGACCGGACGGGATCAAGGAGAACCGGCAAAGGGCGCCCTCGGGGCAAAGAGGGAAACTTCCCCCGCGGGCAGAAGACCCAAGACGTCCCCAGCCATGGAGGGAGCACACTCGATGCGGCTCTCCCAGGAACTGATCACTCGCCCGGTCCAGCGCCTGGTGGTGACTCCCGAGCTGCGCCAGGCGCTTGAGGCCTTGCAGCTCGGCGTTCTGGAGCTGTCCGCTTACCTGCGGCCCCACCTGGAGGCCAACCCCTTTTTGGAGACGGCGGACGACGAAGAGCCGCGGGAACCCGAGCCCCAGGGGTTCGACGCTGCCGGCGACGACGACCCGTGGGAGCCGCCGGAGCCGTCCTGTCCTCCTCCCGAACCTGCCGAGCGGTTGTGGGAGGAATTCCGGCTCGAGGTGGCCGACCCCGTGCTCCGGCGTGCCGCCCGCTACCTGACCGGCAGTCTCGATGCGAACGGCTACCTCCGGGTCTCAACCCGGGAGGCTGCCGAGGACCTGGGGATCGCCGAGGACCGGGTATCGGAGGCCCTGCGTCAACTTCAGGCGCTGGAACCCGGGATCGCCGCGACGGATCTGCGGGAGTGCCTTTTGCTGCAGATCGGCGACCGCGATCCCCTGCTCAGAGTGCTGGTCGAAGAACACCTGGCCGACGTGGTAGCCGGGCACAGCAGGGCGGTAGCCGAACGGCTCGGACTGGAGGTCGCCGAGGTGTGCCGCGCGCTCGAACGCCTCCGGGAACTTGAGCCGAAGCCCGGACGGGCCTGGGCCTCGCCGGACGCGGGCCACGTGGTGGTCCCCGACCTGACCTTCCGGCGGGTGGAGGACGCGTTCGTGGTGCTGGTGGAAGAGCCGACACCCCGGATAAGGCTGAACCCCCTGTACCGCCGCTGGCTGTCGGAAGGACAGGCGGCGAAAGACGCCGAACTGCGAAGATACCTGGAAGGCCGGCTTCACGCGGCGATGTGGGTGCTGCGCTGCCTGGAGCAGCGAAGGATGACCCTGTACCGCCTGGGTGAGGCTCTCCTGGAGTGCCAGCGGGAATTTTTCCGCCGTGGCCCAAGACACCTGCGTTCGCTGACCATGCGGGAGGTGGCCGACATGATGGGCGTTCACGAGTCCACGGTAAGTCGGGCGGCCGCCCGCAAGCACGCGGCGACCCCTCACGGAGCTTTCCCCTTGCGTGCCTTTTTCTCAAGCGGGGTGGAGTGCCGGGGCGCCGAGGCCTTGTCGGCCGAAAGCATCAAGCGGCGCATCAGGGATCTTGTGGCCGCTGAGGAGCCGGAACGGCCGCTGAGCGACCAGGAGCTCGCCATCGCCCTGCAACGGGCGGGGATCCTGATCGCCAGGCGTACCGTGAGCAAGTATCGACAGGAGCTGGGACTGGCCCCGTCCGCGGTGCGGAGGCGGCACCGGAGGGAAGCCTAGAGAGCCACAGTACTGGTGGAGGGATGGACGATGACCCGCGTGGGCATCAACGGTTTCGGGCGCATCGGCCGGCAGTTCTACCGCGCGGCCCGCGAGTTCGCCGACGTCGAGGTGGTGGCGGTCAACGACCTGACCGACCCCGCCACCCTGGCACACCTGCTGGTGTATGACTCGAACTACGGGATGCTGGAGGCCGACGTGCGCTCGGGAACCGATGCGTTCGTGGTCGACGGCAAGCCGGTCAGGGTACTGGCGGAGCGCGACCCCGGCCGTCTTCCCTGGCGTGAACTCGGGGTCAGCGTGGTGATCGAGTCCACCGGACGCTTCACCACCGCCGAACACGCCTCCAAGCACCGGACGGCGGGCGGAGCGGCCAAGGTCATCATCGCCGCGCCCGCACGGGGCGAGGACGTCACGTTAGTGCTGGGCGTCAACACCGACGCCTACGATCCCGTCCACCATCACCTGATCTCCATGGCCTCGTGCACCACCAACTGCCTGGCTCCGGTGGCCAAGGTGCTGGACGACAGCTTCGGGGTGGTGAGGGGGCTGATGACCACCGTTCACGCCTATACATCGGACCAGATGCTGCTCGACGGGCCCCACCGCGACCTCCGCCGTGCCCGGGCGGCCGGGCTCAGCATCGTGCCCACCAGCACCGGCGCCGCCGCGGCTATCGGCGTGGTGCTGCCGCGCCTGGCGGGGAAGCTCAACGGGTACGCGATGCGGGTGCCGACCTCGACGGTGTCCGTGCTCGACCTGGTCGTCGAGCTCGAGCGGAGAGCCTCGGCCGACGAGATAAACCAGGCCTTCCGGCGGGCGGCAGAAGGGCACCTGGATCCTTATCTCAAGGTATGTGACGTGCCGCTGGTGTCGGTGGACTTCAAGGGCAACACCGCCTCGGCGGTGGTGGACACCCTGTCCACGCTGGTGGTCGATTCCATGGCCAAGGTGGTAGCCTGGTATGACAACGAGGCGGCCTACGCGCGGCGCCTTGTAGACCTGGTGCGTTTCCTGGCCGAGAGGGGACTGGGCGCGTGAGACTGCTGGACCTGTCGGAATACCCGGTCACCGAAAGGCGGGTGCTGGTCCGGGTCGATTTCAACGTTCCTCTTTCCCCGGAGGGGGACATCCTGGACGACACCCGGATTCGCGCCTGCCTTCCCACCATCGAGCACCTGTTGGATCGCAGGGCCGGCGTGGTCCTGTGCTCGCACCTGGGTCGGCCCCGCGGTAGACCCGACCCCCGGCTGCGTCTGGACGGGGTGGCCCGCCGCCTTGCCGCTCTGTTAGGCCGGGAGGTTCGGAAGCTGGACGGGGTGTCGGAGCCCGAGGTGGCAGAGGCGGTCGCCGGGCTCGGGCCCGGAGACGTGGCCCTCCTCGAGAACCTGCGCTTTTACCCCGGCGAAGAGGCCAACGATCTCGACTTCGCCCGGGCCCTCGCCGCGCTGGGCGAGGTGTTCGTCAACGATGCCTTCGGAACCGCCCACCGCGCCCACGCTTCCACCGCGGGAGTTGCCCGCTACCTGCCGGCGGTGGCGGGACTGCTCATGGCCCGTGAGCTCCGGGCCCTGCAGAGGCTGCTGGAAGACCCCGAACGCCCCTACGTGGCGGTGCTCGGCGGGAGCAAGGTGGCCGACAAGCTGCCGGTGCTCGAAAACTTGCTTCCCCGGGTCGACGGGCTGCTGGTGGGCGGAGGCATGGCGAATGCCTTCCTCGCGGCCGACGGTCACGCGGTAGGCGCCTCGCAGGTGGAGGCGGCGGCCGTGCGTGAGGCGGGGCGCTTCTTGGCCAAGGCGTCGAGGTGCGGCAAGCCGGTCGGGCTCCCGGTAGACGTGGTGGTGGCCGAGGCCATAGCGCCGGACGCGGCCTTCCGCGTCGTGGGGGTGGATGGGGTGCCAGAGGGCTGGGTGGTGGTCGATATCGGGCCCGAAACCGCCAGGCGCTTCGCCGAGACCATCGCCACCGCGGCCACCGTGTTCTGGAACGGCCCGCTGGGTGTGGCCGAGATCGAGCCCTTCGCCCGCGGCACCGAGGCGGTGGCCCGCGCGGTGGGAAGCTGCCGCGGGCACACCGTGGTAGGAGGAGGAGACTCCCTGGCGGCGCTGGAGAAGCTGGGACTGACGGCAGCCATCGGCCATGTGTCCACCGGCGGTGGGGCTACCTTGGAGTTTCTGGAAGGTAAGGAGCTGCCGGGAGTGGCCTGCCTTTTGCGAAAGGGAGAGAAGACATGAAGCGGCGACCGCTGATCGTCGGCAACTGGAAGCTCCACAACACCGTCGGCGAAGCCATTGCCCTGGTCGAGGGGCTCAAGCGCGCCCTCGGCGACGTGGCAGGGTGCGAGGTGGCGGTTTGCCCGCCCTTCACCGCGCTGTACGCGGTACGGGGAGCGCTGTGCGGCACGGCCATCGCGCTCGGCGCGCAGGACTGTCACTGGGCGGAACGCGGACCGTTCACCGGCGAGGTCTCACCGGGCATGCTCCGCGACGTGGGTTGCCGGTTCGTCATCGTGGGGCATTCAGAGCGGCGCCAGCACTTCGGCGAGACCGACGCCGTCGTCAACCAGAAACTGCTCGCCGCGCTCGCGGCGGGCCTGAACCCCATCCTCTGCGTGGGCGAGCGGGCTCGGGACCGCGAGGCGGGAAGGACCCAAGAGGTGGTCGCGGCACAGCTGGAAGGAGGGCTTGCCGGGGTCTCGGCCGCGCGGCTGCCGGAGGTGGTGGTGGCCTACGAGCCGGTGTGGGCCATCGGTACCGGCACGCCCGCGCGGCCGGAGGATGCCGCGGCGGTCGCCGTCGGGATGCGCCAGTGCTTGCGCGCGGGCTGGGGGGAAAGCTCGGAGGCGGTGCGGCTTCTGTACGGGGGGAGCGTTAGCGGCGCCAACGTCCGGGGTTTCCTCGGGCAAGCGGTGATCGACGGCGCGCTGGTCGGCGGCCTGAGCCTCGACCCGGTTGAGTTCGCCCGCATCGTGGAGGCGGCGCGCTCCCTTGAAACCTGAACGGCGGCCCGTCGGCCTGGTGATCCTCGACGGCCTGGGCCTTTCCGACCGGCGAGAGGGGAACGCCTGGGCCCTGGCCGAACCTCCCAACCTCGACCGCTGGTGGGGGTCCTGCCCCCATGCCCGGCTGGCGGCCTCCGGCGAGGCGGTGGGCCTCGCTCCCGGGCAGATGGGTGATTCCAACGTCGGACATCTCAACCTCGGCGCCGGCCGCGTGGTCTGCCAGGACGTGCTCCGGATCTCCCGCGCGGTGCGATCCGGGGAGTTCTTCGAAAACCCCGTGCTCAACGCGGCCTGCCCGCCGGGCGGCACCGTGCACCTGGTGGGGCTGGTCTCCGACGGCGGGGTCCACAGTCACCAGGATCATCTCCACGCTCTGGTGGAGCTGGCCCGGCGCCGGCGGGTTAGAAGACTGCTGGTGCATGCGGTGCTGGACGGGCGTGACGTGCCACCCTGCAGCGCACCGGTCTACCTCGAGCGCCTCGAGGCGGCGCTCGAAGGGACGGGGAGCATCGCCACGGTGATGGGACGCTACTGGGCGATGGACCGCGACGGCCGCTGGGATCGCGTGGAGCTGGCCTACCGGGCGATGGCACAGGGCCGGGGACAACCGGCGGCCAGCGCCGCGGCGGCGGTGACCGCCGGCTACGCCAGAGGCGAGACCGACGAGTTCCTGACCCCCGCGGTGGTCGCCGATGACGGCATGGCTCCGGAGGATTCGGTGATCCTCTTCAACTTCCGGGCCGACCGTAGCCGCCAGCTCGCGCGGGCGCTGGCCGACCCGGACTTTCGAGCCTTCGATCGGCCGGGCGGCCCCCTCCGTGTGACGACCATGACGCTTTACGATGAGGCTTTCCCGCTGCCGCACGCGTTCGGCCCGCTGCCGCGACCGATCAACGGCCTGGGGCAGTGGGTGGCCCGGCTGGGACTTCGCCAGCTGCGCATCGCCGAGACCGAGAAGTATGCCCACGTCACCTACTTCTTCAGCGGGGGGGAAGAGCGCCCCTATCCGGGGGAGAAGCGCATCCTTGTCCCGTCTCCCCGCGTCGGCACCTACGACCTCAAGCCGGAGATGAGTGCCTTCGAGGTGACGGCGGCGGTGCTGCAAGCGCTCGGCGAGGACCCCCCCGACCTCGTGGTTTTGAACTACGCCAATCCCGACATGGTGGGGC
The DNA here is from genome assembly GCA_020725145.1 of Symbiobacterium thermophilum. Taxonomy (GTDB): domain Bacteria; phylum Bacillota; class Sulfobacillia; order UBA995; family UBA995; genus DYFO01. Next base: position 102,854 of record DYFO01000003.1, read on the forward strand.
ATACCGGCGTGCTTGCCGCCGCCGTCCGTGCGCTTTTGGCGGTGGACCGCTGCCTCGGAGAGGTGATCCCCGCCTTCGGGGCGGCACTCATCGTGTCGGACCACGGCAACGCCGAACAGATGGTCGACTACGAGACGGGGCAGCCGCACACCGCGCACACCGCCAACCCCGTTCCGGCCATCGTGGTGGCGCCCGGGTACCCGCGCATGCGGATGGCGGACGGCCTGCTGGCCGACGTGGCCCCCACCGTCCTGGAGCTGCTCGGGTTACCCGCTCCGCCGGAGATGACCGGCCGATCGCTGCTGAGGGAGGGCTGAGAGTTGAAGACTGCCATCGTGCAGGCCCGCGCCAGGGAGATCCTGGATTCGAGGGGACAGCCCACGCTGGAAGTCGACGTGACGCTCGAAGGAGGGTGGGTGGGCACGGCGGCCGTGCCGGCGGGAGCTTCCACCGGACGGCACGAAGCCCGCGAGCTGCGGGACGGTGACCCGCGGCGTTACCGTGGCCGGGGCGTGACCCGGGCGGTGATGGCGGTCAACACCGAGCTGGCGGCGGCGGTGCGGGGGATGGACGCGATGGACCAGGTGGAAGTGGACGGCGTGCTGTGCGAGACCGACGGCACCGCGCACAAGGAGAGGCTGGGGGCAAACGCCGTGCTGGGCGTGTCGCTCGCCGTCGCACGGGCGGCGGCGCAGGCCCGTGGGGTGCCTCTTTACCGGCACCTTGCATGCCTGGCAGGCCGTGAGGACGCCGAGGAGGTGCGCTTGCCCGTTCCTTTCCTTAACGTGATCAACGGCGGGCGCCATGCCGACAACCGGCTCGAGATACAGGAGTTCATGATCGTACCCCGTGGTGCCCCGTCGTTCGCCGAGGCCCTGCGGTGGGCGGCCGAGGTGTACCAGGTGCTGCGCGAGCTCTTGCGCGAGGACGGCCACACCGTCAACGTGGGCGACGAGGGAGGGTTCGCCCCGGGTCTGGCAGGCGATGAGGAGGCGCTGGCCGTGCTGACGCGGGCCATCCGGGCGGCGGGCTACCGGCCGGGAGAAGACGTCGCGCTGGCCTTGGACGCGGCGGCCACCGAGTTCTACCGCGAGGGGCGCTACCGGCCTACCGGGCGCGGCGATGGCCTTGAGACCGGGGAGATGGTGGAGCTTTACCGTGCCTGGGCCGACGCCTACCCCGTGGTGTCGTTGGAGGACGGGCTGGCGGAGGACGACTGGGAGGGCTGGGAGCGGCTGACCGCCGCCCTGGGCGATCGCCTGCAGTTGGTGGGGGACGATCTGTTCGTGACCCAGGCGTCGCGGTTAGCCGAGGGGATCCGCCGCAAGGCGGCCAACGCCGTGCTCATCAAGCCCAACCAGGTGGGCACGCTCACCGAGACCTTGCAGACGATCGCCAAGGCCCGCTCCCACGGGTACGCAGTGGTGGTCTCCCACCGGTCGGGTGAGACGGAGGACACCTTCATCGCCGACCTGGCGGTGGGCACGGGGGCGGGTCAGATCAAGACGGGAGCCCCTTGCCGGAGCGAAAGGGTGGCGAAGTACAACCGTCTTATGCGCATCGAGGCGGAGGCGGGGCCGCGGGCCCGCTATGCGTTGCCCGGGCAAGGAACGCTGTGGTAAAATGAACGCATGGCCCGGGAGCGGGCCGCGAAGGGAAGGATGACCTTGTTGCGCGTTATCCTCACCGTCTTCCACATCGTGTCGGCGGTGGGCCTGATCGCCGCCGTGCTGCTCATGTCGGGCCGCAGCGCCGGCCTTTCGGGTGCGGTTGCCGGCGGGGCGGAGCGGCTCTTCGGCAAGAAGCGGGGCTTGGACGAGATCCTGGGTCGCTACGCGGCCCTCTTCGCCGGAGGCTTCCTGGTCACCGCCTTCATGTTGGCCGTACTGCACGGCTGAGCGGGACCCGCATGTCGTGATGCTTGTCATACCACCAGATGTCGCGGGAGGCGAGACCGATTTGGACACCCTGATGCTGTCGGGACCGCTGGCGGGCCTGGCCGCCCTGCTGTTCGCCGTTTACCTGACCTGGCGGGTCACCCGGTGGTCACCGGGTACCGAGCGCATGCGGGAGCTGGCGGCGGCCATCCAGGAGGGTGCGCGGGCCTTCCTGCTCGCCGAGTACCGGGTACTGGTGTTCTTCGTGCTGGGACTTGCCGCCCTGATGCTGGCGGCGGGGTGGCTGACCCCCGCCGAGGGCATGCGCCCGGAGACCGCCTGGGCCTTCGTGCTGGGTGCGCTGGCGTCGGTGCTGGCGGGGTACCTGGGGATGACCGTGGCCACCCGTGCCAACGTGCGGACCGCCAACGCCGCGCGCGAGGGCGGCCAGCGGCAGGCGCTGTCGGTGGCGTTCTCCGGCGGCGCGGTGATGGGCATGGCGGTGGCCGGGCTCGGCCTGGCCGGCCTGGGTCTGGTCTACTTCCTGTTCGGAGATCCCGGCGACATCGGAAGCTTCAAGATCGTCAACGGCTTCGCCCTGGGAGCCAGCTCCATCGCCCTGTTCGCCCGCGTGGGTGGAGGGATCTACACCAAGGGCGCCGACGTCGGCGCCGACCTCGTCGGCAAGGTTGAGGCGGGCATCCCCGAGGACGACCCGCGTAACCCCGCGGTCATCGCCGACAACGTGGGGGACAACGTGGGCGACGTGGCCGGCATGGGCGCCGACCTCTTCGAGTCCTTCGTGGGGTCGTTGATCGCGGCCATGGTCGTAGGGGCGGCCACCGCCGTCGCGGCCGGCATCCCGCCCCGGAACCTCGTCGCCCTGCCCCTGCTGGTGGCGGGGGCGGGGACGGTGGCGGCCATTCTGGGTGCCTTTGCCGTCCAGCTGGCGGAGAAGGGTAACCCCGCGGCCGCCCTGCGTACCGGCACCTTTGCCAGCGCCGGCGTGGTGCTCGTGGCCGCGTTCTTCCTGGTCCGCCAGCTGGTCGGCGAGATCGGACCCTTCTGGGCGGTGGCCGCCGGCCTGCTGGCCGGCCTGGTCATCGGTCTTCTGACCGAGTACTTCACCTCGGCGGGACGCCCGCCGGTGGACGGCATCGCCGAGGCCTCCCAGACCGGCGCCGCCACCAACATCATCGCCGGCCTGGCGGTAGGCATGCAGAGCACGCTTTTGCCGGTGCTGGTGGTGGCCGGGGCCATCCTGGTCGCCTACCACTTCGCCGGGCTGTACGGGATCGCGCTGGCGGCGGTGGGCATGCTGTCCACCACGGGGATGACGGTGGCGGTGGACGCCTACGGCCCCATCGCCGACAACGCCGGCGGCATCGCCGAGATGGCGGGGCTCGACCGCTCGGTGCGGAGCATCACCGACACCCTCGATGCGCTGGGCAATACCACCGCCGCCATCGGCAAGGGTTTCGCCATCGGGTCGGCCGCCCTGACGGCACTGGCCCTGCTCTCGGCCTACGCCACCGCCGCGCGGTTGGAGCTGGTCAATCTGCTCACTCCCCAGGTCGTGGCCGGCCTGTTCATCGGCGGCATGCTGCCTTACTTCTTCTCCGCGTTGACCATGCGCGCGGTGGGGCGCACCGCCTTCGAGATGATCGGCGAGGTCAGGCGCCAGTGGCGCGAGATCCCCGGACTCATGGAGGGCCACGCGCGACCCGACTACGCCAGGGGGGTGGACATCGCCGCCCGCGCCGCGCTGCGCGAGATGTTGCTGCCCGGACTGATCGCCGTGCTCTCGCCGCTGGCGGTGGGACTGACGCTCGGTCGCGAGGCCCTGGGCGGGTTGCTGGCGGGTACGCTGGTGTCGGGCTTCCTGCTGGCGGTGATGATGGCCAACGCCGGCGGAGCCTGGGACAATGCCAAGAAATCGATCGAGGCCGGGCGCTTCGGGGGCAAGGGAACGGCCACCCACGCAGCGGCGGTGGTGGGAGACACGGTCGGCGATCCCTTCAAGGATACCGCCGGGCCGTCCCTGAACATCCTGATCAAGCTGATGACCATCGTCGCCCTGGTGTTCGCCCCCCTGTTCCTCTGATGCAAGGAGGGCGGGACCGGCCCGAGATGTGCTTCGCCTGCGGGCGTGACAACCCGGTGGGCCTGGGGATGAGCTTTGAGCCCGACGGCGAGGAGATGCTGGGACGTTTCACTCCCGGCCAAGTGCATCAGGGATTCCCAGGCCTCCTGCACGGGGGCATCATGGCCACCTTGCTCGACGAGACGATGGCCCACTGGCTGGGGGAGCGCGGTATCGTCGGCACCACCGCCCGGCTGGAGGTCAGGTACCGCGCCGGTGCTCCCCTGGGCCGGGAGATCACCTGCCGCGCGCGGGCCGTCCGGCGCCGCCGGGACTTTTGTGAGCTTACCGCCGAGGCGACGGAGGGCGGCCGGGTGCTTGCCGAGGCCCGGGCGGTCTTCGCCTGTCGTCACCGGGGAAAGGAGGTCTTGGAGCCATGAACCGTGACGAGGCACTGCGACTGGTCAGGGACCACCTCAAGAACCAAAACCTGTTCAAGCACACGCTGGCCGTGGAGGCGGTGATGCGGCGGCTTGCCCGCCACTTCGGCGAGGACGAGGAAGCCTGGGGACTTGCCGGTCTGCTCCACGACATCGATTACGACACGACCCGGGACGACCCCGACCGGCACAGCCAGGTGGGGGCAGATCTGTTGGCCTCCCACGGTCTGCCCGCGGAGCTGGTCGACGCGGTGCGGGCCCACAACGAACGCCACGGGCTGCCCCGGACCACCCGCATGGCCCGCGCCCTGTACACCGCCGACCCGCTGACCGGCCTGATCGTGGCGGCGGCCTTGATCAGTCCGTCGCGCCGCCTGGCCGGCATCGACACCGCTTTCGTGCTCAACCGCTTCGGCGAGAAAGCCTTCGCCCGCGGCGCCAACCGCGAGATCATCCGGGCCTGCGAAACCGAGCTTGGCCTCGGCCTGGAGGAGTTCGTGGCCATGGGGCTGGAGGCGATGCAGGGGATCGCCGGCGAGATCGGACTTTGACGGTATGAACCGGTTGCCCGCAGGCCTACTGGAGGCGGGCTGATTTGAACGACCCGGATGCCCGCATTCTCGAAGCTCTCGGCCGCCGTCCCGGGCGGCCGCTGACCTTCGAGGAACTCGCTACGCGGTTGCCGGAGATGGGAGATCTGGCCGGCCGTCTGGGGAAGCTGGAGGCCCGGGGCCGGGTGATCCGGACCCGCACCGGCCGCTACGGGCTGCCGGAGAACATGAACCTGGCGGTCGGCCGCCTGGAGATCACCCGGGGAGGCCACGGTTTCGTGATCGGCGACGGTCCCGACGTGCACGTGGCCCCCGGCGATCTCGGAGGAGCCCTGCAGGGCGACCGCGTCATCGTCCGCCTGCTGCCGCCGGCCCGGCGGCGCCGCAACCGTGCCCCGGGACCCTCGGGTGAGGTCATCCGCCTCCTGGAACGTGCTCCCCACCCGGTGGTGGGCACCCTTGAGATCCGGGCCGGCGTCGGACTGGTGGTCCCCGACGATCCCCGGCGAGGCCCGACGCTGCTCATCCCCGCCACCGCGCTCGGTGGGGCACGGTCGGGCCACACGGTGGCCGCCGAGGTGGTGGACTGGGGTGACCGCCACCGTCTGGCCGAGGGGCGGGTAGTGGAGGATCTGGGGCCGGCAGGCGACCCGCGCACCGACATCCCCGCCGTCATCCACCGCCACGGGCTGCCGTCACGGTTCCCGGCGCCGGTGCTGGCGGCCGCCGACGCCCTGCCCCGGGAGGTTCGTCCCGCGGACCGCGAAGGCCGGGAGGACCTGAGGGCCCTGCCCACGGTGACCATCGACGGCGAGGACGCCCGCGACCACGACGACGCCGTCTCCATCCGCCGGCTGCCCGGCGGCGGCTACCGCCTGTGGGTGCACGTGGCCGATGTCGCCCACTACGTGCCGGCCGGTGGCGTGCTGGACCGTGAGGCCTTGGAGCGGGGGACGAGCGTCTATCTGGTAGACCGCGTGCTGCCCATGTTCCCACCCCCGCTGTCGGAAGGCATCGCCAGCCTCAACCCCGCGGTGGACCGCCTGGCGGTTACGGCCATCCTGGACTTCGGCGCGGGCGGCGAGCTTCGGCGCAAGGAGTTCTGCCGCAGCCTGATCCGCGTGGACGAGCGTATGACCTACCCGCAGGTGCGGGCCATCCTGGAAGGCGACCGCCACCTGCGGCAGCGCTATGCCCCCCTGGTGGACGACTTCGAAGCCATGCGCGAGTTGGCCCTTGCCCTGCTGGAGACACGTCGCAGGCGGGGTAGCCTGGACTTCGATCTGCCGGAGGCCAGGGTGGAAGTGGACGCGGAAGGCAATCCCACCTTCCTGGGACGGGCCGAGCGCTCGGTGGCCGACCGCATCATCGAGGAGTTCATGCTGCAGGCCAACCAGGCCGTCGCCTCTTTCCTGGAAGACCGAGGCTTTCCGCTCATCTACCGCGTGCACGAGGAGCCCGACTCCTCGCGCCTGGAGGAACTGGCCGCGTTCCTGGCCGCCCTGGGTTTCGTGCTCGCTCCCCGCGGCCGGCCCGCGCGCCGCCTGCAGGCGGTCGTGGACCGCGCCCGCGGCGGTCCCCTGGAGGGCGTGGTGGGCATGGCCGTCCTGCGGTCGCTGAAGCTCGCCCGCTACAGCCGGGAGGACCTCGGCCACTTCGGGTTGGCCACACGTGCCTACACCCACTTCACCTCGCCCATCCGGCGCTACCCCGACCTGGTGGTTCACCGCCAGCTGGTCCGGGCGCTGTCCGGAGCGAGCCCCGGCGACCCCGGGCTGCTGGACGAGGTGGCCGACCTGGCCTCGGCCCGGGAGCGGCGGGCGGCGGAGGCCGAGATGGAAGGGGTGCTCGTCAAGAAGGTGCGCTACATGGCGGACAGGCGGGGTGAGATATACCCGGGGATCGTCACCGGCGTGGCCCCCTTCGGCTTCTTCGTGGGGCTGGAGAACACGGTCGAGGGTCTGGTGCACGTATCCACCCTGGGCGACGACTACTACCGCTTCGATCCCGGCCGCCAGGCGCTGGTGGGCAGGAGGGCGGGGCGTCTTTACCGGCCGGGCCAGGCGGTCGAGGTGCAGGTGGCCCGGGCGTCGGTCGCTACCTGCCAGGTCGAGTTCGTGTTGGTGGGCGGAGGAACCGAGCGCAGCGGGAGGCAGCGGGGCAGGCGAGGCGGTTGACGCCTGCCCAGGTGGCCCTGAACCGATCAATCCGACAAGGACGCAGACCATGGCTGTTGTGAGCCAAGGGTGCGAGGAAAGGGTTGTCAGCTACCTTGTAGAACTAACAGAGTATCGTGGGAAGGAGCGTCTGTCAGGTGGCCGGAATAACCAGCAAGGACCTGTTGATGCTACTGCTGTATGTTCCCGGTGCCACAGGCAAGCGCGGGGAACCTATCTACGGAAGGACTCTTCTCCAGAAGATTGTCTTCCTTTTCAGCCAGGAGGTCTTCCCGAAGTTCAAGAAGGACGCGATGATGGCTGAAGAGGACATACCCTTGTTTGACCCGGACAGATTCGGCCCCTTTTCGAAGCGAGTTCTTGACGACATTGAATTCCTTGTCAACCTGGGGTTTGTTGAGCGGCAGACTGTCTCATCAGAGGCCGCTACAGCGGAGGAGGCATCGGAGTACGAAGCTTGGTCGGTGGATTCTCGCGCAGCCGGCTACGCCGAGGGTGCCGGCTTCGAGGAGTACCGTAAGGAGAGCCTTGCCCTGTCGGAGTTGGGCTGCCGGTTTGTCGAAGAACGGCTCCTGAAAAAGGTGAGTGACAACCAGTTGCGCGCCCTGGAAATGCTTAAGCGCAACTGCACTCGAGTGTCGCTACAAGAGGTGTTGCACTACGTCTACTCCAAGTACCCTAATTACACATCGCGATCGGAGATCAGGGACAAGATCCTGTCACGTAGACGTCGAGTATGAATCAGAACTGGATTTTGTCCGCCGTGTCTTCGATAGTCTGGCTCGGAGTGGCAAGATGGGCTACACCGAGGTGCCGTGTCTGTCACACTCGGTGGACTTGGTGCTTGAGGTAAGCGAGGCCCTGATTGCTGTCGAATTCAAGCTCAGTGATTGGCGCAGGGGCCTATCCCAAGCCGAGCACCATCTCATCGCCTTCGACTACTGCTACGTATGTCTTCCTAAGCGAACTATCACCGCTTCGATCCGCGAGGCGTTTTCGAAATCTGGTATCGGCCTTCTTCTCGTCGAAGAAGCGGTCGGCCGGATCGCTCTGACGGAGGTAATCAGTCCCAGGCTCTCGACCAGGAAATGGCACGTTGCCGAGCGGTGGGTCCGAGACGCCTTCGGAGGGAGGAGGTTGCAGCCATGATTGCTCGCGACCGGTCGGCCCCCGTTCACATGGTTCGCTACGGCATCCACCGGGAGGCCCACTACTTCTGCGGTGAGTTTGCGGACTCCTACGACTGGGTAGTGTTCAACGGGGCGATGGTAGCCGACGCTGCGTCTGGTTTGGCGGCTTTTGCCTCATCGAAAGCAACTGGCAAGCCTTTCATCATTGATCCCCAAACGCACGCGTTTCAACACGGTCTGGCGAGCGTTGAGTCAAGCAAGACCGGAGGGATCAAGCGTTCTATCTTGAAACTGGCCGATTACCTGGGTGAACCCGTGAAGTCGCGTCTGAGTAGTTGGCGCCCGGTTACACCAGAGGACTTCAGCGGTAGCTTGGTGGAAGCATTTGTGGCCAGAGTGGCCGACTTCCAACTGAATACGCTGCGAACTCAAGCGGCGGCCAGGGGTGAACTGGAGTACTACCAGTTTGCGGGAATAGCGGCGCCGCTTGAGCCCGAGTCAGTCGTGGCCCCCTACTTCCTCATGGATGAAACCACCGTCGACGATTGGCTGCCGCTCAACGTCCGGTTTGTGGAGTGCTCAAAACAACTTCATCCCGGACGTTCAGTTACATTGCAGCTAGTTGTCGATCAGGGTCTGCTCCTCAGCGATCAAATCAACAACGTCATTGACCTCGTTGTCTCCTCAAGAGCTGACCAGGTTGCCGTGTGGGTTGACAGGCTGGATGAAGTGCAAGCTCCGGCTTTCGTGTTGAAGAAGTACTTGGGGCTGCTTAAAGCGATAGGCAAGAGCAAGCCAGTCTCCGTCCTGTACGGGTCATATCTGCCCGTGATCCTGGCGAAGGTGAGACCCGGCTATAACATTGCCGGTGTTTGCCATGGATTGGAGTACGGCGAGCACCGACCTGTCGTACCAGTTGGCGGGGGCATACCGATTTCCAAGTTCTACTACCCAAGGGTCCATGCCCGCTTGGATTACTTCGATGCCTACAAGTTGGCCAGTCGGCACCTTGGTTCAGCCAGTGACTACATGGCCAACGTGTGCGATTGTCCCGTGTGCACTGAGCTCATTGGAGGTGCCACCAGACCCGATGAGGGGTTCGCGCTGTATGGTGAACCCAAGTCAATCAGGGTGGAGACTCGACACAGGGGAGTGTCCTATCGCAACATACCTACCCCAGAGGCAAGGGATCGCTGTGTTCGACACTATCTCCATGTGAAGTCCAGGGAGTTCAGGGAGCCAAGACGCGAGCCTGCAGTTGTGTCCAAGGAGCTGAGGGACGCCAGGGAAGAGGCTATGGCTCTCCTCGGAAGCTCAGCAGTTGGACACTTGAAGGTGTGGGCCGACCTGATCGAGAAGGAGGGCGACGGTTTCTAGGTGTCAGCCCGTACGAGCGCCGTGCTTGTTTTGGGGGCAGGGTTCTCAACTCCTGCAGGCGTCCCTTCTCAAAGAGAACTCCTCAGCCACATCCACGAACTGACTCCCATGCTGGGAGAGAGTGAGGAAGTGATAAGGTTTCAGAAAGCGAAGCAGGTGGTGGAAGACTTCCTGCAAGCAGTCTTCAGTGAGTGTGACCGTTCGGTGGGCGAGCGACCGTGGTGGGAGATTGAGCTGGAGGATGTCTACTCCGTTCTCGACCGAGCATTGTCAGAGGACGATGTGCTGCTACGTGGCAGTCGACGCCGTGACGCCGGAGGATGCGGGCTCGAGCGAACACTGTCAGAGGACGAGCCCTACGACCATGAGAGGCTGTACTTGGTCAGAAACAGCCTTGACACCTGCATAGCCTATGCTATCAGCCATGCTACTCCCGCTGATCTCTCGCTTTACCACGCAGTGTATAATGAGCTGTGTGCCCGATACGATGACTGGGCAACGATTAGCACCAACTGGGATCTACTCTGGGACAACACTCTGCAGCAGTGTTCCTCTCGGTGTGGACAGACCGTGGATTACGGCGTTCCGGCCAGAGCAATGGAAGACGGCTCCCTGCTCCCTCGTGGAGGCCCATTGCTCTACAAGCTTCATGGCTCCCTGAACTGGGGTTCATGCCCCTGTTGTCACGGCATGTTTGCCCGCACGGACGGGCGGTTGTGGGTTCCGCAGATCATGCCGGCTCCCTGTCCACGGTGCGGCTCGAACGAAGAGACTCCATCGCTCAGAACGTTTATCATCACGCCTACCGCGCTGAAGACCATCAGGAACCCGATTGTCCAGATGGTATACGATGAGGCTTTCGCCTTACTCAGGCGGGCCACCACCGTTATCTTCGTCGGATACTCGCTGCCAGCGGCCGATCACAACCTCAGATACTTGTTCCGCAGGGGGATTTCCACGGAAGCGTCGGTCAAGGTGATCCTGCGCGACCCCGGAGCCACGGACGTGTTCAGGCGGTACCAGAGCCTTCTCGGCTTGCCCAACGACTCTCTATGCACCGAAGGCTTTGAGTCCTTCTTCAATCTTCGGGGACGGTGTGACCGGGGTAGCTGGAACCTCAGCTAGTTCTTACCTGTGTCCCACCCGGTCTCATATGCTGTTCCCGGCGGCCAACACCCCCTGCTCCCTGACCTCTTCCGCCCAGCGAACGCGCCGGTCCGGTAGGCGGCGGAACTTTGTCTACAGTGTAGCTCCTGGGCTCGATACCCCCGGTGACGGGGGGAAACGCAATGCCGGTCCAGGACCCGGGCCTGGCGAAGCCGAACAGGGTGGTCTTGGACTGCTCCAGTTGCTCGGCCAGCCGCAACACCGAATGGCCCGCGCCGCAGTCTCCAGCCCCTCAGGAGCTCCTTCAGGGCGCACTCGGTGCTCTGCTGAACCTCTTGAAGCACGCCCAGACATGAGCGCTGGCCTCGAGTCCCGGCCGGCGGATGCCGGGGTGTGGCGTGCGGGCGGGCGGGGAGTCCGCTACCCGGTGTCGTCCTTAATTCCGCCGGGAAGCCAGCGGTGCCAGCTAGCGGTGAACTGCTCCACCGACTGCCCAGTGAGCTCTTCCAGCGCGGCCTTCCTGTCCAGGCCGTCGCACAGGAGATCCACCAGCCGCCTGAGGGCGTCCAAGCCCCACCTCGCCGTGAGGTACTCGGCCAAGGAGAAGGCGTACTCGCAGCGGCCGCGCACCGGGTTGGTGGCGAAGCCCTCGACCAGAGCGTCGAGCGCGGGAAGGGATGCTCCGACCAGCCAGGAAAGGAAGCCCTCGCGGCGGTGCCCCTGGAGCTGGCCGGCGGCCAAGCCTGCCATCCCTTCCGACAGCCACGCGATCGGCGGTACGACCACCCCCCGGGCCATCACGTAGCGGCCCAACAGCAGGTGGTTCAGCTCGTGGACGAAGATCTCGTGGAACTCCTGGATCCCTCTACTACGAAAATGGACTCCCGATCAGGCCGCCTCCTGCGTCGGGATCACCAGGATGGTGTGGGCCACTGCCACCGCCGCGCTCTTGGAACCTCTTCTTGCGGCTATGCGATGATACTGAGCTGACAAGTAGGTATACCTGGTCCGGGCCGCCGCTCGGGCCGCCTCCACCACCGTGGTGCTTCTGACCGCCGGGGTCAGTCTCAGTATCGGGCTCCAGGCACCAAGGAGATCCGACCTCATCACCAGCCGCGCACCCGATTGTCCACCGTCAGCACCCGATTTTCATGCTTCGTGGTGCCCCCATGGGGGGCATGGCGGTCTCTTCAGGGCCGAGGAGGAGAGCATGAGCACGCCAGCCGGCGTTACCATACCCTGCATCCAGTCCCGAACAGGCATGGCTGTTGCTTGGCGAAGGTGTTTGACGGACGGGAAGACGTAGGCGGTGACCGGTTCGAGCGCCCAGTCCGGCGGTTCCTCGCCCGGAAGGAGCAAGGGTGCCAGGGCGCGGTCGAAGCCGTCCTCGCTGGCCAGCTCGAGGTGTTGGAGATCGCGGCCGTGCCCGGGCCAGACATGCAAATCGAGCCGCGCCGTCCTGGCGGTCTCCCAGGCGACCTTGCCGAGCGACGGACCATCCGTATGGACGCGAACCGCCAGCCCGCGGGTTCCGGAAAGAGCTCCACCTCGAGATCCAGGCGGCCCAGCCGGGCGAACCGGCAATGCACCGACACCACTGCGGGCTCGCTGTCGGCGACGGCCACGATGGTCCATCGGCGGATGGCGCCGGCCATCCGGAGGCCCTGGGCGAGGTGGTCGGCCAGGGCGGAAGGGTCCCCGCGGTAGGCGGCGATGGCGAGATCGGCGGCTTCCCAGTAATCTCCCCGGGCCAGGGCGTCGAACAACCGAGCTACCGTCTCGCCGGGGCTACCGGGCTCTGGGATCAAGCCCTCCGGCCAGGGTGCTAGCCCATGTTTGACAGAAATGACGGGTTACCGGGGTCGCGGTAAGCGTTGAGGCTTGAGAAACACCAGG
>DYFO01000029.1:0-3866 GCA_020725145.1 Symbiobacterium thermophilum
CTCGTAGGTTGCCAGGGCATCGGCCAGCACACGTCTTCCCGCGGCCAAGCCACCGACAAGCCTCTGCCAGCTGGGGTTGCGTTCGAGCAACCACCCCAGGAGGTGCGACGCCAGCTGCCTGACAGGTTGGGGCACGAGCCTCCAATGGCGTTTGCCCAGAACGAAGAGGTCCCTTTCGTCAAGGAGCTCCTCCGCGGTACGCCTCATCTCCTGGGACCACCCGTGGTAACCGGTCCGGCTGCCGATGGCCCACACGAGCGCCTGCACCCGGGCCTTATCGACCTGCGAGGTCGCCGCCGCGTGCAGCACCCGGCGGATCAAGGCGCTCCGAGGACCCTGCAGCGGGGCAACGGCGTAGACCGACCCCGGTCCCGGGCCATGCTTGCCTCCCTCCAGGCAGAAGCTTTGCAGGCTGAAAGCGTAAGTCCCCGGAGCAAGGTGCATCTTGCCATTGCGGATCGCAGCTTGCGACACCTGCACGGGCGGACCCAAGTGCAGCCCCGCCAGGCAAAGGCGGGGGTAGGCGATCACGGGGTCGGTGTCAACCGGGCCTCCAGGCGCAAGCCAAGCCCTTAGCCGCTCGGCCGGCGCTGCGAGCCATGGCCTTCTCGGGGACAGCATGATCGCCGCCCTCCCAACCGCAGACGCTTACCACTTCGTGGATGGCCACCCACAATCCTCTACGCGCCAGGCGGCAAGGCGAGGACGTCCAGGCCCTCCTTCACGGGGTCCCGTCCCTGGAAGCGACCGCCCACGGCGGCCAGGGCCTCCAACGCCGAGGGCAATTCCGCGGGGATCACCTCGCCGGGGACGAGCACCGGAACGCCCGGGGGATAGGGGCAGACCAGCTCGGCTGCCACTTGGCCCGGGGCACGGCGCAGGGGAATTCGCTTGCGGGGCAGCCGCACCGCCTCGGCAGGGCTGAGGGCCACGTGGGGAAGCGTCCACAGCGACCCAAGGTCGATGGGTCGGGCGGTTCCCGGGGGCAGGGTGCAAAGCCCGTGGAGCAAGGACTGGAGCCACGCCGGGTCGTCCCCCGGACTTGCCAGGGCCAGGAAGTTGACGGGGTCTGAATATTCCACCTGCACGCCCGATGCCCGGAGGTGCCTCTCCGCCCGGTAGCCGGTGACCCCACGGTCGCCGACGTGCACGAGCAGACGGGTCAGATCCACGCCCGCCACCCCGGGGAAGGTATACTCCTCCCCGGGGCAGTGATAACCGAGCTCGCAGAGCCTCCTGCGGGTGATGGTCGCCAGGGCCAGGGTCCGATCCAGATCCTCTCGCCCACAAGTGGCCAGGCGGCGCCTGGCGGCATCGAGGGAGGCCAAGAGCGGGAAGGAAGGGCTGGTGGTCTGCACCAGCGAGGCCATCAGCCTCACGCGGTCGCGGTCCAGGAGCTTTCCCTGAAGGTGCAAGAGGGCGGTGCCGGTGAGCGACCCCCCGGCCTTGTGTAGGCTTTGCACACAGGCGTCGGCCCCCGCCCGCAGCGCCGGAAGCGGCAATGCGGGATGGAAGCTGAAGTGGGGGCCGTGCGCTTCGTCCACCAGGAGAGGAACTCCCCGGGCATGACAGACGGTGGCCAGGGACGTCAGGTCAGAGGCAAACCCCTGATAGGTCGGGCTGACCACCAGGGCAGCCCGGGCCTCGGGGTGAGCTTCGAGCACCGTGGCCAGGGCCTCGGGTGTCACCCCGACGGCGATCCCAAGCCGCACATCGACCTCTACGCGGATCCAGGCGGGGGACGCACCCGAGAGCACGAGCCCCGCGAAGGCGGCGCGGTGGCAGTTGCGGGCCAGCACCAGCGTGTCACCCGGCCCGCAGGTGGCCAGGATCAGCGCCAGCAGGCCCGAGGTGCTCCCGTTGACCAAAAACAGCGTCTCCTCGGCGCCGAAAGCTTCCCGGGCGAGATCCTGGGCTTCACGCAGCGGACCGGTGGGCCAGTGCAGGTCGTCCAGGCCGGGAAGCTCCGTGAGGTCGAGCTCCCAGGCATGCTCGTGGAAGAGGCGCCCGAACTCGTCGTCCACCCACCTCCCCCCCTTGTGGGCGGGCATGTGCAGGCGGCCCGGGGCTCTTGCCAGGTGGGCGGCGAGGGCGGCGACCAGCGGTGCCCGGTGCTGACGCAAGCGAGGTCCCTCCGAAAACGGCCTTCAAGCATGGGCAGGTGCTTTCCTGCCGCATTCCCAACGATTTCTTCACACATGGCCTGAAGGTTAAGCCTTCGGGGTGGCGAAATCCTCCGAACATCGACCGGAGGTGGTATCCCTTGCTCCGCCGCAAGCGACTTTTCGCCTTGCTGGTCATGGCGGTGGTGGTGGCCAGCCTGCTGGTCCCGGTGGCCGGTGGGGCGCAGCCCGACCCCGAATACCGCTTTCAGCTCTCCCGCTTCACCGAGGTCTTCAACCTCATCATCCTGGGTTACGTGGACCCCGTGAACCTGCGCGCGCTGGTGGACGGGGCCATCGCCGGGATGCTCGAGAGCTTGGGCGATCCCTACTCCGACTACTTCACTCCCGAGGAGCTGCGGCGGTTCACCGAAGGGATGGAGGGGACTTACGGCGGGCTGGGCATGAGCATCACCACCGAGGAAGGAGCCCCCGTGGTGCTGCAGGTCTTCCCCGGAACCCCCGCCGAACGCGCGGGGATAAAGGCGGGAGACATCCTGCTGGAGGCGGACGGCGAGGGCCTCATCGGCATGCCCCTGGACAAGGTCACCGCCAGGCTGCGGGGAGAGCCGGGAACCGCGGTCACCCTGCTCATCAAGCGCGTGGGTGTGGGCCAGCCCTTCACCGTGCGGCTGGTACGCGAGCTCATCCGGCTGGTGACGGTCGAGAGCCGGATGCTGGAGCCCGGCATCGGCTACTTGAAGATCGGCGCTTTCCACGCCACCACCGGCAAGGAGACCAGGGAGGCGCTGGCCTCGCTGGGGGCCTTGCGTGGCCTGGTGCTCGACCTGCGTGACAACACGGGGGGTTACCTCGAGCAGGCGGTGGAGGTGGCCTCGCTGTTCCTGCCGGAAGGGCCGGTGGTGCGCATCCGCCGCCGCGGGGGGGCGAGCGAGTTCCTGCACGGGCATGGCCGGGGCATCAACTATCCGCTGGCGGTGCTGGTCAACCACCGCACGGCCAGCGCGTCCGAGATCGTCGCCGGGGCCATCCAGGACTACCGCGTGGGGGTGCTGGTGGGCACGCGGACTTTTGGCAAGGGCACGGTGCAGACGCTTTATCCGCTCATGGACTCAGGAGGCCTGAAGCTGACCACCGCGCGTTACTTCACGCCCACCGGCAGGTCCATTCACGGCATCGGGCTCGAGCCCGACCACGTGGTGGAGGCGCTTTATGACCCGGCCAAGCTACCCATCGTTGCCGTGCAGCTGCTCAAGCACGAACGCACGCTGCGGGAGGGCATGGTCGGGCTCGACGTGCAGGCCCTGCAACGGCGGCTTGGGCAACTGGGGCTATACACGGGCGAAGAGCACGGGGTGTTCGACGCGGCCACGACGCAGGCGGTCCGGGAGTTCCAGCGGTCGGCGGGCCTGCCGGTCACCGGGGAAGTGGACGCAAAGACCGTGGACGAGCTGAACCTGGCGCGCACGCCGCGACCGGAAGGTCCCCCTCCGCCTGATGTGCAGCTGGAGAAGGCTCTGGAGGTAATCAAGGGCAAGATCCGCTGAGCATAGGGGGGCGCCGGGCAAACCGGCACCCCCTTATCGATCTTGCAGGCGGGCGGCGACGAACTCGCGGGTATGCCTGGCCCTCGCGACCGCCAGATCGGCATGCTCTTTGTCGAAGGCGTGGGAAGGGATGCCGCTGGGCAGCCCGTCAGGATAGCGTGTGGGCACGTAGTACTGGTCGAGGGTGGCCGCGCCC
>DYFO01000029.1:3966-7365 GCA_020725145.1 Symbiobacterium thermophilum
TCCTCACGAAGGACGGCTTCACGCTCGCGCGGCCGGGCCCTGCGGAACGGCATGACACCCACCCTCAGGGAGCCTTGGTGGCAACAATATAACGCGTGGGGGCAGGTCTCACAACCCGAGCGGAAGGGTCATCCGCCGCCCGGCGCGAAGCTCACGCCGGGAGGTTGGAAGCACGATGACTTCATGCCAAGCCCGTCTGGTGGCGCAGGGGCTTGACCGCATCGCCTGGGCGCAGGACAACATGCCCGTGCTGGCGGCCATCCGGAGGCGGTTCCGCGAGGAGCGGCCGCTGGAGGGAGTGACGGTGGCGGCCTGTCTGCACGTCACCACCGAGACCGCGAGCCTGGTGCTGACGCTCAAGGACGGCGGCGCCGCGGTGTATCTATGCGCCTCAAATCCGCTTTCCACCCAGGACGACGTGGCGGCGGCGCTCGGGCGAAAGCTCGGGGTTCCCACCTTCGCGCGGAGGGGAGCCGACGCGGAGGAGTACTACCGGCACCTTCACCAGGCCCTGGAGATCGGTCCGCGCTTCACCATGGACGACGGGGCGGACCTGGTCAGCCTTTTGCACACCGAGCGGCGGGACCTGCTCCCGCAAGTGGCGGCCGGCACCGAGGAGACCACCACCGGGGTCACGCGGCTGCGGGCCATGGCCGGGCAGGGCAGGCTCGGCTACCCCATCGTGGCCATCAACGACGCCCGGACCAAGCACATGTTCGACAACCGTTACGGCACCGGCCAGTCCACCGTCGACGGGATCCTGCGGGCCACCAACCGCCTGCTGGCCGGGGCGGTGGTGGTGGTGGCCGGATACGGCTGGTGCGGCCGCGGGGTGGCGGCGAGGGCCGCGGGCATGGGGGCGCGGGTGCTGGTCACCGAGGTCGACCCGCTGCGGGCACTGGAGGCGGCCATGGACGGCTTCGAGGTGGCTCCCATGGCCGAGGCCGCCGGTCGCGGCGACGTGTTCGTGACCGCCACCGGCAACTGCAAGGTGATCGGCCGCGAGCACTTCGCCCGCATGAAGGACGGGGCCATCCTGGCCAACGCCGGCCACTTCAACGTGGAGATCGACCTTGGGGCCCTGGCTGCCATGGCGAGTTCCCGCCGCGAGGTCCGGCAGGGGGTCGAGGAGTACCGCCTGCCGGACGGCCGGCGAGTGCTGGTGCTGGCCCAAGGCCGCCTGGTGAACCTGGCAGCCGCCGAGGGTCACCCCGCGCAGGTGATGGACCTGAGCTTCGCCAACCAGGCGCTGACGCTGGAGTGGCTGGTGAGGGAACGGCCCACCTTGGAGCCACGGGTATACCCGGTGCCCGAGGCCATCGATGCCGGGGTAGCCCGGCTGAAGCTCGAGAGCATGGGGCTCGACATCGACCGCCTCACCGCAGAACAGGAGGAGTACTTGCGGTCCTGGGAGCAGGGCACCCGCTAGCTGGCGATCTCCCGGGATCTCTGTCTTGCTCCGGGAGGAAACCGGGTGACCGGCGTCGCATTGTCCGACCATGTCTGCTCCCGTGATCCTGGCCATAGCGGGCAGCCCCCGCCGGCAGGGCAACAGCGAGACCTTGCTCGATGCTGCGCTTTTTGCCATGACAGCTGCGGCGCCGGTAACCGTGCACAAGCTGGTCGTCCCCGAGCTTCACATCCTGCCCTGCCGGGCATGCGACGCCTGCCGGTCGGGCCGCTGCGTGCAGCGCGACGACATGGACCGTCTGTACCCGTTACTTGAGGCCGTCGACGGCCTGCTGGTGGCATCCCCGGTTTTTTTCATGGGCTTACCCGCACAGCTGAAGGCGGTCATCGACCGCGGTCAGCTCTTTTGGAACCGCGGACCTCAGGCCTCGCTCCCGTTGCGCCGTCCGGGAGCTTTCATCGCGGTGGGCGCTACCCGCGGCTCGAAGTTGTTTGTGGGGTCCGTGCAGACGATCAGGTGTTGGTTCGATGCCCTGGGGGTCACCTACCACCGTGAGCTCAAGGTGCGCGGAGTGGATGCACGGGGAGCCATCCTGGGTGAAGCACAGGCGCTGGCGGATGCGCAAGCGCTTGGGCGGGATCTCGCGGCGGCCCTCGGCGCTGCAACCGGCTGAGCACCGCTGGGCGCACCCCCCCAAATTCCCGACCCCGTGCGAGGTGTTATGAGGTGAGAGGGTGGACATGCCCTCCGCCGGACCTTCGAGCGTAAAGGGAGGGGAACGCCGTGCGACGCATGATTTCCGTCGTGACAGGAGCCGTCCTCGTCCTCACCCTCGTGACCGGCACGGTGCTTGCCGCGCGGCCCGCCACGCCCCCGGGTTTGGCCAAGAAGCTGACCGCCCGGGAGCGGGTCAGCTTTCCCGACACCGGCGTGAGCACCTGGGCCCAGAAGCACATCGCCAAGACGGTGCTCAACGGCCTTTTCCGGGGTTATGACGACGGCACCTTCCGACCCGACGGCGCCGTCACCCGGGCCGAGCTGGTCACGCTGGCGGTGCGCCTCATGGGCCTGGAGGACGAGGCGCTGGCCCGCATGAACGAGCGGCTGAACTACCGCGACTGGCCCGCGGTGCTGGCCACCGCCGGCTGGGCCGTGGGCTACCTGGTGGTCGCCCACGAGCAGGGTCTCCTGCGTGACCTGGTGCGCGACAGCGCGGCCACCATACAGCCCAACACCTCGGCCAGCCGTCTGGACGTGGTGGTGATGCTGGTGCGGGCCATGGGGCTGGCCGCGGAGGCCGACGAGCTCAAGGCCCAGAAGCTGCCCTTCAAGGACGCAGCCGCCATACCCGCCTGGGCGGTGGGCTTCGTGGCGGTGGCGGTGCGCGAGGGCATCGTGCAGGGCTACCCCGACGGCACTTTCCAGCCCAACCGCGCGGTGAAGCGGTCGGAGCTGGCCGCATTGCTTGACCGGGTGGGCGGCAAGATGCCCAAGCCCCCGCAAGACGGCGAATTCGAGGGCACCATCCTGACGGTGGTGGTAGGTCCCGAATCCTCCATCACCGTGGCCAACACCGAGCATCCCGAAGGTAAGACCTTCCGGGTGGACCCCGAAGCCGTCATATACCTCAACGACCTGCCCGCCACCCTTGCCGACCTGAGGCCGGGCGACCGCGCCGAGCTCGTGCTCGACGACCAGGACCCGACGCTGGCGATCTTCATCGCCGCCTACTACGAGATCCGCAAGCTCCAGGGCACGGTGGAGGCGGTCACCGCCACCTCGATCACGCTGCATGCGGAAGGCCAGAGCGTGACGTGGCCGCTGGATCCGGCGGTGCGGGTGCTCGGGCCGGACGGCACGGAGCTCGGGCTGTCCGCGCTCGCGGTCGGCCAGGAGGTTGAGTGCACGCTGGCCCGGGGCAAGGTGACGCTGGTGCAGATTCTCGCGCCCGACGAGGAGGAGGACGAGGAGGAGGACGAGGAGGAGGA
>DYFO01000029.1:7465-26173 GCA_020725145.1 Symbiobacterium thermophilum
TGCAGATTCTCGCGCCCGACGAGGAGGAGGACGAGGAGGAGGACGAGGAGGAGGAAGACGAGGAGGACTCCGACGAAGACGAGGAGGAGCCCGAGGAAGAAGGCGAAGACTGAAAAACCTTACCCCCAACCCAACGTCCCCCAAAGAGCGCTCCGGCCCCCCCGGGGCGCTCGCCTTTGTGCATCCGGCATGGGCAGGAAAGCCGTTCGCCCGCCAAGAATCTACTGGCTGCGCCAGGCAGGAGGGAGACCGGGTGTCAGGTTACGACAGGCTGCGGGTGGCGGCAGGCATCCTCCTGCTGGCGTGCGCCTGCCTCGCATTGGGCTGCGAGCGTCCCGCCTATCGCGGGGGTTCTTACGAGCGCGAGCTTCCCTCGGTGCCCGACGTCGATGCGGCCTTGCGGTTGCGGGAGGTGGACTGGCAGGCGATCCCCGAAGTGCCCATGACCCCGGTGTGGGAGCGCACCTACGAGCAGCCGGTCACCGCTTCCTTGGCCGACGACGGCTCGGCGGTGGCGGTGGGCGTCTCGCTCACCGTCGGCAAGCAATCGGGACTGGGATACGAGCTGTTCGACCCCGCCGGGCAGACCCTGACCCGGGTGGTCTTCACCGGCGATCGCTACCATGCCTCGGCCGTCCGCCTGCTCGGGGGAGGCAAGTGGGTGGCCGCCACCATGACCAACTTCAACCAGCAGGGCTACTTCGCGGTGTACGATCGGAGCGGCCGCCGGCTGCTGGCGCGTTCGCTGAAAGGCTGGGCGGTGGCCGCCGCCTCGGCCGGCGGCGGTCGGCTGGCGGCGGTGGTGCAACCCCTGGGCCAGACCTTCGGGCAGCTGGTGCTTTACGATACCGCGCGGTGGCAGGAGGCGGCCACGCTGAAGGTGCGTGCGGATGCGGTGGTGGAGTTCGCCCGCGAGGGCGACCTCCTGGTGGCCGATGCCGACCGCGTGCTGCTCCTGACCGCCGGGGGAACGACCATCGCCGAATACCGGGTGCCGGCGCAGCTCCGCCGGGCCATCGCCCTGTCCCCCGGGGGGGACCTGGTCGCGGCCACCACCGGCGAGGCCGACAGCCGCGTGTACGTGTTCAACCGCGCAGGGGGGCTGGTGCTCGAGGAGCTCCTGTTCTTCGGGGGAACCGGCCGGCTGGCGTTTTCCGAAAACGGCAGGTGGCTCGCGGTCTACGACGTCGGCGAACGCGGCGGCATCTACCTTTTCGAACTCATCGGACGCCAGCTCGCATGGCGATCGCTGTTCCGGCCGCCCGAGGGGACGACCATCGCCATCCGTCAGCTGGTGGTGGACGAACACCGCCAGCGGTTGGTGGCGGAAGTGGTGGTGCGGGTGCCCGAACAGTCGCCCATGCAGCAGCATTACCTGTATATAGCAACCCTGGACGGCCTGCCGGCGGTCCGCGTGCCGCTGGGGGAGAATCTCGACGTGCACCTCGATCTCCAGGCCTCCACGGTGGTGACCACCACCAACGCCGTGGCCGACTGGAGCGGACGCGTGCGCAACCGGCTCTCCTGGTACGAGCTTGTCGACATACCGTTCTCGGATCTGACCGTCCCATGAACCCGCCGCAGAGGGAAGCTGCCACCGCCCGTCGAAGGTAACATAATCCCGCCGCGTGGGAAGGTATGTCCTTGCTCGCCGAAGGAACCGTGATGCAGAACCGCTACCGCATCGTCAGGTTGCATGCCGAGGGCGGCACCGCCACCGTGTACCTGGCGAGCCGCATCGGCATGGATGATGAAGTGTTGCTTGCCGTCAAGCAGCTCAAGCCGGAGAGCCTGCAGCCGGCGGAGTTTTTGAACGAGGTGAAGATCCTCTTCCGCCTCAACCACCCCAACCTCCCGAAGGTGTACGACTTCTTCGAGGAGGGCGGCCAGTGCTACCTGGTGACCGAGTTCGTGGACGGCTTCAGCCTGTCCGACCTCGTGCGGCGGGCGGGACCGCTGGGCGAGGACGAGGCGGTCGGCTACGCCCTGCAGATCACGGGCATCCTCCGCTACCTGCACGAAGGTCCCGAGCGCGTGATCCACCGCGACCTCAAGCCCGGCAACCTGCTGGTAGGCCGCGACGGCAAGGTCAAACTGATCGACTTCGGCATCGCCCGCGCATTGCGGTCGCAGGCCACGGCGGTGCACGCTTTCACCGAGAGCTTCAGCTCGCCCGAGCAGCGGCTCAACCTGGCGACCGACGAACGCAGCGACATCTACAGCTTCGGGGCCACCCTGTACTACCTTCTGCGGGGCAACCCGCCCGAACAGGAGTTCCTGCACGCACTGGGCCGGAAGGGGCGCCGGCGCGCGGTCTCCCGCGAGCTCGAACGCATCATCCGCCGTTGCCTGGAGGCCGACCCCGAGGACCGTTACCAGTCCTTCGCGGAAGTTGAGGGGGACCTGCTGGCCTACCGCCGGGCCCGACGGACGCTGCTGGCGAGGCGGATCAGAATTGCGGCGGCGGTGGCGGGGGCGGCGATGCTGGTGGTGGTCGGCCGCACGATGTTCACCCCTCAGGCCTACCCCATCTTCGGCGATGAGCACCTGGTGCTGGGCGGTCAGGTGGTGATGCACCTTGCCCTGCCGCCGGCACGGTTGCAGGCCGAGCAGAGGCTTGTCTGGCTGATCCACGACCGTCAGGTTCCGGGACAACCGGTCGCCACCTTCACCGGCCGCGCGGCGGTCACCTTCCAGCCCCCCGCCCCCGGCGTGTACCTGGTGGAGGTGAGGGACGGCGAGCGCCGGCTGTCCCAGCGCAAGGAGATCACCGTCTACCAGACGGTCCAGTCGCCGTCGGAGGCCTTGCTGGCGCAGCCCTTGCGGCTGGAGGCCGGCCCCGCTCCCGCCGAGTTGGCCGGGCGGAGCTACCTCTGGATATGGGAGATCGCCGACGGCCGCGGACAGGTGGTGGAGAGGACGACGCGCCAGCCCTGGCTCGACTACGTCTTCCCCCAGGATGGGGTGTACGCCGTCCGCCTGGCGGTGCTGGTGCGGGTGGAGGGCTCGTTCGACCTTTTGATCCGGCCGCCGGCGGAGGTCAGGAAGGAGATCAAGGTTTCAAGGTACCTGGTGCCCGAGCCCGACCGCATCGTCTACCAGTCGAGCTTCGAGGAAGAAGCAAGGGGATGGCCGGTCGACTGGACGCTGGTCGGGCCCGCCGCCTACGACCGCGAAATGGGTTTCCACGGCATGCGGTCGGTGCGGCTGCAGGACCTGCCCGACGAGCGCAGCTACGCCATCGCCACCGTGCCGCTTGAAGGCGGCCGGCGCTACCGCGTCACCGTCTGGGCCAAGGGCTCAGAGGTGGCGGAGGGTGCCGTCCAGATCCTTGAGGCCAGGTTCCGCTCCATGCGGGACGACAGCTACCTCATGCCCGGCAGACGGGTCGTCCAGGCCTGGCATGGTGACTTCGAATGGCAGCAGCTGGCGCTGGAGTTCACGCTTCCCGGCGCCGAGGGTGCCAACCTCGAGATCTACCTGAAGGCGGTGGGCCGGGGGTCGGTGTGGTTCGATTCTTGCGTGGTGGAGGTCTTCGATGCGTAGGATAGCCTGCACGCTGGTGCTTCTGCTACTGGCGCTGGCCTTGCCCGGCGTGCGGGCGGAGGCGGTTTCCTTCACCGACCTCGAGCATCACTGGTCGCGGCCGGAAGTGGAAGCACTGGCCGCACGCGGCCTGGTGCAGGGGCTCCCCGACGGCGGCTTTCACCCCGACCGGCCCGTCACGCGGGCCGAGCTCGTCAAGCTCCTGGTGGTGGCCCTGGAAGGACCCGAAACCGCCCGCATGCTCGCCACGCTGCCGTCGAGCTTCCGCGACCTCGGTCCCCATCACTGGGCCAGCGGTTACGTGGAATCGGCTTACGAGCGAGGTCTTGCCGCCGGCTACGCCGACGGCACCTTCCGGCCCGACCAGGCGGTGACCCGGGCCGAGGTGGCGACGATGCTGGCGCGCGCGGGCGGCTGGGAGGCGGAGGCCTTCAGGATATCGAACCCGCGGGCCGAGTTGCCCTTCCGCGATGCGGCCGCCATCCCCGCCTGGGCGGCCGGGCACGTGCTGGTGCTCTTTCGGCGCGGCCTGGTGGGCGGCTTCCCCGACGGTACCTTCCGGCCCGGCGCGGCGACCACCCGGGCCGAGGCCGCCGCGCTGATCACCCGGTTCCTGCGCCATAGGGGAAGCCTGTACGATCTGGTAGGCGAGGTGGTGGAGATCTTGCCGCCGGGAGGTTTGACGGTGGCCACGCCTTCGGGCCGGCACTATCAGATCGTGCTGAGGCCGGCGGCTCCGTGCTACCGCAACGGCCTGCCGGCAGCGCCGGCCGACCTCCGTGAGCTCGACGAGGTACGCCTGATCATGTCGGCGACGGGCGAGGTTCTCTACCTTGAAGCGCTGCTCTGGGACGCACGGGCGACGGTGAAGGCGGTCAACCCCACGGAGCGCACCTTGCGGCTCGCGCCGCTTGCCGGCGGGCAGGAGACGGAGGTCCGGGTGGCCACTTCGGCCCGGCTGGTGCGCGAGGGCTCGCCGGCGGAACTGGGTGACTTTCGGGCGGGAGACCGCGTCTACCTCATGGTGAACTCGCAAACCGGCGAAGCTCGCGTGATATGGGGGGCGCGGGTGAACCTGGAAGGTGAGGTGCTGCGGGTGGATGCCGCCGGCAGACTGGAGATCGCGCTGGCGCCTGGGGTCAGGCGCTTGATCTGGCCCGCCCCCTCGCCGGTGGTGCTGATCAACGGGCGGCCCGCGACCTGGAATGACGTTCGGGTGAAGGACCATGTGGCGGTGGCCTTCGCCCCCGACGGTGCCGCCGTGTTCCTCGACGTCACCCGCGCCGGGGAGGGGGATTGACCGTGCGGCACCTGCTGGCCGTCCTGCTGGTGGCGCTGGCCCTGGGGATGCTCCCGGCCGGCGAGCCCGCCCCGCTTCCCCCGGGGATCGCGCGCGAGCTCTGGTTGGCCACCCTGCGGGGTGAGGAGGAGATCACCCTGCTGGTCATCCTGCGCGATGCGGCGTGGGGTAGGCTGGAACGCGCGGTGAGGCTGGCGCAGGGCGCGGTGGTCGGCGGGTCGGCGGCCGGGGATTTCGCGGTTGTGCGGGTTCCGCTTGCCCGGGCGGGCGAGTTGCTCCGCCGGTGGCGCGAGCTGGGGATGGAAGAGGTCAGCCTCGACCGGCCACTGGGCGCGGCGGCCGCCGGCCAGCCCGGACCCGATCGTACCGAGGCGGCAGCCGCCATGGTGGTCAACCTGCGGGCGATAAGGGCGGCGGAGTTCGTGGAGGAGACCGGCAGCACGGGGCGCGGCATCACCATCGCGGTGATCGACACCGGGGTCGACCCTTCCCATTCCGACCTGCAGCTGACCTCATCGTGGCTGCGCAAGCTCACCGACTGGGTGGACTTCACCGGCGAGGGAGACGTGATCGCCACCGTGACCGTGAGGTCAACGCGAGGTGGCTGGGTGGAAACCCCGCTGGGACGGGTCAACCTCGGCCGCATCCCCTCGCAGAGCGGGCGCTACCGGCTGGGGGTGTTCCGCGAGGCCCAGCTGGCGGAGGGTCCGCTCGGCCGTGACCTGAACCGCAACGGCGTCGGCGGCGACAGCTTCTTGGTGCTGGTGACCGACGCCGCCGTGGCCGGGGTTTACGACACCGTCTACGTGGACACCAACGGCAACCGCGACTTCGCCGACGAGGTGGGGCTCGGCGAGTTCCGCCGGGAGTTCCAGCACGGCTACTTCGCCCCCCGGCCGGAGGCCGGAAGGTCGGAACGCGTTCCCTTCGTGGTCACCCGCATCTCCCCCGATGGCGAACGCGTGAACCTCGGTTTCGACGCCAACGGTCACGGCACCCACGTGGCGGCGGTGGCCGCCGCCTTTGGCGCCTATCGTGGCGGCGCCAACGGCGTGGCCCCCGGCGCGCGGGTGATGGCCCTCAAGGCCCTGGGGGCGGGAGGGGACGGCTACTGGTCGGACATCGCGCTGGCGATGACCCACGCCGCGGAGCACGGCGCCGATATCATCCTCCTCAGCCTGACGGGCGCTCACGATGCCGGTGAGCTGCGCACGGAGACCGAACTCATGCGCCGGCTGGCCGAGCGCCACGGCGTGAGGTTCGTGGTGGCGGCGGGCAACCAGGGACCCGGGCTGGGTACCTTCAACGCACCGGGCGACCCTGCCCTCACGCTGAGCGTCGGTGCTTACATGTCGCCGGAGATGTGGCGGGTGCACTACGGCTACGAGGTGGCCGAGGAGGGGCTGTGGCACTTTTCCTCCGCGGGGCCGCGCGCCGACGGGGGCTTGGGCCCGCTCACCGTGTCCCCCGGCGTGGCGACGGCCGCCGCCCCTTACTGGCTATCGGCGACCGGGTATGCCCGCTTCGAGGGCACCAGTCAAGCCGTTCCCCACCTGGGAGGCCTGGTGGCCCTGGTGCTCGAGGAGGCCCGGAGCGGGGGCCGCAACGTCGACCCTGCCACCTTGTGCCGGGCGGTGGAGCGGGGATCACGGCCGCTGGCGACCGTGCCGCTCGCCCGTCAGGGCTACGGGCTGGCCGAGGTGCCCCGCGTCTGGAAGGCGCTCGAGACCCTGCCGCCCGCCATCTTCCCGGTGACGGTCGAGGATCGCCAGGCAGGCCTTTACCTCCGGGGTGGGCAGACGGCCGCGGTGGTGGTGGAGGTGGGCAACCTCGCGGGTCAGCCGCGGCGCCTGGAGGTGGCCGGACCCACCTGGGTGGCGGCCGACCGGCGTCGACTCACGTTGCCGGCGGGACTCGGACGCCGTCTGCACTTGGAGCTGGGTCTGGAGGGGGTCCCGGGTCTGTACGAATCCCTGCTGGTCCTGGACGACCCCTTCACGCCGGGCCGTGAGGTCACCTTGCCGCTGACGGTGGCCTTACCCCACCGCTTCCCGGAGGAGATGGGAACCCTGATCCTGGAGGGCACGCTCGGGGCGGCGGGAGCCGTGCACCACTTCCTCGAGGTGCCGCCGGGCACCGGCCGTCTTGAGCTGACGCTGACGGTGCCGCGCGGCGCGGGCGGCCTGCCCGCCGGTCAGGTCAGGCTGCACGTCTTGCGGCCCGACGGCCGCGAACTGGTCACC
Source organism: Symbiobacterium thermophilum (assembly GCA_020725145.1). GTDB lineage: Bacteria > Bacillota > Sulfobacillia > UBA995 > UBA995 > DYFO01. Next base: position 14,555 of record DYFO01000029.1, read on the forward strand.
ACCGGTGAAGTTGGGTACACCGAGGAAGGCGAAGCCGTCGACCGCGTGGTGCAGGTGATCACCCACCCGGTACCGGGAGTGTGGGAGCTGGTGGTCGCGAGCTCACCGGGCATTTCGCGGCACAACCTGCGGGCCAGCCGATTCCGGCTAGAGGCGGCCGCCCGCGGGCTGGTGGTGGACCCGCCCCGGCTGGTGCTGGCGGGGGCGAGCGAACGCGAGCTCTCGCTTACGCTCAATCTCGAGAACCGTTACGGTCCCGTGGCCGTCCGCGTGCTCGGCTGGGGGCTGGGGCCGGACGGCCAGACCTCGCGCGTAACCCTGCACGCGCTACGAGCGGGCGGCACCTTCGCCACCGCGTTGCCGTCGGTCGCGGCCAACTCCGCCTACCTGCGAGTAGAGGTCGGGAACCCCTCGGCTCAAGGGGTGGAGCTTTCGCTTTACCTCTACCGTCGCGAACCCGACGGGAGGTGGACGGAAGTGGCCGTGGACTCCGGCCGCGGTGTTCGGGCGGGCCTCGAGCTGCACCGCCCGCCGCCCGGCGACTACGTGGTGTATGTGGAGGGTACCGGTTTCACCGGCGAGACCACCTTTGAGCTTCGCTACCTCATAGTGCAGGACAGCGGACAGGTCTCGGCGAGCGGGCCGCCCCGCCTGCGGCAATGGGGCGAGCGGTGGACGGTACCGGTCGCCGTACGCGTACCCGACTCCCCGGGTGAGCACCACGGCCTGGTACTGGTGCAGGAGGTGGCGACGGGCGAGTTGCTGGCGGTGGTGCCGGTGCTGGTGGTGACCGGCCGTCCCGCGCTGGAGCTGGAAGCGTGGGCGCCGCCCCTTCAGACCGGGCGGCGGGAACGGCTGGTGGTGCGGGTGCGCGAGGCCGACTCCGGGCTACCGGTCGACACGGTGGTGGAGATCGACGGCCGTCGCGTGCGCGCACGTGGCGGTGAGGCGGCCTGGTGGTACACCCCCGGCGCGGTGGACCTCGAGTTCCGGGTCACGGTCCACGACGTCCGTTACGCGCCGGCCGCGGCGCGCTTTTGCCTGCCCGTGGGACGGCCCGGACTGCCTTCCCTACCCTGGGCAGGGCCGGAGCTCGAGGATCACCGCCAGAAGGTCCGCAACTTCCTGTTGAGCCCCCGGGTGGAATAACCTGCCGTCCTCCCGCACACGATGGGGCGGGAGGGGTAGCGATGAACGCTCGGTTCGCCCTCATCCTGGTGGCGTCCACGATCCTTGTGCTGGTGGTGGGTCCGGCCACCGGGGCGACGCGGCCGGTGCGCCTGGTGGTGGACGGCAGCCCGGTGGCGTCGGACGTGCCGCCGCTTTTGATCGACGGTCGCGTGCTGGTCCCGCTGCGCTGGGTGGCCGAAGCACTGGACTGCGAGGTAAGCTGGGATGAGGCCACGTGGACGGCGGAGGTGCGCACGCGGACACGCGGCCCCTGGGTGCGGCCGGTGCTCGGATTCTCCGGACACCTTCTGGTGGTCCCCGGGGGCTACCTGACGACCACCTCGCTTGTACCGGCCAGAAACCCCCTTCTGGGCACCGGGACGCCGCCGGGGAAGGTCTACCTCGTGCTCACCCTGGTGCTGATCAACACCGGCGGCGGCGCCTGGTCCTGCAACCCGCAGCACGTCTTCCGCCTGGAGGCGGCGGGGGTCGAGTACCGGCCTGATTACTGGGCACAGGCCTTCTCACTGGAGCGACCGCTGGACGGCGAGCTCGCTCCGGGGGCGGTGGTCGAGGGGCAAGTGGCCTTCGTGGTGCCGCACGCCACCCGTTGTGCCGTGCTCGGGGTCAGGGGACCGGGACGCGAGGAGCTGACCTTCACGCTCGAGCTTCGCTGAACGGCAGGAACCGCCCGCCCGGCGGGCGAATCACCGTTCGGCTGACGGCCAACGATCGGGGTGAGGCTTTGTATTCAAGCCGGCTGGTCCTCGCCGTGGTCGAACTCGCGGCGCGGGCTTCCCTTTCTCCCCGCGAATTCGAAAGCTTCCTGATGGACCGCACCCGGCAGGCGGCCGGTCGCGGAGCAGAGCTGGTGCTCTTCCCCGCATACCTGGGGATGTTCCTGCTGGCCGCGGGCTGGCGTTTCGACGACGACCTGGACGTCACGCGGGAAGCCATCGGCAACCGGCTGCGCTGGGCTTACCTGGAGGCCTGTGCGCGGGTGGCGCAGGCGGCCGGAGTCTACCTCGCGCCGGGCAGCATCCTGGAGCCCTGTCCCGGGGGATGGTGGCATGCCTGCTACCTTTTCTCACCGGACGGGGCGATGCTGGCACGTCGGACCCAGCTCCACGTCAACCCCTGTGAGGCGGCCCGGGGCATCATGGGCGGCAACGCGGTGGAGACGGTCGCCACCCCCTGGGGGAAGGTGGGGTTTGTGCTGGGAAGCGACGCCCGCTACCCCGAGGTCGCCCGTATCCTGGCCCTGCAGGGAGCCTGGCTGCTGCTTGCCCCGGCGGCGCATCCCGCCCCCGGCAATCCCTGGCAACAGCTTGCGGGGCTGTGGGTCCAGGCGCAGTCCAACCAGCTCTGTGCGGCGGAAGCCTGCCTGCAGGGCGAGCTCGGCGGGGTGTCTTTGGGCGGCCGGAGCGTGGTGTACGCACCTAACGAGGTCACGCCCGACGCGACCGGCGTGCTGGCCCGGGCGGACGAAGAAGGGCTGCTGGTGGTGCCGCTTTACCCGGACTTGGGCGCAGGGGTTCGGCGCTGGCGGGTGTTCGACCTCATGCAGGCCGGGCTGTACGCCCGCGACCTTCCGCCGGCTTACGAGGCGGCCGACCGGGGGGGCTCGGAGTGAGACCGTGGGAAGCAGCCTTCCGGCGTTACCTTGCCTGGCGTTGCCGCCCGGGACCCATCCGGCGCCGGCTCGAGCGCATGTCCTTCCCTCCGGCTTCGGAGCGGCCATCTTTGCCGCCCGGCCGCGTCCGCGTGGCGGCGGTGCAGGTACGGATTCGCCCCTATGAGGATCCCGGCGCGTACGCCGACCACGTCTACCGTTGCCTGCTGCCGGCGGTCAAGGGCGGGGCGCAGCTGGTGGCCTTTCCCGAGGAGATGACCGCCGGCCTGGTAGGTCTTTTGCCGGGGATGGCCTCTCGCCTCGAGGATATCCCGGTAGAGGAGGTGCTGGGGAGGTTCGGTCCCGACGTTCGCGTCGCCGACGTCTTCGCCTTCATCGACCCCGCGGCGCGCACGGTGTACCATACGACTTTCTCCACGCTGGCCCGTCGTGCGGGGGTGTACCTTGAGGCGGGTTCCGCCAACCTGCTGGGCGAGGACGGCCGCGTATACAACGAGGCTCGGCTGTACGGCCCCGACGGGTCGCTGCTGGGGCGCCAGCGCAAGCTGAACCTGCTGGAGATCGAGCGGCAGTGGGGGCTGGCCGCGGGAGACCGTCTGGAGGTGGTGGGCCTTCCCTTCGCCCGCGTGATGATGCCCGTCTGCAACGATGCCGGCTATTGGGAAACCTTCCGGATGGGAGCCCTGGCCGGCGCGGAGCTGGCGCTGGTGCCGCAGGCCGATCCCGAAGCCCCCTTCAACCCGTGGAACCAGCTGCGGGGGACCTGGTCGCGGTTGCAGGAGACACCCATGTACGCGGTGCTAAGCTGCATGGTCGGCCGCTTCGCCGGATTCGAGCTCACCGGTCAGAGTGCGGTGCTGGCCCCGCTGGCCCTCAGCCCCGGAGGGGACGGCGTGCTGGCCCGGGTCGACGACCCCCGGAGCGAGGGAATGGCCCTGGCCGACCTCGACTTCGCCGCCCTGCGCAACTACCGGGTCCAGAGCGGAGTACTGGCCGGCCTGCGTCCCCGGGTCTACACCAGGTACCTGCCGGCGCTCTACCGGGAACTGGCAGCGAGAGGAGGGAAGACGGCCGATGGCGGAGGGTAAGCTCGTGACGGTGCCCGAAGACATCGAGGCTCCGGTCGCCTACTTCCCGACCGGCAACGAGTACGTCAGCCTGCCCCTGGTGGGTCCGGACGCGGGCAGGCTCGACCGGCCGGGCTGCCTGAGCATGGCCGCGGTGGGGCTGGTGGAGTTCGCAGGGTCCGGCGCCCAACCGTTCTTGCAGCCGGTGGTAGCCCTGGACGGGCATCCCCTTGCCCTGGAAGGCTGCTCCTGGGAGCGGCTCGGGCACTGGCTGCCGCGCTTTCGGTTGCGTCACGAAGCGCGGCGGGTGATGGTCCAGGGGACGGTGTTCGCCCCGCCGGGGCACAAGGGTTTCGTGTACCTCCTCGAAGCCTGGGTCGAGGGCCCGGGCGAGCGCACCTTCCAGCTCGGGCTGGAAGGCTGCTGGGGGTCCACCTTGCAGACGGTGTACACCTCGCGGCCGGTGCACGGCCGTCACGCGCTCCGCCGTGACCGCTGGTCGCGAGGACCGGTGCTGGAGGTGCGGGCGGGCACGGCCCTGGCCGCCTTGGGCTTCGCGTGTTCCCATCCCCTCACCACCTGTGAATGGTGGCAATCCGGAGCGCCCGGGGACGCTGAGCTGGAAGTGCCGTCCGACGGTCCGCCGGTCGGCTTCCGCATCGGGGTCACGGTGCCCGGCCCCCGGGCCAGCGTGGCCTTTTACGTCGGGGTGAACCGTGAAGGGGACGGTGCACGCACCACCGCCGTGGATCTGGCCCGCCGCGGATGGCAGGCGCTGCTTACCGAAAGCCTCGGCTGGCTTGACGCGCGGGCACGCGAGCTGCCCGACCCGGGGCTGACACGCCTGATGAACCTCAACGCCTTCTTCAACTACTTCTACGCGCTTGGCGAGACCATCGACACCGAGGAACTGGTGCTGGTGACCTCGCGCAGCCCGCTTTACTACGTATCGGCGGCCTTCTGGGCCCGGGATGCCTTGCTGTGGAGCCTGCCAGGGGTGTTGCTGGTCGACCCCGGGCAGGCGCGGCGGATGGTGGTCACCGCCTTCACCCGCTATCGCCGACACGCCGGCATCCACAGTCTCTACCTGGATGGAAGCCTTCTTTACCCCGGCTTCGAGCTGGACGAGCTGTGCGCCTACCCGTTGGCCCTTGAGCGCTACCTTGCGAGCACCGGCGACCTCTCCATCCTCGCCGAACCCGGAGTAAGGCAGGGACTGGCCCACTGCGAGTCGCTGTTTTGGCCCCGGCGTCACCCGGAGATCGACCTTTTCGAGACCATGCTCGCACCTTCCGACGACCCCGTAACTTACCCGTACCTGACCTACGACAACGCCCTGGCCTGGCGGGCACTGCGCTTCATGGGCAGCATGGGCGCGGAGGCCGGGCTGACGCAGGAGGCGGTGCGCCGCTGTCGCGAGACCGCTCCCCGGGTCAGGCAGGCGATCTACGACCACCTGGTGGCCGACGGGCCGTTCGGGCCGATGTTCGCCTGGGCTGCCGACCTTGCGGGATCTCGCGAGATCTACGACGAACCTCCGGGAAGCCTGCAGCTTTTAGCGTACTACGGGTTCTGCGACCCCGCCGACCCCATCTACCGCAACACGGCGCGCTGGGTGCACTCGCCGCACAACCCCCACCACTACCCGGACGCGCGCTTCCCCGAGGTGGGATGTCCCCACGCCGACCATCCCTTTGTGATGGGGATCTTCAACAGCCTGCTTTCGGGCCGGGCGGAGGTCGCCCGCCAGATCTTGTTGCGGGCGCCGCTGGACGGCGGTCTGGCTTGCGAGAGCTTCGACCGCCACACCGGGGTGGTCAGGACCGGAGCGGCTTTCGCCACCTGCGCCGGGTTCCTGGCCTACGCCATCCACAAGGCGTTGCGACCCGGGGTGGCAAACCCCGTATTCGGGAGGGATTGACCCATGCGACGCGATCGTCGACCGAGCGCACGCAAAAGCCGCGCCCGGCTTGAACTGCCGGTAGTGGTGCCCGTGGTCACCGCGGGCCTGCTGGGGATCTTCTGGCTGGCCGGCTCCGGGGGCGACTTCTTCCTTGCCGCAGCCCTGGGGTTGATCGGCGCGTTCGCCGCGCTGGCGTGGCTGGGCGGCCGGTTGCTCGAGGAATGGCCCGGACCCCGCCCCGGCAGCATCTGGCCGGACCTGACAGTCTTTGGCCTGACGCTCTGGTACGTCGTGGCCGCCGGCTTCGGCGCCAGCCCCAGCCGGGCGGTGACCGGCGCGCTGACCGCCCTGATGGCGCTGGTGCTGTACCTGCTTGGGCGGTACCTGGGCGCACTGGACAAACCCCCAACCCCGGGATGGGGAGCCCTGGTGTGGCCGGCCGCCTTCCTCGCCGCCGTGGGTGTGGTGCTGCACGCGCTGGGGCTGACTCCCGACGCCAGGTGGCTTCCGCCCCTGACCCTCTATGGTACCGGCGATTTCGTGCTTCCCTCCCCGTCGGCCTATCTCGCACATCCCGGGCAGCCGGGGTGGCCGGCCGCCGCCCCCATGCGGCTGGCGGCCACCTTGCTTTATCCCAACGCCGCCGCCGCCCTGTTCCTGGCGGCGTCCCCGGGGGCGCTGTGGCTTTTAGCCCGGGCCTGGGGGGGAGCCGAAGCCGGAGCGGGCAAGGTGGGGCTGCCGGCCCGACCCGGCCCGCGCGCGCTGGCCGCTTTCGTGCTGGTGGCCGCGCTGGCCCTGACGCTGTCGCGCGGGGCTTGGCTGCTTGGGCCGGTCGCCCTGCTCGCGCTGGGGCTCGGGCTTCCGCCCCAGGAGGCGGGATACGCGGTGGTCGCCGGCGCCGTGGCGTGGCTGCTGGCCCTTGTCTTCCTGCCGGTCTACTTGCCCGCGCTGGCCTCCGGCGGCGCCGCCGCCGGCCTGGCGGTGGCGGCCGTCTTCGGCGCGCTGGCGTGGGTGGCGGGCGAGGCGCTGGCGCGGCCGCTCGGGAGGCGAGCAGCCTTCCTTTCGCGGCGCGGACTCGGGCCCGCGGTGGTGGGCGCGCTGGTGCTGGCCACCGCGCTGGCCGGCGCCATCTTCCCCCGTAGCACCAAGCTGATGCTCCGGCTGACCTGGCCGCCGGTCGGTGGCCCGGAACTTGCCGCCTGGGCGGGCAGGCTGCGCGACGCGGCGGCCGCCATGCTGGGCCGGCCCCTGTTGGGCAGCGGGCCCGGGGGCTGGACGGTGGTGGCCCCCGCCTTTCGCAGCTCCTCCTACGTCAGCCTGGAACCCCAGAATCTTCTGCTGAAGGCGGGGGTGGAGGCCGGTCTGCCGGGGATCTTGCTGACCGCGGCGGTGCTGGCCGGTGCCCTGGTGGGGCTGGCACGGCTGGCGCTTTCGCGCCGCTCCGGGGCCCTTACCGCCGCCTACCTGGGCGTGGGGCTTTTAGCGGTGCACGGCCTGGCGGACTACGCGGCAGGGTACCCGCCGCTTCACATCTACCTCTTTTTGCTGCTCGGCCTGGCCTGGGGTCTGGGCGTGCGCGCGGTGCTCGGCCCCGAGCGCCGGCCGGTCGCCGCCGTTCCGACGCGCTGGTGGCCGGCGGTCGCGGCGGTGCTGACCATCGCCGCCGTGGTACTGGCGGTGGCCAGCACCGGCCGCCTCTTCGAGGCGGTGGGCGAGGCACGGTTGCGGGCCGGGCGGGCCGAGGGCGCCGCGGCTTCCTTCGAGCGGGGCGCGCGCCTCAACCCGTCTTCCGCCGGTGCGTACTGGGGCATGGCCCGCGCCCACCTCGCGCTGACCGTCCCCGAGAACGTGGACACCGCCTTACCGGTGCTGGCCGCCGCCGGGCAGGCGTTGCGGCTTGACCCTGGCAACCCGGTGTACCAGAGCTTCGCCGGGCAGTTGACCCTCGGCTACGGTTTCACCGACATCGGCCTACGGGCCCTGGAGCGGGCCCGTGAGCTCGATCCCGTGGCCCGTGACCACTGGGAGAACCTTATCTGGGGCTACACCGCCGTCGGGCAGCGGCTGGAGCAGATGGGCGACCGTGCCCGGGCGGAGGCTGCCTACCGGCGGGCAACGCGCTGGGCAGAGGAAACCGCCGCGTACTTCGGGACCGTGGAGAGAGGTCGCGCGAATCTGGCCTTGGGCATCGCGCACCTCCGGCTGGGGGAGTTCGCGGCGGCCCGCGAGGCCTTTGAGCGGGCCATCGCCGATCCCCTGACGACGGCGGAGGCCAAAAGCTGGCTTGACGCACTGGGGGAACGCTAGGAAAGGAGCGGAGAACGCTTGCGTCTTTACGTGGACACCGCAAACCTCAAGGAGATCCGGGAGGCCGTGTCCTGGGGGGTGGTCTCGGGGGTGACCACCAATCCCACGCTGGTGGCCAGGGAGAAGTTCGCCGACTTCCATGCGGCGGTGCGTGAGATCGCCGGCATGGTGGAGGGCCCGGTCAGCGCGGAGGCGGTCAGCCTGGAAACGCCCGCCATGCTGGACGAGGCAAGGACGCTGGCCGGTCTGGCTCCGAACGTGATGGTGAAGATCCCCATGACCCCGGCCGGCCTGCGCGCGGTGCGGCAGCTGGCCGCCGAGGGGATAGCGACCAACGTCACCCTGGTCTTCTCCGCGGCCCAGGCCTTGCTCGCCGCGCTGGCCGGTGCAACCTGCGTGAGCGTCTTCGTGGGCCGCCTGGACGACGCCGGTCACGACGGTATGGAAGTGGTGCGGGAGACGGTGGAGATCTTCGAGCGACACGCGCTGGACGCCCAGGTGATCGCCGCCAGCATCCGGCACCCGCTGCACGTGGTACAGGCGGCCCTGGCAGGGGCGGACGTGGCCACCGTCCCCTTCAAGGTACTGGAGCAGCTGTTCCGGCATCCGCTGACCGACCAGGGGATCGAGCGTTTCCTGGCCGACTGGCAGGAGCTCGCGGCCAAACCGTAAGCGGCAGGAAACCGGGGAGAGGGCGGCGAATACTTCCCCATCAACCACGACCCGCCCGCTCCCCGAGGAAACTCGCCCCTTCCGGCGTTGTCCCTCTGAAGTACCGGCGATAACCCGGGGCGAAGGCGCATAAGCTGACGTCAGCAGTGGCATGGTTTCGGTCAGGGAGGGATCGTCCGGGTGACCGGACGTACCCCGGCCCTGTTTCCCCGCTGAAATCCAGCCCGAACCGCCATCGGTGCCCGTCGTGCGCTTGCCGCGCGCCGTCCCGCCGCCGGGGCGTGAAGGCGGTGGAAGGAGGGAGCGGACGTCCCCCAGGGGCGCCCGAGTTCTCATGAGCGAGGTGTGACCTTCGCCCGGCATTGTGGTCTTGGCCACCTATCCCCCTCTGTCGAGGTGATCGCTTCAGGATGAGCGTCTTGAGTGTTCAGGAATTGGAACAGATGACCATGCGGGAACTTTACGTCAAGGCCCGCGAGCTCAACATCACCGGCTATTCGGGCATGAACAAGAAGGAACTGGTGCTCGAGATCATGAAGGCCAGCATCACCAAGGACGGCTCCCTCTTCGCCGAAGGCATCCTCGAGATCATGCCGGAGGGTTACGGCTTTTTACGCCCCATCGGCTATCTGCCAACCCGTGAGGACATCTACGTTTCGCCTTCGCAGATACGCCGCTTTGAGCTCAAGACCGGCGACGCCGTCTCCGGCCAGGCCCGTCCGCCCAAGGACAGCGAGCGGTACTTCGCGCTCCTGCGGGTGGAGCTGATCAACGGCGAGGTGCCGGACAAGGCCCGCGAGCGCGTGGCCTTCGAGGCCCTGACCCCGCTTTACCCCAACCGGCGGCTGAAGCTCGAGCACCGGCCGGAGGAGATCTCCACCCGGCTGATCGACCTCATCGCCCCCATCGGCAAGGGGCAGCGCGGACTCATCGTCTCTCCGCCCAAGGCGGGCAAGACGGTGCTTTTGAAGAACATCGCCAACGCCATAACCGCCAATCACCCCGAGGTCCACCTCATCGTCCTGCTGATCGACGAGCGCCCCGAGGAAGTGACCGACATGGAACGCTCGGTGAAGGGTGAGGTGGTCAGCTCGACCTTTGACGAGGTGCCGGAGAACCACGTGAAGGTCGCGGACATGGTGCTGGATCGGGCCAAACGCCTGGTCGAACACCGCAAGGACGTGGTGATCCTGCTCGACAGCATCACCCGTTTCGCCCGCGCCCACAACCTGGTGGTGCCTCCCAGCGGGCGCACGCTCTCCGGCGGCATGGACCCGGCCGCCTTCAACAAGCCCAAGAAATTCTTCGGCGCCGCGCGCAACATCGAGGAGGGAGGCAGTCTCACCGTCATCGCCACCGCCCTCATCGACACCGGCAGCCGCATGGACGACGTGATCTACGAGGAGTTCAAGGGCACCGGCAACATGGAGTTGCACCTGGACCGCCGGCTGGCCGATCGCCGCATCTTCCCCTCCATCGATTTCAAACGGTCGGGCACCCGCAAGGAGGAGCTCCTGCTCAGCCCCCAGGAACTGGAGGTCAGCTGGGCGCTGCGACGCGCGCTCGACAAGTTGGGCACCGAAGAGATCATGGAGCTTCTGATCAAGCGCCTGCGCAAGGCCCGCACCAACCAGGACTTCATGCGCCAGGTGCTAAAAGGCCTGGACGAGGTGGCAAGTCAGGTGCCCGAGCTCATTGCCCGCGAGCGCTAGCCGTCGCGCGGTTGAGGTAGAGCATCGGGTCACGGGGCCGGCTTTCCACGATGATCTCGAAGTGCAGGTGAGGACCCGTCGAGTTGCCCGAGCTACCCACGCGCGCGATGACCTGGCCCTGCGCGACGTGCTGCCCGCGCCGCACCAGCAGCTTCGAGGCGTGCGCGTACAAGGTCACCGATCCGTCGGCGTGCCGGACCATCACCGTGCGACCGTAGCCACCGAGCCAACCGGCACTGATCACCGTGCCGGAGGCCGCGGCCCGGATCGGGGTACCCAGGGGCACGGCGATGTCGATGCCGGTGTGCAGCCGCCCGCGCCGCGGGCCAAAGGGTGAGCTCAGCCGTCCCCCGGTTACCGGCCAGATGAAGGCCGTGGTCCCGGTCTTGGCGGAAGCGGTTGGCTGTCCACCCCCGGGGATGACCAGGGTCTGACCGATTCGCAGCCGCGATGGATTGGCCAGGCCGTTGGCCTCCGTGATGGTCTGCTGGGGAACTCCGAAGGTGCGGCTGAGCCCCCACAGCGTGTCTCCCGCCCGCACGCGGTAGACGAAGCCGTCCGCCGCCGGGATGAGGAGCCGCTGGCCCACCTGGATGAGGTTGGGGTTGGCCAGGTTGTTCAGACTGGCCAGCGTGGGCACCCCCACACGGTATCTGGCCGCCAGCGCCGACAGCGTCTCACCCCGGCCTACCACGTGGACGGTGTGCCCGGTTCCCGACGCCGACGCCCCGCCGTGTGCGGGCGGCTCCTGCTCCTCGTGTGATGCATCGGCCGTCAACCCCTCGTCGACGGCTAAGTCAGGCTCCTCGTCCTCGAACTCCTCCGCGACCGCCGTCTTATCCTGCGACGGCACCCGCTCAGGGTAGGGAGCTCCTCCGCCCACCGCCACCAGCAACACCACCACGGCCGCCAGGTTGCGGAGGGAAGCCGGCCTGCTGGCCACTTCGCACCGTCACCCCGCTTCGCTTAGCATTCTCCCTTCCCGCCATCGGTTCCCGATAAATACGGACGAGTTCGCATCTAGCATGGCGGCCGACGCCATGGACTATTCTGCCACGGCTGCCGGGCACTGAAAGCAGCGCCGACTGGCACGAGCGGTGGGAGTGGACAACGCAGTCTGCGGTGCGCTCATCGCAAGCGCGTGGCTGCGTTCGC
>DYFO01000030.1 GCA_020725145.1 Symbiobacterium thermophilum
ATCCCTTGACAAAACCATACCGGCGGGGTTCACCTACATTCGGTTGACACGGACGGAGCCGGACTTGCGTTGACATCCGGGGTCCGGCCCGTCTATAATGGTTTCGGTTTTCCGGGAGCTGGGAGTCCTTTGCGGGTAGACGTGACGGAACTTACAAGCGAGCCCGGAGCCCGCATGAGCGTGGAGGGCCGGGCGGAGGTCGGGGCGCTGCCCGACGGCAAGCCGGTGGGTCCGGCCCTTGTGCGCGGGGAACTGGTCAACACCGGTTCCGCGCTGGTGCTCTCGGGTACGGTGGACCTGGACGTCCGTCTGAGGTGCTCGCGTTGCCTTGAGGATTTCCAGGCCCGGATAGAGGCCCCGCTTGAAGGGGAGTTTCGCCGGACCTCCGCGCAGCCCGGTGAGGATGAGCGGCGGCGCGCCCTCGAGGATGAGGGCGTCATCCTGTACTACGGGTCGGAGGTCGACCTGTCCGAGCCGGTACGTGAGAGCCTGGTGCTGGCGATGCCCATGCGGCCGCTGTGCGACCCCGACTGCAGGGGCCTGTGCCCCAGGTGTGGCACCAACCTCAACCGTCAGGCCTGCGGCTGTGACGACGAGGTGCCCGATCCCCGGCTGGCCGATCTGGGCCGGCTGCTTGACGACCAAGGACGACCCGAGGAGCGATAGCATTGGCGGTACCCAAGCGCAAGACTTCCAAAGCCAGAAAGCGCAGCCGCTCGGCCAACTGGCGGCTGGAGGCCCCCAACCTTGCACCTTGTCCGCGCTGCCGCGCGTTGCGGCTGCCGCATGTCGTCTGCCCGAACTGCGGCCATTACGCCGGCCGCGAGGTGGTAGGACCGGCCCGGGAGAAACGCAAGAAGGGCTGATCCGAGCTGTTACGTCTCAGGGAGATCGGCTCTTGTACCGATCCCGTGCTCGAGCCGCTGCTCGCGCAGGCCTGGGGAGAATGCTACTGGTACTCCGGACCACCGGGCGCCTGGGCGGGTGACTGGCGTGCGTTGCTGGCCGAGGTATCCGGTGAGACGGTGGGGGCGGTGGCCTTCCGGGCAGGCGAGCGCCGCGTCGAGCTCGGCCCCTGGGGACCGGCGGTGCTTCCGGCGTGGCGGGGCCGCGGCGTAGGCCGGGCGCTGGTGGAGGCCGCCGCCGCGGGACGACCCCTTCGATACGTGATGCGCTTCGTGGCCGCCCGCCAGGGGGCGATCGCGGCACGTCCGTTCCTGCGCGCCTACGTGCGGTGGGGCTTCCGGCGTGACCTCCGGCTGGCCATGTTGGCCCGGCTGGAGCCGGGGTCGGCGGCCGAACCCATGGTGCCCGGTCTGAGTTTTCATGCCGAAGCCGACCTCAAGGTCATCTTTCCGCTCTACGATGAGATCTTCCGCACTTCCCACGATCCCGAGGCGGCCGCGCTCACGCCGGCGGAGCGGCGGCAGTGGCTGGAGCAGACCCGACAGGGGGCACGCGGCCATTCGCCGCCCGACATGTGGCAGGTGGCCATGCTCGGAGGCAGTCCCGCAGGCCTCTTGATCATGACCCGCCAGACCCCTGGCCGGTGTTTCGTGGCCGACCTCGGTGTGCTGCCGGCCCTTCGCGGCAGGGGTCTCGGCGCCGCGCTGTGCGCGCGGGCGGCCCGACTGGCGCGGGCGGCTGGAGCCTCGGAGCTGGCGCTCATGGTCAGCGGGGCCAACCGTCCGGCCATCCGCCTGTACCGCCGGTTCGGGTACCGCACGGCGGCGGTGCTGGCCGTCGCCGAACGCGACTGAGCCCGAGCGAATTGTTCCCTCCCACGGCAGGGATTCCGACCCCGGTGGCGTATTATGAAGGCTTAGTATGAGATATTAAAACCCGGTTAGAAGAATCCTGGGGGGAGTGCGACCCGCATGGCGCAGGGCATGCCCAGGCAGGAGAGACAGCGGAGGCTGGTCGAGACCATCCAGGAAAACCCGTTCTTCACCGACGAGGAGCTGGCCCGGCAGTTTCAGGTCAGCGTGCAGACGATCCGGCTTGATCGGATGACGCTGCGCATCCCCGAGCTGAGAGAACGCCTCAAGGAGGTGGCCGAGCGCACCTACAGCCAGGTCAAATCGCTCGGCAGCCGCGAGATCGTGGGTGAGCTGCTGGACGTCGAGCTCGGCCGCGGAGGGCTGTCGGTGCTCGAGACCACCTCGGAAATGGCCTTCGAACGCACGGGCGTCGTGCGCGGGCATCACATCTTCGCGCAGGCCGACTCGCTGGCCATCGCCTTGGTGGATGCGGACGTGGTGCTCACCGGACTGACCTACGTGAAGTTCCGCAGGCCGGTGAGGGTGGGCGAGAAGCTCGTGGCCAAGGCGGAGGTCATCCGCCGCAAGGGCAACAAGCACGTGGTGCTGGTCAACACCAGGGTGGGCAAGGAGAACGTCTTCAGGGGCAAGTTCGTGGTCTTCGCCCTGGAGCAGCAGGCGGGCGAGGTTGAGCTCGTGGGCGCGAGGGAGGGCAGGCCGCATTGAGGATAGCGGTGGATGCCATGGGAGGCGATCACGCCCCTGCCGAGGTGGTGAGGGGGGCCTGGCGGGCGGCGACCGAATACGAGCACACCGTGGTGCTGGTCGGGCAGGAGGAGATCGTCCGGGGCGAGCTGGACCGGCTGCCCTCCTGTGACCGCATACAAACCGTGCCGGCATCGGAGGTCATCGGTTTTGACGAGGCTCCGGCGATGGCGGTGCGCAAGAAAAAGGATTCCTCCATCGTGGTCGGGGTGCGCCTGTTGAAGGAAGGCCTGGCCGAGGCGTTCGTTTCCGCCGGGAGCACGGGGGCGCTGATGGCGGCCGGCATGTTCGTGCTGGGACGGCTGCCGGGGATCGACCGGCCGGCGCTGGCCGGTATCCTGCCGGTGCCCGGCGGCCGTGGCCTGCTGATGCTGGATCTGGGCGCCCACACCGACGCAAGCCCCGAGCACCTCTATCAGTGGGCGGTGATGGGCTCGCTGTACGCCGAGCACGTGATGGGCATCACCTCACCGCGGGTGGGGCTGGCCAACATCGGGGTCGAGCCGACCAAGGGCAACGACGCCGTCAGGGAGGCCTACCGCAGGCTGGCCGCCGGCGACCTGAACTTCGTCGGCAACGTGGAGGGAAGGGACATCCCGAGCGGCCCGGTGGACGTTCTGGTCTGGGACGGCTTCGTCGGCAACATCGTGCTCAAGTACACCGAGGGCCTGGCGGCCGCGCTGTTCGGTCTGATGAAGGAGGAGTTCCGGCGGGGCCTGCTCTCGCGACTGGGAGCCCTCCTGCTCATGCCCGCCTTCCGAAGGGTCAGGCGGCGCATGGATTACAGCGAGCACGGGGGCGCGCCGTTGCTCGGCATCCGCGGCGCCATCATCAAGTGCCACGGAAGCTCACGCGCCGAGGCGATCAAGAACGGCATCCGCGCAGGGGCAACCTTTGCGGCGACCGGAGTTAACCGGCTGATCGCCCAGCGGCTGGCCGGCGGGGAGGGAGAAGACGCTTGATGGCTCCCTTACGGCCTGCCGGCATCGCCGGGCTGGGAAGCTGTCTGGGCGAGCGCGTGCTCACCAACGGTGACCTCGAACGCATGGTGGACACCACCGACGAGTGGATACGCGAGCGCACCGGGATCCTCCGCCGCCACCTGCTGGCGCCCGACAAGGCCACCTCCGATCTGGTGCTGGGAGCGGCCACACCGGCCCTGGAGCAGGCGGGCGTGGAGCCGGGCGACCTCGACATGATCATCGTGGGTACGGTGACGCCCGACCACCCCTTTCCCTCCACCGCCTGCCTGGTCCAAGACCGGCTGGGCGCACGGCGGGCCGCCGCCTTCGACCTGCAGGCCGCGTGCTCGGGTTTCCTGTACGGCCTGGTGGTGGCCGAGCGCTTCGTGGCTTCCGGCAGCTGCCGCACCGTGCTGGTGGCGGGTGCCGAGGCGCTGTCGCGGATCACCGATTACCAGGATCGCAAGACCTGTGTGCTGTTCGGGGACGGTGCGGGAGTGGCGGTGGTCCGGGAGGCCTCGCCGGGCTACGGCATCCTGGCGAGCTACCTGGGCTCGGACGGGGCGGGAGGCGGCCTTCTTTACCAGCCGGCCGGGGGCTCGCGACTTCCGGCTTCCGAGACGACGGTGGCCGAGCGCCTTCACTACGTGCGCATGAACGGCAGCGAAGTCTTCAAGCAGGCGGTAAGGGTGATGGGGGACGCGGCGCTGGAGGCGTTGCGCCGCGCAGGGCTTCGCAAGGAAGATGTGGATCTGCTGGTACCACACCAGGCCAACCTCCGCATCGTGGAGGCGGTAGCCCGCAGGCTGGGCATGCCGGAGGACCGGGTGATGGTCAACCTTGACGAATGCGGCAACATGTCTTCCGCTTCGGTCCCGGTGGCCCTGGACCAGGCGGTACGGGAGGGGAGGGTAGGCAGGGGAGACGTGGTGCTTCTGGTCGCTTTCGGCGCGGGGCTCACCTGGGGCTCCGTGGTCCTGCGCTGGGAAGGGACCGGGCGGGCCTGAGGCCCGCGGCGACAAGGAAGGGAGGAACGAGGGCATGGGCAAGGTCGGCATCATAGCGGACAGCACGTGTGACCTGCCGGACGCGATCATCCGCGAGCTCGGCATAAGGGTCGTGCCCCTTACCGTTCATTTCGGTGACGAGCAGTTCCGGGACCATTTCGATCTCACCTCCGAGGCCTTCTTCGCCAAGCTGGTCGCTTCGAGGCATCATCCCCGGACCTCACAGCCTTCGCCCAACGACTTCGCGCAGCTATACCGGGAAATGAGCCGGGAGTACGAGTCGGTGGTTTGCGTGACCATTTCCAGCAAGCTCAGCGGCACCTACCAGTCGGCGGTGATGGGGCTGGAGCTGGCGGGCAATCCCGACGTCGAGATCGTGGACACCAGGTCGGCTTCGCTGGGAGTGGGCATGGCGGCCGTCGCGGCGGCGCGGGCGGCCGCCGCCGGCAAGGGCAAGCAGGAGGTGGCCCAGGCGGCCCGCAGGGTCGCGGACGATCTGAAGGTCTTCTTCGTGGTGGACACCCTTGAGTACCTCGAGCGCAACGGCCGCATTGGCAAGGCCAAGTTCCTGCTGGGTACGCTCTTGAACATCAAGCCCATCCTCACGCTGGACGATGGGCTCGTCGCTCCCCTGGAGAACGTGCGTGGTCGGGCGAAAGTTGTGCCGCGGATGGTGGAGCTGGCCGTCGAGGCGGCGAAGGGGCGGGAGGTCACGATCGCCGTGGTCCACGCGGCCGCTCCGGAGGAGGCCGAGCGACTGAAGGAGGCGCTGGCCGAGAAGCTGCGGGTCAAGGAGTTCTTCGTCAACTACCTCGGACCGGTGATCGGTACCCATACCGGTCCCGGTACGCTCGGCATCCTGGTGCACGGTTCGTAAGCGGCGGGTCTTAAGGCGCCGGCCCCTCTGCCCGGGGGCCGGCGCCTTTGACGGAGGTGTGAACGTGGCGCGTCACGTTGCGGTGATCTTCCCCGGTCAGGGGGCGCAGCACGTCGGTATGGGAGTGGAACTGGCGGCCGCTTTCCCCGAGGCGAGGGAAGTATGGGACCGGGCTCGGGCCGTGCTGGGATTCGACCTTCTCGGGCTCGCGGCAGAGGGGCCGGAGGAAGAGCTGACGCGAACCTCCAACGCCCAGCCCGCCTTGCTGGCGGCCAGTATGGCGGTGGTGGCCGTGCTGCGCCGGCGGTGGTGGGATCCCCTGGTCGGCGGAGGCCTGAGCTTGGGCGAATACAGCGCGCTGACGGCCAGCGGGGCCCTCGAGCTTGAAGATGCCCTCCGGCTGGTGAGGCTGCGCGGCCGGCTCATGGAGGAGGCGGTCCCGCCGGGGGTCGGCGGCATGGCCGCCATCATCGGGCTTGACCGGGATCGGGTGGAAGAACTCTGCCGCCGGGCTTCCGACGGCCAGGTGGTAGAGCCTGCCAACTACAACTGCCCCGGCCAGGTGGTCATATCGGGTCACGTTGCGGCAGTTGAGCGGGCGATGGAGCTTGCACGCCAGGCGGGGGCGCGCCGCGCGGTGCGGCTTGCGGTCAGCGGTCCCTTTCACTCCCGGCTGCTCGCCCCGGCCGGTGAGCGCCTGGCCCAGGCCCTGGCGGAGGTACCGGTGGGGCCGGGGAGCTTCCCGGTGGTCGCCAACTACGATGCCGAGGTGCCCGGGGGTCCCGAGGCCGTCCGGTCGGCGCTGGCCCGCCAGGTTTCCAGTGCCGTGCGCTGGGAAGACTGCCTGCGGCGCATGGCCGCCATGGGAGCCCGGGTGTTCCTGGAGCTCGGTCCCGGGAGTACCCTGACCGGGTTGGTCGAGCGCACGCTCAGCGACGCCGCTACGTTGCGGGCCGGCGACCCCCATTCTCTGGAAGCGGTGCTTGCTAAACTGGAGGGGGCTTGCTAATATGATGTTGGCAAACCGGGTTGCGCTGGTTACCGGCGCGTCCCGGGGGATCGGGCGCGCGGTGGCCGTGGAACTGGCGGCCCGAGGGGCCAGGGTGGCGCTCAACTATCTGGCCAATCGTGACGCCGCCGCGGAGGCGGCCAGCGAGGTGGTGTCCGCCGGCGGTGAGGTGCTCCTCTGCCAGGGAGACGTGGCCTCGGGGACGGACGTCGAGGCCATGGTGGCGGCCACCGTGGAGCGTTTCGGGCGACTGGACATTTTGGTCAACAACGCCGGCATCACCCGGGACGGGTTGCTGGTGCGGATGGGGGAGGAGGACTGGGACCGGGTCCTTGACACCAACCTCAAGGGAGTGTACAACTGCACCAGAGCGGCAGTACGGCACATGCTTCGCCGCAGGTATGGAAGGATCGTCAACGTGGTCTCGGTGGTGGCCCTGACCGGTAATGCAGGTCAGGCCAACTACTGTGCGGCCAAAGCCGGGGTGATCGGGTTCACGCGGGCGGTGGCCAGGGAGTTCGCGTCCCGCGGGATCACGGTCAACGCGGTGGCACCGGGGCTCATCACCACCGACATGACGTCGGTGTTGCCCGAAGCGGTGCTGGAGTCGGTGGTGCGGCGTATCCCGCTTGGCCGACCCGGCCGTCCCGAAGAGGTGGCCTCGATGATCGCGTATCTCGCTTCCGAGGACGCCGGGTATGTGACGGGCCAGGTCATACCGGTGGACGGCGGCATGTCGCTGGGTTGAGGAGACGAGAATGGACCCAGGAGGCGTTGGTCAAGAAGGAGGTGAACCCGTTGGCCGGTAAACATGCCGGACTGGACAAGAAGGCCGTCTTTGAGAAGGTCAAAGCCATCGTCGTGGACCGCCTGGGGGTGGAGGAGAGCCAGGTGACGCCGGACGCGACCTTCATCGACGACCTGGACGCGGACTCCCTGGACATCGTGGAGCTCATCATGGCCATCGAGGAGGAGTTCGACCTCGAGATACCGGATGAGGACGCCGAGAAGATCGCTACCGTGGCAGACGCCGTTGAGTATATAGTGGGGAACCTTTGAGACCTGAGCGCGAAGTCCCGCGACCGCGGGACTTCCGGCTTTCAAAGGCCACAACAGGGGGGAGCTTATGCTGCAGCGTGTGGTGGTGACCGGCATGGGGGCGGTTACCCCACTGGGGATCGGCGCCGGGGCCTTCTGGGAAGGAGTTCGCGAGGGCAGGTCGGGCGTTGGACCCATCACGCGCTTCGACACCACCGACTACCCGTGTCGGATCGCCGCCGAAGTGCCGGACTTCCGGCCGTCGGACTTCATGGACGCCCGGGACGCCCGGCGCGCCGACCGCTTCACCCAGTTCGCGGTGGCCGCCGCGCGGCTGGCCGTCGAGGACGCCGACCTGCAGCCGGACCGCATTGACCGCGAGCAGGTGGGTATCATCCTCGGCACCGGGATCGGCGGCATGGAAACCCTTAGCGATCAGTTCCGTCAGCTCCTGGAGCGGGGACCGGGCCGCGTCAGTCCCTTCTTCGTCCCCATGATGATCGCCAACATGGCGGCCGGTCAGCTGGCCATAGACTACGGCTTCACCGGACCCAACAACACCTGCGTGACGGCCTGCGCGGCCAGTGCCAACGCCATAGGCGAAGCCTTCCGCATCATCCAGCGGGGTGAGGCCCAGGTCATGCTGACGGGAGGAAGCGAGGCGGCCCTCACGCCGCTGACGCTTGCGGGATTCTGTGCCATGAAGGCCCTTTCCACCCGCAACGGTGATCCTTCGCGGGCCTCGCGTCCTTTCGATGCCGAACGCGACGGGTTCGTGTTGGCCGAGGGAGCCGGCGTGATTGTGCTGGAAAGCGCCGAGCACGCGCTTGCCCGCGGAGCCAGCATCCGGGCGGAGATCGTCGGTTACGGGATGGGCGCGGACGCCTACCACATGGCGGCTCCGCCACCGGACGGGCGAGGTGGGGCCCTGTCCATGAAGCGTGCACTGCTCGACGCCGGCCTCTGTCCCGAGGAGGTCGACTACATCAACGCCCACGGGACCTCCACGCCCGCCGGCGACCGCGGCGAGACCCTGGCGATCAAGGCGGTGTTCGGCGAACACGCGCGCCGGCTGGCGGTCAGTTCCACCAAGTCGATGGTCGGCCACCTCCTGGGCGCGGCGGGGGCCGTCGAGTTCATCACCACCGTGCTCGCCCTGGAGCACGCCCTGATTCCGCCGACCATCAACCAGGAGAACCCCGACCCCGAGTGCGACCTGGACTACGTTCCCAACCGTGCGCGACCTGCCGCGATCCGGGTGGCCTTGAGCAACTCCTTCGGGTTCGGAGGGCAGAACGTGACCCTGGCCGTGCGGCGATGGGAGGGATGAGCATGGCCCGACGCAGGGGTGGCAGGCGGCTGCGTCCCCGACCCGCGGGGCCGGGGCCCGGCGCCGGACCACAGCCAGGAGCAGGGGTTTGGTGGGTGCTGAAGCCGGATCCCGACCTGGTGTTGCGCCCCGGTCGCTTTGAACCTGCTCCCTGCCCGCGGGAGGGAGAGGGCGGCGAGGGCGAGGGGGAAGGCACCCAGACGGCGGGGGACGAGCCGGCGTGCCGTGCGGTGGCGGCCGCCGAGGCCGAAGGGCTGAGCCCGGAGGTTGAGGCGGCCCTGGCCGATGTGCTGGACCGGTCGTTGATGCGACAGGCCTTCACCCACGCCTCTTACGCCAACGAGCATCCGGAGGCGTCCGAGGGCGACAACGAGCGACTGGAGTTCCTGGGTGACGCCGTGCTCGCCCTGTGCGTCAGCGAACACCTGGTGCGCCGCTACCCTGGCTGGCCGGAGGGGGAGCTGACGCGGGTGCGGGCCGCGGTGGTCTGTGAGCCCACGCTGGCCTGTCGTGCCCTGTCGCTGGGTCTGGGCAACCGCCTGCGGCTCGGCAAGGGCGAGGCCTCCGGTGGTGGGAAGGACAAGCCTTCGATCCTCTCCGGTGCCTTCGAGGCGCTGGTCGGAGCGGTGTACCTGGAAGCCGGGCTCGAAAGGGCCTCGCGCTTCGTCTTGGAGCAGCTGGCACCGGACATCGAGGCGGCCGTCCGTGGGGAGCTGCACCCGGATTACAAGACGCGCCTGCAGCAGCTGGCCCAGCAGGCAGGTCGCAGCCTGGAATACCGGGTGGTCGCCGAGAGCGGCCCCGACCACCAGCCCCGCTTCACCGTGCAGGTCCGCCTTGACGGCGAGGAGGCAGGCGAGGGGAAGGGCCGCAGCAAGAAGGAGGCGGAACAGGCCGCCGCCTGCGCCGCCCTGCAGCGCCTGGCCCGGCAGTGAACAACGTCTTCGGCTAGCAGGAAGTGGCTCGGGCGAGCGCGAAAAACCAATACGCATCGCGACAAAATTCAGGCACGATCCTGAGGGGGCGTGTATGCGGGTGGAAGTGCTCAAAGTTTCAGCCCAGTCCAATCCCAAGTCGGTGGCCGGAGCGCTGGCGGCGGTGCTGAGGGAGCACGGCACCGCGGAGATCCAGGCGGTGGGCGCCGGAGCGGTGAACCAGGCGGTGAAGGCCATCGCCATCACCAGGGGATTCGTGGCACCCAACGGGCTCGACATCGTAACCGTGCCCGCTTTCGTGGAGATCACCATTGACGGCCAGGAGCGAACGGCCATCCGCTTCATCGTTGGCCCCCGCTAGCATACGGACCGGAAGCGTCCAAGGCCCGCCCGGTTCGGGCGGGCCGTCCATTTGGTGGTAGAATCGATGCGGGAGGGGTGCGCTTGCACCTCAAGCGCCTGGAGTTGCAGGGTTTCAAATCGTTCGCCAACCCTACGGAGCTCGAACTCGAGCCCGGTATCACCGCGGTGGTAGGCCCCAACGGCTCCGGCAAGTCGAACCTGGCGGAGGCCGTGCGCTGGGTGCTGGGAGAGCAGAGCGCCCGCCAGCTCAGGGGGTCGCGCATGGAAGACGTGATCTTCCACGGTAGCGACCGCCGCCGCGCGGTGGGCATGGCCGAGGTGGCGGTGACCTTCGACAACACCGACGGGCGACTGCCGTTGGAGTTCGCCGAGATCACCCTGTCCCGGCGGGTGTACCGTGCCGGGGAGGGCGAGTACCTTCTCAACCGTGCCCCGGTCCGGCTCAAGGACGTGCAGGACCTGCTCGCGCACACCGGCTTGGGTCGCGACGGCTATGCCATCATGGAGCAAGGCAGGGTGGAGGAGATCCTGCGTGCCCGCCCCGAGGAGCGAAGGGCCCTGTTCGAGGAGGCGGCGGGCATCACCCGCCACCGCCAGCGCAAACGTGAGGCTCTGAAGAAGCTCGAAGAGACGACGCAGAGCCTTGCCCGGGTGGCCGACGTCATCGCCGAACTCCGCAACCAGCTTGAGCCGCTGGAGGAACAAGCGGCGGCCGCCCGCACCTACCTTGCCTACCGCGACGAACATCGCCGGTTGGCCGAGGGACTGCGGGCGCGCAAGCTCTCACGCCTTTCGCGGCAATGGCAGGTTCTGGGCGAACGCCGCGCCGCCCTGCTCGCGGAGCGGGACGCCCTCAAACACACGCTGGCATCAGGTGAACACGAGCTTGCGGATTTGCGTCGACGGCTTCAGGAGTCCGAGAGGGCACTGGCCTCGCGGGAGGCGCTCCAGCAGGATCTGGTGGCGCGCCGACAGGCGGCCGCGGGCTACCGGCTGGTGGCCGCCGAGCGCTCGCGAGCGCTGGCCGACGAGGCGTCGCGGCTGGAGGAGGAGCTTGCCTCCACGCAGAGGCGGCAGGAGGAAGCCCAGGCGCGGCTGGTTTTGCTGCAAACGGAAGGTGAGGAACTCGACCGCCGCGTGGTCGCCCTGCGGGAGGAACTTGAGAGCCTCAAGACGGCCGCCGCCGTGGATGGTGCCCGCGCGCAGGGAGACCTGGCTCGCCTGGAGGAACTCAAGGCCACCCTGATCGAGCTCCTCAACCGCATCGGCGAGGCCCGCCACGGGCTGGCGCGGGCCGAGGAAGAGGCCGTTCGCCTCGAGGCATCGCTGCAACGGCTAGGGCAACGTGTCCAGACCCTGGCCGCCGAGGAAGAACGGGTGCGAAGCACCCTGGCGGGAACGGAAACGGCCGCCTCCGGTCTGGCGGAGCGGCTGCAGGCGGCTCGGGCCGCACTGGCCGAGGTGCGGCGGCTGCTCCCGGCCTCCGCGGAGGCCGCGCGTCTGGCCCGCGAGGATCTGGCCGGGCTGCGTGAGGAACTGGCCGGACTCCGAGCCCGCCTGGCAACCTTGCAGGAAATGCGTCGAACCGGCGAGGGACTTCCTCCCGGAGCCCGCTTCCTCCTCGAGGGGGATCCTGCCGGACTCATCGGTCCGCTGGCCGACGTGGTGGAAGCCTTGCCCGAACACCGTCCGGCCCTGGAAGCTGCCCTGGAGCAGTACGCCGGATGCCTGCTGGTCCGTCGCGAGGAGCTGCCGGAGCTGATTTCACGTCTCCGTCACGGTAACCGGGGACGCGCCACCTTGTGGCCGGTTCCTCCCGACGGTCTCCCGCCCGACCCCCCTGCCGGCGTGCGTACCGCGTTGGAACTCGTCCATGACGGCCCCCACGAGGTGCTGGGACACCTGCTGGCCCGGGTACTGCTGGCGACCGACCTCGAGGAGGCGCTGGTGATGGCGGCCGCTCACAACTGGCGCTACTGCGTGGTGACCCTTGACGGTGAACTCGTTCACCCCGGCGGAGGGATCGCGGCCGGGCAGTCGACGGGCGCTGCCGCTGGGCTGGGCCTTGGCCGGGAGCTCGCCCGTCTCGAAAGGCAGCTGGCCGAACGCGAAGCGGCCGAACGCCGTGCCGCCGACTTACTTGGGCGGCGCGAGGAGGAACGTGCCGGGCTGCAGGCTCGCGAGGCGGCGCTGCGCGAGGAGGTGGGCAGGCTCGAGGCGGAGGCACGGGCACACGAAGGCGAACGTCTGGGCCTGGAGACCAGAAAGCGCCGGCTGGACGAGGAGCGGGCAGCGCTGGCCGCGGAGCGCGAAAGACTCACGCAAGAGATGGCTTCTGCCCACGCGGCCATCCAGGCGCACCGCCGGGAACTGGAGGAGCTGGTTCGGCAAAGACAGTCGCTGGAGGCCGAAGCCTCGCGTCTTGAGGCCGCCTGCCGGCAGGAGCGCGAGATGGAGGTACAGCGGTCCGAAAGGCTGACGGAGCTGAAGGTGGATCTCGCCCGAGCCGAGCAGCGCCAGCTTCACCTGACCCAGGCCCTGGACGAGGCCCGCCGCGCGTTGGGGCAACTGGCGGCTACCGCCGCGGCGCGTGGCCGCCGCCTGGCCGAGGTGCGCGCGGAGCAGGAGGCCCGCGCGGAAGAAGCGGAGGCGAGGGCGTCAGAGGTCGAGCGCCTGGCCGCCGATCTTGGCTCCGGGCAGGCGGAGCTGGATAGGAAACGCGAGGAACGCGCGGCCCTGCTGCAACTGGTGGCCTCGCGCGAGGAGTCGCTGCGAGCGCTACGCGAGCAATCGGAACGTGTGCAGGCGAGGCTGCACGAGCTGGAGATCAGGGCGGCGCGTGTGGAGGTGGAATACGGCAACCTGGCCGGGCCGAGCCCGCCCCCGGAGGAAGCGGGAGACCTCGGAGGGCTGTCCGAAGAAGCGGCTGCGGCACGCGTCTTGGAGCTTGAGGCACTGATGGCGGCGATGGGGACGGTGAACCTGGGGGCGATCGCCGAATGTGAGCGGCTGGGCGAGCGCTGCCGTTTTCTCGAACGCGAACGCGACGACCTCGAGGAGGCCAGACGCGGGCTGGATCGGCTGCTGGCGGAGATCGATCAGGTCATGGCCGAGCGCTTCCTGCAGGGCTTCGGTGCCATCCGCGAGGCCTTCACCGTCATCTTCGGAGAGCTCTTTGGCGGCGGACGCGGCGAGCTGGAGCTTGAGGACCCCGACGATCCCCTCGAGACGGGGGTGGAGATCCGGGCGCAACCTCCCGGCAAGCGCCTGCAGAGCCTCTCGCTGCTGTCGGCAGGCGAACGCGCCCTGGTGGCCATAGCCCTGCTTTTTGCCATCCTGACGGTGCAACCCGCTCCGTTTTGCATCCTGGACGAGATAGACGCGCCCCTGGACGATGCCAACGTGGTGAAGTTCGCGCGCATGCTGCGCCAGCACGCGGCCAGCACCCAATTCCTGGTGGTGACCCACAACAAGGGGACCATGGAGGTGGCCGACGCCCTTTACGGGGTGACGATGGAGGAGGGCGGCGTCTCTCGCTTGGTGTCGCTGCGGCTGGCCGAGGCGGCCGGGACGGGAGGAGAGTGAACTGAAAGGACTGGACAGGAGCCTTGCCCGCGTGCGGACTGCCTTCGGGCGCCTGCTCGGGCGCCCGTCCGATGACCTGGTCGCGCTGGAGGAGGAACTCCTTCTCGCCGACGTCGGGGTGAAGGCCACCGCTCGCATCCTCGAGGCCTTGACGGACCGCCGTTCGGCCCGGGAGCCCGTTCGCGCTACCCTGGCCCGCGTGCTGGAGGAGATCTTAGACGCCGGCCCCGACCAGGCCCTGCGGCTCGATGCCGAGCCGTCGGTGCTCATGTTCGTCGGGGTGAACGGCACCGGCAAGACGACTACCCTCGCCAAGCTGGCCGCCCGGTTGCGGTCGGAAGGCAGGATGGTGGTGGTGGCGGCGGCCGACACCTACCGGGCGGCGGCTATCGACCAGCTCCGCCTGCTGACCGAGCGGGCCGGTGCTCGGCTGGTTGCCCACCAGCCGGGGAGTGATCCCGCCGCGGTGGCCTTCGACGCCGTGCAGTCGGCGATGGCCCGCCGGGCGAATGCCGTCCTGGTGGACACCGCCGGAAGGCTGCACACCAGCTCCGGGCTCATGGCGGAGCTGGCCAAGGTCCGGCGGGTGATCGCGCGGGCCGTCCCGGGGGCTCCCCACGAAGTGCTGCTGGTGGTGGACGCCACTACCGGCCAGAACGCCCTCGAACAGGCCAGGGTTTTCGGCCAGGCGGTCGCCGTGAGCGGGATCGTGCTGGCCAAACTGGACGGCACGGCCCGCGGCGGTATCGTCATCGCCATCCGCGAGGAGCTAGGCCTGCCCATCAAGCTCGTGGGCGTGGGTGAGGGGCTGGACGACCTCGTTCCGTTCGACCCGCGGGCTTTCGTCCGGGCCCTGCTGGGAGGGTCCGAATGAAGGAGGCGTCCTGTTGGCCACGATAGGCGGATTGGCCGAGCGGCTGGCGGAGGTGGTGGGCGATTCCCACGTCCTGGCCACCCCGGGAGCGATGGAGCCCTACGCCTGCGACGAAAGCTCACTTGCCCCGCACTTTCCCGACCTCGTGGTCAGACCGGGTTCGACCGCCGAGGTGAGCCGGGTCCTGCGGGAAGCCTCGCTGCGGGGCGTTCCCGTCACCCCCAGGGGCCTGGGAACCGGCCTCACCGGGGGAGCGGTCCCGGTGCGGGGTGGTCTCGTGCTGTCGCTGGAACGTATGGACCGCGTGCTGGAGGTGGACGAGGCCAACCTGGTCGCGGTGGTGCAGCCCGGACTACGGCTGCAGGAGCTGCACCGGGCGGTGGAGAGCAGGGGCCTTTTCTATCCTCCCGACCCGGCAAGCCTGGAAAGCTGCAGCATCGGCGGCAACGTCGCCGTCAACGCCGGGGGACCCCGTGCGGCCCGCTACGGCATCACCCGTCACTACGTGCTGGGGGTCGAGGCGGTGCTGGCCGACGGCCGGGTGATGCGCTACGGCGGCAAGACCATCAAGAACACCACCGGGTACGCGCTGCCCCACGTGCTGATAGGATCGGAAGGGACACTGGCGGTGATCACGGAGGTGACCGTTCGCCTGCTTCCGCTCCCCCGGGAGCAGGTGGACGTCCTGGTTCCCTTCCCGGATGCCGGCGGTGCCGCCCGCGCCGTCGGTGAGATCGTGCTTGGCAAGCGGGTGATCCCCGCCGCGGTGGAGCTCATGGATCGGGCGGCGGTCACCGCGGCCGCGCGTTTCCTGGGCCGCGAGGTCCCCCACCGCGACGCCGGCGCCCAGTTGCTCATCCAGCTGGACGGCAACGACCGTGACGACCTTGAAGCCCAGGTGGAAGCCCTGGGCGGGCTTTGCCTGGACCACGGCGCGGCCGACGTGCTGGTGGCCACCGGTCCTCAGGCGCGGGAGCGACTGTGGTCCGCCCGCCGGGCGGTGCTTGAGGCGGTCAAGCGCCTTGCGGCCCACGCCGATTTCCTCGACGTGGCGGTACCCCGAGCCCGCATCCCCGATTTCCTCGACCGCATCGGCACGGTTGCCCCCGCGTGGGGTCTGGATCTGGCCGCCTGGGGCCACGCCGCCGACGGAAACATCCACCTGGCGGCGTACTGCCCCAAGCCCGACCCCGACTGGCCCCGAGCCCTCGGGACCTTAACCGCGGCCGTTCACGGCGCCGCCCTGGACCTGGGCGGAGTCATCGCCAGCGAGCACGGGATCGGTTGCCTGAAGCGCCGATACCTCGGACAGGCCCTGGACTCGTCGTCGGTCGAGCTGATGCGGGGGGTCAAGGAGGTCTTCGACCCCCAGGGGATCCTGAACCCCGGGAAGATCCTGCCTTAGCAGCTCTTCGCC
The DNA here is from genome assembly GCA_020725145.1 of Symbiobacterium thermophilum. Classification (GTDB taxonomy): domain Bacteria; phylum Bacillota; class Sulfobacillia; order UBA995; family UBA995; genus DYFO01. The sequence continues at coordinate 15,923 of DYFO01000030.1, forward strand.
CCGAGAGGACGCCGGCGCCGAGTGGCGAACTTTGGCAGCGCGTGAAAGGAAGGAGGTGCAGGTGCATGGCGGTATGCCGGCAGTGCAACTCGCCCGCCGGCCGAGGGGATGCCTTCTGTGCGGTCTGTGGGGCCGCACTACCCCCGCCGGCTCCGGTGGCGCACGATGGCCGAGGCTTTTGGGGTTCGCTATTCGACCTCAGCTTCCAGGATTTCATCACTCCCCGCATCGTCCGGATCCTGTTCGTGGCCGGGATGGTGCTGTACGGCCTGCTGGCCTTCACGTACCTGGTCTTCGCGGCGAGCATGAGCCGCTTCTTGAGCGGTGGCGCGATGGTGGGCCTGTTCCTCGGGGCCGCCGTCGGTTTCGTCGTGGCCGTGGTGATGCTGCGGGTGGGCCTTGAGCTCATCATCGTGTTTTTCAACATGGCCTCGGACCTGAAGGCGCTGCGGCGGCGCGACGAGGAAGGGAGGGAGGACCGTTGCCCATCTTAACGGAGCAGCTCACCAAGTACTACGGAAGGTCACGCGGGATCGCGGGTGTGGACCTGGAGGTCCGACAGGGCGAGATCTTCGGCTTCCTCGGGCCCAACGGGGCCGGCAAGACCACCACCATCCGCCTTCTGCTCGGCTTCATCCGCCCCACCTCTGGGCAGGCCAGCGTGCTGGGGCTCGATGTCCGGCGCGACAGCCTGGCCATCAGAGAACGGGTGGGTTACATCCCCGGCGACGTCCGTCTTTACGAGGAGCTGACGGGCAGCGCCTTCCTGGACTACATGGCCGGTTTCCGAAAGAGCAGGACGAACAACCGTCGCCGGGAACTCGCGGACCGTCTCGACATCAACCTGTCCGTCCGCCTGAAACAGGCTTCCCGGGGAATGAAACAGAAAGTGGCCATCGTCCAGGCGCTCATGCACGACCCCGATCTCCTCATCCTTGACGAACCCACGAGCGGCCTGGACCCGCTGGTCCAAAGCGATTTCTACGGCCTGCTGAAGGAGGAACAGGGCCGCGGCAAGACCGTTTTTTTGTCTTCCCACATCCTCAGTGAGGTGGAAAAGGTCTGTGACCGCGTGGCCATCATCCGCGAGGGTCGCATCGAGGTGGTGGAAGACATCCACGGCCTCAAATCAAGACGCGTCAAAGTCATGGAGGTGACCTTCACCCAGGAGTGTCCTCCGGCCGAGCTCGAGGTCCCCGGGGTGTTGGCGGTGGAGGGTTCGGGCCGGCACTACCGGGTTTCGGTTCGCGGCGACGTCAACCCGCTGCTCCGGGCGGTAGCCGCCCGACGTGTGGAGAACGTGATCTTCCACGACGCCAGCCTCGAGGACATCTTCATGGAGTTCTATCAGGCGACTCGCCGCCAGGGGGAGGGACGGAACGATGTCCGGACTGGGTAACGTGTTTCGCAGACATCTGCGACGCGACCGGAATGCCCTGTACGTCTGGGGCGGGATCTGCGGGGGTATGGCGCTGCTCATGGCGACGATGTACCCGTCCATCGGAGAGTCGTTCGCAGAGCTGATCGCCGCCTATCCCCAAGCCTTTCTCCAGGCTTTCATCGGCCGCGCCTTCCCCGCCTTCGGGACGGTGGAGGGATTCATGACGGTTGAGTTCTTCAGCTGGATCCCGGTGCTGTTCGCGGCCTTCGCCGCGCTCGCCGGGGCGGGGATGGTGGCCGAGGAGACCGACCGGGGAACGGTTGAGTTCCTGCTGGCGCAGCCGGTGCGCCGCAGCACCGTGGTCGTGGGCAAGTTCCTGGTGTTCCTGGTCTTGCTCCTGGGCATCGTCGCCTTGACCGCCCTCGCCCTTTCCGGGGGCCTCATGGCGGTAGGAGTCGAGCACGCGGTCCGGCTGTTCCTGCACATCTTCGCCCTGAATTACCTGGCGGCGGCCGCCTACGGAGCGGTTGCCCTTCTGATCTCGACCATCTGCGGCGAGCTCCGCCGGGCGACCTCGCTGTCGCTGGGCGTGATGTTCGGCACCGTGGTGGTCCTGCTGGTCGCCAACCTCTCCGACCGGCTGCAATCTCTGGGCTACCTTTCACCGCTTTACTACGCGGGGGCACCGAAGGTTTTGGAGCGGGGGGCCATGGCAGCCGGCGACGCGGCGATGCTGGTGGCGGTCACGGCGGTATTCTTCCTGGCCGCAGTTGCCCTGTTCGAACGCAAGGACCTGGCCGGCTGAGGCGCCGGGCTACCCGGCGTCGTAGCCGGGTGTTCGCGATCGGGAGGTGCATCAAGAGCCCGGACCCGGCGTGCGTGCGGCCGTCATCCTCAAGTGCGGCCAGTAGCGTCCCCACCGCGCAGACCTCGCCGATCTCACCCAGTGCGGCGGCAGGACTCGTATACGGTCACCCGGTGGTGCTGGCGGAAACCTTCGTAGACCCGGGTCGCTTCGCGGGGACCTGCTACCGTGCGGCAAGCTGGCAGTGTCTTGGCGAGACGCAGGGATACGGCAAGCACGCGATGGCGTACGTGGAGCACAGCCGGCCCAAGCAGTACCTGATACGGCCGCTGTTCCGGGGGGCAGAGGGCTGGCTGCGCCAGCACTTCGACGTGCCGGCACTGTCGGAACAAGGGAGCCGGGTGGACCTGCGTCGCATCCCGCTGAGCGGGAAGGAGGGGTTGCTGGCCACGCTGGCCAAGGTGCCGGACCGGCGTAACCGGCGGGGAATCCGGCACAGTCAGGCCAGCATCTTGGCAGTCGCGGTTTGCGGGGTACTGGCCGGCAGCCGGGGCTTTCGGGCCGTCGCCGACTTCGCGCCAGCCTTGACGGGGAGGTGCTTTTGCGTCTTGGCTGCCGCTCTTCGCCCAACACCGAGAAGCTCGGGCCGCCGAGCCAGCCGACGATCCGGCGCACGCTGACGCGAATCGACGCAGATGCACTGGACCGGCTGGTGGGAGAGTTCCTGAGCCGTGCAGGGTTTTACGAAGCGGTCGCCACTCGCTCAGGATTGGGAGCTTTCCCCCCCCGGTACACGGAGAACAAGAAGGGCCACGGCCGGATTGAACGGCGCACGATCCAGCTCACCGCCAAGGTGCACGGCAGCTGGTTTTCGTACGCGGCGCAGGGTTTCCGCATCGAGCGCACCACCCGGGACCGCAAAGGCCGCCGGCAGCACGAAGTAGCATACGGCATAACCAGACTGGCTCTGGATCGTGCCAGCGAGGCTCGGGTACTCGGCCTGGCGCGGGGCCACTGGACGATCGAAGCCCTGCACCACATCCGCGACGTGACCTATAACGAGGACCGCTGCCGCATTCCCACCAGCAATGGCCCGCGGGCGATGGCCACGCTGCGCAATCTGGCCATCGGCCTCTTGCGCCTGTACCAGCCAGGCACCGTCGCCCGCGCAAACCGCGTGCTGGTGATGAACCCGCACCGACTTCTCGCGCTGATCGGCGCCTGACGAGCGACGCGCTTGGCCATCCGGCATGGCCAGGCCGCTTTGCCGTGCCGTCCCGGGCTCGCTCCACGCAGGCAGCTCGGGCTGTCAAGGCCCATCGCGCCTTCCACCGCCGTCTATCTGGTGGTAGACCGGTCACCCCTCGCGGGTTGTGGTGAAAACGAGGGGGTGCCCCCCGACACAACGACGCCACCCTGCTCTCCGTCTTCGAGGAAAGGAATGGGTGCGAGAGGCGTCGAATCTCGTTATGTCCCCTGTTGCCCGTGGCCTCGCGTGACCACGGCCGCGACCTTCAGACAGTGATCCAGCCGTTGAGGGAGCTGGGGAGCCTTGCCTGCCAAACGAAAGAACGGCCTCCGCGAGTGGCTCGGAGGGAGCTCATTCGCGGGTAGTCCCCTGTTGCTGGCGGAGTACTTGGGTGTTCCCCCTAGAACCGTTGAGAACTGGGTTTATGATGGCGTCATCCCCAGGCCGGAGTCGCGCCTTGAGCTATATCTCCTGACCAAACTCAAGGACTTCGAACCTCGCAACGAGGGTGAAAGATTGTTGCTGTCGAAGCTAGAGGAGCGAATGAGAAGAAAGATCCAAGAGAAGATCTGCCAGTTAAGGAAGCTGATCCTTGAAATATGGGAAACCATGGAGTTCTTCGTGCTCACCCCCGATTCCATCCCTGTCCTTCACAAGGCGGTGAGCAGCGAGGAGCTCAAGGACTTGGCCGCGATGTTCGAGCGGTTTGCCGAGCCGCGAGCCTTCACCGCATGGCGGCTGCTACGCCTCCTCGAAAGATCCCTGAGGGAAGGGAGCAAGTGACCATGACCGGGGTTCAGCCTGTCGAATTCGAGGTGGGGGACTGGAACAAGCTTCTCCTGCTGCTGGGCGGATTGCACGACCCCATAAACGCGCTGCGGGAGTTTGTGCAGAATGCCAGGGATGCTGTTGTTGATGCTGGTCTTTCAGGAAAGCAAGCGGTGGTGCAGGTACACCTTGAGGACCTAAGGCAGGGACGCGTAGTTGTCTTTGACAACGGGGTGGGCATGCCTGAAGAAAAGCTGAGGCGTTTGTTCAGGGAGATCTGCTCGTCGGAGAAGCTCAAGCGGGTGGACTTGGAGGGACGCTTTGGAATAGGCCTCCTCAGCTACCTTGCGATCGCGGACGAATGCGAGATTGTGTCAAGAGCTACAGGCCGACGAGAAACGTGGAAGCTGGTGTTCCCGAAGAGAAGCGAACTGGAGCGGCCAGGACAAGGCAGACCGCAAGGCAGACTTGAGAGGGTTCGGGAGGAACGCGAGATATGCGGGACCGACGTCATCTTGAGGGGTGTCCACGAACACATCGCTGGGGCTCTTACCGCACAGAGAGTCGTCAGCCATCTGCAAAGGCATTACGGGCCACAGATCGAGGAAGGCGTGTTCACCCTGTTGGTGATAGGAAGAGGGAAGGGTAGATCGCAACGACCTGTATGCCACGAAGTCAGGCCCTTTCGATATAGAGGAGAGCTTTTCCGCCGCGAGGTAGCCACGCAGTATGGAAAGGTCACGTTTGAGCTGTACCTCCACCCCAGGGCAAATGGTCGCTGCGTTCACCTTCTGGTCGGCCCAAGTGCGCTGGGCGATATAACAAGGGCGATTCCCAGCGGGTATCTTGACCGTCCTCCTTGGAATGAGGGCCGCATGGAAGGCGAGGTCAGGTGTGATTATCTGGAGCCGAATCCCACGCGCTCTCAGGTGGTATACCATCCGGAGAAGCTGCGTGCGTTTCTCAGGGCCGTTGCCGACGTTGAGCCCATGCTTCATGGTCAGCTGGAGAGTTTGTCAAGGCAGCAGTTGGGCAAGGAGCGCGATGACGTTCTTGCAGCCATTCAGCGAGCCTTTGTGAGAGTAGTCCGTGAGGAGCTAATAGAGCATGACTTCCGAACGGCCATTGAAGACCCTTCCGGGGAAGAAGCGGCCGGCGAACCCGTCGACGAGCGCGTGCCCGGGGGGACTCAAGAGCGTCAGGGCGAACGACAAGGCACGGCTACCGTGCGCCGCGTGGATAGAGACCAGGCCAAGCAGACGGCACGGCAGCGGTTGAGAGCAGGGCTCGGCCTCAAGTTTGAGGAGCACGACAATCCGGCAATTCACTGCTGGTCCGACCGCGGGATTATCTACATCAACACTGCCAACCCTCATTACGCCAGGATATCACACGATCCTGGCCTCGAGGGCACGTATCTTGTGGCCTGCATCGCGAAGGAGATGGCATTGAGCGAGAGCAGGGGCTCGCGAGAGGACGTCCCTGAAGTCCTGGTAGCTCGGCTCGCGGGATTTCAGCGAGTGCTGAACCTGCGATTGTCCGGAGTCAGCTAGCAGGATTGTCCACCCGGCTCTCACGACATGCGAGACCCCCGGCGGTGCCTGTCACCGTCCTTGCGACTGCGTGACTTCACAGTTTGTCTCACATCAACTACCAGGGTGGCGCCTGGGACCTCAGCCCGTGCCAAGTACTTCGTGGTCGTATCGAGGTCGATTTCAGGTAGATTGCTCGAAAGGAATCGGACCAGGTCCTTGCTGCTTATCCTCACAAACTTGTTGGTGGAGTCCTCCCGGTAAAACGGAAGGGACCCCTGAGGGCCTTCGGCCACCTTCACGATGAAGGAGTGCTCGTCGGCTTTGACTCCGACCTGAACACGGCTCGCGTTGCTAAGCGATCCAACGGCGGCTGCGTTGAAGGTCAGCCCCGTCCGCGAAATGGTCACAACCGGGGTTCCGAGCTCCGGATCAAACCACTTGACATCCTCGCCCACTTTGGCGACACCTCCAAACCAGTGTGTCGTATGCATTATACACCAATCACGTCAATAATGCAACGGACTTGCATCACTCACCTTGACGACTGCTGTCATTCTTGCGGCAAGGGCTCGCACAACCGACGTAGGTACCTCTCACTCCAAAGCCAAGCCGTGCACACGAGTTTGCCTGAACTCAGATCGTCCCTTCACCCCGCACGTGCTCTCGGACGAAGAAAGGGGGTGCAAAGGTGAGGTTCAGGCTCTTGACACACCCACCGCCCAGGCATAGAATGGCTGTGTAAAGGTCCAGGCCTTGACAGTGAGGGACGGCGGTGCGGCGCGGTGGAAGAGCGCTCTCTGCTGGAACGGGTGGTCGAGGCGACGCGGCTCCTTGAAACTTACGGTGGACTGCTTACCTCCAGGCAGCGAGAGGTGCTGGAGCTTCACTACCTCCATGACCTGTCGCTGGGCGAGATCGCCGAGCTCCTGGGAACCAGCCGGCAAGCGGTCCACGACCTGGTAAGGCGCTCGCTGACGCGGCTCGAGACCTACGAGGACAGGCTGGGTCTGGTGGCGCGGGCCGCTGCTGCCGGACGCGGCCGTGCCCGCCGGGAGGAAGCGGTCACCGCCGCGGAACGCGCGGCCGACGCCGCGCTGACGGGCCTGGAGCAGGGCGACGGGGAGACGGCGCGGAGGGAGCTACGGAGAGCGCTGGCGCTCCTCAGGCAAGTGCGGGAGGATCTGCAGGGCGAGGGGGAGGCGTAGCTTGTTCGGTAGCCTGGCCGGGCGGCTCCAGGGCATCTTCCGGCAACTCCGGGGAAGGGGCAAGCTGACCGAGCGCGACGTGGAGGCGGCGCTGCGGGAGGTACGCATGGCCCTGCTGGAGGCCGACGTCAACTTCCGAGTCGCCCGGGACTTCGTCGAGCGTGTTCGCGGGCGGGCGGTGGGCGCCGAAGTACTCCAGAGCTTGACCCCCGGCCAGCAGGTCATCAAGCTGGTGCACGAGGAACTGGTCGAGCTTTTGGGATCGCGCGAGGCACGATTGGACCTGGGTCAGCAGGTGCCGGCGGTCGTGGTGCTGATGGGCTTGCACGGCTCGGGCAAGACCACCACCGCGGCCAGACTGGCGGTGCACCTGAAGGGCAAGCGGCGGGTGCTGCTGGTGGGGGCGGATGTGTACCGACCCGCGGCCGGCGAGCAGCTGGAAGTGTTGGCCCGGCAGGCGGGAGTGCCCGCAAGAGTGGCGCAGCCGCGTAGCGACCCCGTGGCCGAAACCCGAAGGTTCTGCGGGGAAGCGGCGGCGCTGGGGTGCGATACCGTCATCGTGGACACCGCCGGGCGCCTGCACCTTGACGAGGAGCTCATGGCGGAGATGGTGCGCCTCCGGGAGGAGCTCGGGCCGCGGGAGACGCTGCTGGTGGTCGACGCCATGACCGGTCAGGATGCGGTCAACCTGGCGGAAGCCTTTCACCGGCGGGTGGGAGTGGACGGCTTCGTCCTGACCAAGCTCGACGGAGATGCGCGGGGCGGCGCGGCCCTGTCGCTGCGGGCGGTCACCGGCAGGCCGATCAAGTTCGCGGGCGTGGGCGAGGGACTGCAGGCCTTGGAGGTGTTCCACCCCGAACGCATGGCCTCCCGGATCCTGGGCAGGGGCGACGTGCTCACCCTGGTCGAGCGGGCCCAGGCGGCGGTGGACGAGCAGACGCTGCGCGATTGGGAGCGCAAGCTGCGGCAGGCGGACTTCACGCTGGACGACTTCCTCGCACAGCTGCGTCAGGTCAAGAGGCTCGGACCCCTGGAGGACGTTTTGAAGCTGCTGCCGGGGGCGACGGGGAACCGGTTGGGGGAGGCCAAACTCGACCCCCGGGAACTGGTCCGGGCGGAGGCGATCATCAGTTCCATGACCCGGGAAGAAAGGGCTTCTCCGGAGATCATCGACGGCAGTCGGCGGCGCCGCATCGCGCGGGGGAGCGGCACACGGGTGCAGGACGTCAACCGGCTGCTCGGTCAGTACGAGGAAGCCAGGAAAGTGTTCAGGCAGCTGGCACGGTGGCAGCGTGGGCCGAGAAGGCAGCGGCCCGACCGGCTACCGCGTGGCTGACCCCCACGGGAGGTGTCGGAGCAGGTGACGGTACGGATCAGGCTCAAGCGGATGGGGGCGCGCAAGGATCCCGTTTTCCGCCTCGTGGTGGCGGACTCGCGCTTCCCCCGGGACGGGCGCTTCATAGAGGAGATCGGTTACTACAATCCCACCGCCAACCCCCCGGTGATCGCGGTCAAGGAGGATCGTGCACTGGCCTGGCTGGCCAAAGGGGCAAGGCCGTCCGAAACCGTGCGGGTACTGCTGCAGCGGGCGGGAGTAACGGGCAGGCAACGTCAGGCTCGTTCCGGAGACGAGGAGTCATGAGCCGACCGTCCCTGGGGCCAACCGGGGATATGTTGCTGTTCGTGGTCAGGCATCTGGTCGACCGTCCCGACGAGGTGACGGTGGAGATGGAGGAGCGGGGAGGGACTGCCCTCTACCGCATACGGGTGAACGCCGAAGACCTCGGCAAGGTGGTGGGCCGGGGAGGAAGGCTGGTCCGTGCCATCCGTCAGCTGGCACGGGCTTGCGCCATCCTCGAGAGCCGGCGGGCGGTGGTGGAGGTGACCGCGCGCTGAAGGACCTGCCCGTGGACCGCCTCGTCGTGGGTCAGGTGACGGCCCCTCACGGGACGGACGGCAAAGTGCGGGTGTACCCGCTCACCGATTTCCCCGATCGCCTGGGCCGGTTGCGCGAGGTGGTGCTGCGTTCGGATGCAGGCGAGCGGAGGGTGGGTGTCGAGGGAGCCTGGCCCTACGGACGGCTCTACCTGATGAAGTTCGCGGGATGTGACAGCCTTGAGGCGGCCGCGAGACTGCGGGGGGCCTACCTCACGGTGGCACCAGAGGAGGCGGTTCCCCTCCCGCCGGGCTGCTACTACTTCTACCGGATCGTCGGCCTCGAGGTGATCGAGGAAGGCGGCGGGGTGGTGGGCACCGTGAGCCAGGTGTTGCGGACCGGGGCCAACGACGTCTACGTGGTGCGGCGTCAGGACGCACCGGAGCTATTAATCCCCGCCCTGAAGGCGGTGGTGCGCGAGATCGACCTCGAGAAGGGGGTCATGGTGGTGCGGCGGCTGGAGGAGTGGCTCTGGTGAGGGTGGACGTGCTGACCATCTTCCCCGAGATGTTCCGGGGTCCGCTGGACGTCTCCATCGTGGGGCGGGCGAGGGCGGAAGGGCATCTCGAGCTCCACGTTCACGACCTGAGAGAGCACGCGCGGGACCGCCACCGGCTGACCGATGATTACCCCTTCGGCGGCGGCTCGGGCATGGTCATGAAGCCGGAGCCTTTCTTCCAGGCATTCGACGCCCTGGCGCCCGGCTGGCCGGGGCGGCCTTGGGTAGTGTTGCTCAGCCCCCAAGGTGAAAGGCTGACGCAGCGCAAGGCGGTGGAGCTGTCAGGCCGCCCTTTTCTCTGCCTGCTGTGCGGGCGGTACGAGGGAATCGACGAGCGGGTGAGAGAGGGTCTGGTGGACGAGGAGATCTCGATCGGCGACTATGTGCTCACCGGGGGGGAACTGCCGGCCATGGTGCTGATCGATGCCGTGGCCCGGCTGCTGCCGGGAGTGCTGGGAAGTCCCGCTTCGGTGGCCGAGGAGTCCTTCACCGGGGGACTGCTGGAGTATCCCCAGTACACGCGGCCACGGGTCTTTCGGGGCATGGCGGTGCCTGACGTGCTGCTGTCCGGCGACCACGGGGCCGTGCGACGGTGGCGGCGGAAGCAGTCGCTGTGCCGCACGGCGTTGCGGCGGCCGGACCTTCTGCTCCTCGCCCCGCTCGATGCGGAAGACCGCCGCCTCTTGCGCGAACTGAAAGACGAGGGGGTCTTCGGCGACGGCGTGCCTGCGGTCGAGCAGGTGCTGGCCGCCCGGTGACGTTGTAGAGGGTAACGGGCCGTGTTATAATGATCCAGTGTGCCAGGCGAAAG
>DYFO01000031.1 GCA_020725145.1 Symbiobacterium thermophilum
GAACCCGCGACCCTCGCCTTGGCAAGGCGATGCTCTACCACTGAGCCACTTCCGCCCTTGCAGCAGCGCGGGCGCGAAGTTGAGCCCATCGGGCTCGCCTCCGCTCGGTTGTTGCCCGCGCTCCCAAGATACCATTAGCCGCCCTTCAACGTCAAGTGCGTTGGCGGCGCAAAAAGCTCACGGCTCTGGGATGTTCTTCAGCGCGGTGCTTGCGGATAACCGCAAGTAGACAACCCGTCGGCATTGGAACTATTCTCCGACTGCCGCGTCGATCAGGGGATGAATCCTCTACGGAGGTGGGACCGCTGAGCCGGTCGAGTCGGACTCTCGTCTGCTCAATTGTGCTGCTGGCTCTCCTTGGGTGTGCCGGGTGCCCCAAGGCCGAGGTGCCGGTGGGTACGCCGGAACGCCCGCGAGTATCCGAGGCCGTCGTGTGTCTCCTGGAGGCGGGCGACGGCGGTAGCTTTTGCCTCGCCGAGCTGTCTTGCCTGGACGGAAAGGTCACGGTGGGACTTGAGGAATTCGTCTTCCGCGCCCGGCTGGAGCCCGTCCCCTCGGACACCTGGTACCGGGAGAACCTGCGGGTGGAGGGCGATGATGCCGGGCTTCTCCGGGAAGACCTTCTGGAACAGGGCACGGTAGAGATCCTTTTCCCCCGAGGCACTGAGGGGTCGCAGGTCGTGGTGACCCTCACCTCCGTCGTCCTCCCAGGCCGGCAGGACGACAAGCTGACGGTGACCATGCGCCGAGCTTGTGAACCCCGCGCCACCCTGGAGGTCTGGGAGCGAGACGTTTGGAGACCGGTCAATCCCGGCGAGGTCCTGACCGAGCGCCCGCTCAGACTGCGGATCCGCTTTTCCCGGGACATGCGGAAGGATACCGTGGAACCGTTCCTCCTCATGTCGCCCCCGGGCCACCGGCCAATGCCCTGGGACGCCGCCACCGGCGGCCCGGCGCCAGGAGAAATCGTCTGGCCGGACGACCGAACCCTGCTGTGGACGTTGACCGACCCTCCACCGCTCCTGCTACCCAACGTCAGGCAGGCCCGTGACGTGGACGGCCTGTGGGTCCTCGGCGGTCTTCCCGCCGTGTACACCGGCGAGCCTCCCTGGCTGTGCATCCGGGATCCGGTCACCGGCCGCGAGGACAGGGTTCTGACGGTGCCCACCGACATCCGGAAGGCACGTATAGCCCCCGACGGCCAGAGCCTGTTGGTGTGGGGCTTTGCGGTCTGCACTTGCCGTAGTGGACCGCGTCCGGTCACCGGGGTGATCGACCTGATCACAGGCCGGTGGCGAGAGCTGGATCCGGACTGGGCCTATGTGGGTTGGACCGATGAAGGAACCCTGGTCCGCATCAAGGCCGGCCGTTACCAGGTGATCGAGCCCGGGCAGACCGTGGTATACGAGGGCACGTTGCCGGAAGTAGACCGAATGTGGTTTCCCACGCTATCGTGCGACGGCAGCCAGCTTGCCTTCCTGGTGGAGTCGGCAAGCCCTTCAGGGGAGAAGCAGCACCTCATGGACCTGGGAGTGGTCGAATTGACCACCGGCCAGGTTACCTGGACCCGGGATTTTACCTCTCATCAGCTGCCTCCGACCTCAGCTCGAGAGAGCCTCTCCCCTCTTGCCTGGTCGCCTGACGGCCTGCGCGTGGCGGGTTTGGCCGACCTGGCCGAAGGTACGGCGATGCGCGTGCTCGACCGGAAGACGGGCACGGTGCACACGGCCGTCGTTATCGCCGGGGAAACCGGAGGTTCGGAGTACCGGGCCGCGTGGTCACCCACCGGCCAGTACTGGCTGATCGGAAGGTGGCTGGTGGGAACAACCGCACCGCACGTCATCACCCGGGTGTTCGACTTCGAGCCGGAGTGGTGGAGCCCTGACGGCAGACAGGTGGCCGGCGGCGGCTGGGAAGGCGCCCGGCTCTGCCATGTCGAGACCGGGGCGGTGGAAGAACTCGGCCCGGTACTGCCCTGCGGCTGGGATAGAACGGGACGGCTCTACCTCATCCGGTGGCCGGATGCGGTACATAGATACATACACTATGAGCCATGAGTCAGGGCGCCCGGACAGCGCGCCAAGGGGGTGCAGATTCGCCCGCACCAGGTCGATCCCGTGATCATGGCCTGGTCGAAGGGATCCGCCGGATCAAGGCCACTTGCACCGTTCACCCTGTCGCAGATGACGTGGTGGGGAGAAACGGACCGGCTGCGGGAGGTCACGCGGTCGCGACCGGTCCGCCAATCACCACGAACAGGAAGGAGAGCAAGGCAACCGGTAGCACCAGGATGATGGCGGCCAGGAAACTGCCGATCTGCAGGCTAACCTGCATCGCGTGGCACCGTACATCTCTCGGATCTTGAAGGTCGGCATCTCCTGACGTATCGTCAGATGAGCCGATGACACAAAACCGTCCAGGACCAGTGCGAGAAACCCCAGCATACCGACAATATACATGGCGGCCGTCATCATGATCGCGCCGAGCCTCCGCGGCTGTTCGACGGTCAGGTCGTGCGGGATGAGGAACAGCCCTCCCTGCGCGCAGCCGGACACGAACGTGTCCACCACCTCGTCGGCCGGGGCTAACATGACGGCACGAGCCAACACCTCCTCTCGCTCGATGGGATTGAGCAGGAGGAGCATTCTAGCCGGCGCACGGATGACGATGGGTGGTCCAGAGGCAAGCCGGCGGCATTTGGATCAAAGAAGGTAGCCCCGGCCGGCAACGCTCCAGCCACAGGGATGGTTTCTCCGGCGATACTCACCGCATCGAGGTTCTGAACAGGACCAGAGGAGTGTACCCGCCGGCGAAAGCGGGGTCGTCGATACCCATGTTGTAGACGATCGCGGTGTAGACCTCCTGCTGGTCGATCATCTCTGCCAGGAACCGGACGTATCGTCACCGACGCTGCTCACTCGTCCTTGCGGGTAGTACGCGGTGAAGAATGCCGCGCGACGTTCACGGAGCTGCCTGGCTCCCCTCAGTACGGCCACCTGTGAAAGCACATCGCCCAGGGCAAGCGACAAGACCACGCAGGCAACGGCGACCATTCCGGCGAGGGCAAGCATTGTGGGCCAACGCCGCAAGGCCATGACAAGACCGTCCCGCACTTCACGCAAGGAGGCGCACCTCGGGATGCGATCGGATGACGACATAGAGGGTCGTTGACCACGTGACTATGGCAACGGCGGCTGCAACGACCCCGGCGCCAGCAAGTGTCCGCAAGTTGCCCGGCGTGAGCTGAACGCGCCACTCATGGCAGAGCGAGGCTCTTCGGATGTGGGCTGGGGGAACCACGAAAGTAAGCCGCCCGGATCGTAGACGAGCATTTCAGGCCGACCCTCTCCGTAAGAGGAGATGACCAGTGCCAGTGACCGGTCGCGGAGGTACGCCTTGAGCTCCTCTTGAACCGACGTCGCATCGGCCGCCGCAACGATCTGCGGTCCTTCGATCATCTAAAGCACGGTGACCTCGCCTGGCATGTCGAAAGTCACTTCCCTGCGGGATTCCAGCACCCACTGCGCGGACCACACCATGAATGTCGTCAGGATGCCGAGGAAGAAGCTGCTAAGGGTAAGTCTGAAGTTCATCGACAGCCGCCGGTTCACCAGCACCTTGGCCGCCCTCCCTGCCGGGAGACAGTCGATCCCCGGGTGAAGCTCATGGTGGACCTCAGAACCACAGCAAGCCCTAGTAGTACCTGGTGGTGTACTCTTGCCTGTGACTCCCCAGCCCTGAAGGGCAGGGATTCTTTCTCAGCCTGGGGGCGCTGAGCTACACCGCATGTGCGGACGGTACCGCACTCCGGTGGAGGCAGCCATTACGCGAGGCGCAGAGAGACTGCACCACGGCGTCGGCCCCTTTCCCAGAGTCTCCCTTATTCGGGATCATACTGCCTTCCGTGTTATTGGTGTCAACGGCCACCAGGCAGACGCAGCGACCCAGGAAGGTCTTGATCGGGCTGGGCAGCCCGTCGCAATGCAGCGGCGCCACGAGGATGACCACGTCGGCCCGGGCCAGGCCGGCGGCTCTCCGGTCGCACCCGCCGGCGCGGCGAGGTGATGTCGGCTTGCATGTCCTCGGTGAAGCCCTCCCGTGCGGACGACCAGGTCCGGAGAGAACCCGGACCGCCTTGAGGATTGCCTCCAGACCTGCGGCCAGGAACTTCGGGCTGCTGGATCGGACTCCCCCGCTCGTGATCCTCGGGTTGTCCGCGACCGGGGCGGCTGCGGTGCTCCTGCGCGCCCCGGTCGCCGTGGGACGGCTGGTCGAAGCGACGTTTCCGGTGGTCAGGAAGCGGATGTGAGGTATCTGCTTCCGCTAGGGGTGGAGGGGGCGGGTAAGATCATTCACGCCACCCTGACCCCCGTGGCCTTCGGCTGCAACATGACGTCCGTCCTGACTCAGGTCCTCTTCCCGACCTTCGCGGGCCTCATCGCAGCCCTCGACGGGTGGTACCCCGTGCTGGCCATCGCCATCCAGGCCGGCTTGCCACTGGTGGTCCTCCTGACCGGTTGCCTTGGCTGCTAGTACCAGGTCAGCCGGCGGATCTCCACGCTCCCCATGTCCGTGTTGATGTCCAGCGCCCGGCCGCCGTCGCCGATCACCCCCTCGACCCGGTCGGTGGAATTCTCCCGGGTGACCTGGAGCGGGAAGTCCGACAGGAAGAACCCTCCGGACACGGTACCCCTGACCCGGTAACCCGCATCGGGGCCGAGCAGAACCCGGACGTGGCCGCCGGCACCATCGATCCGCACGTCGTTGACCGGGCCGGTGAAAGTGACCCCGCCATGGGTGAGCGAGATGTCGGCCGGGCCGCCCACGTCGCGCAGGTTAATGAGGGTGAGGCGGCTCCGGATGAAGAGCTGACCCCGCACTCCGCTCACCTCGAGCTCCCCCCCAACGAACTCGCCGTTGAGGCGGCCGCCGACGTCCCGAACCTCAACCCGGGTGGGCACCCGGGCGTTGACCTCGACATCCCCCGCGACCTCGGCCAGCGCGACCTGCCCGCCCCGGACATCCACCGTGGCCGAGCCGGCGATGCCGTCGGCCCGCAGGCCGCCGACCACACCGGCCACCAGGTCGCCTGACAGATCCCCGATCACTACTGGTCCGAAGTTGTTCACCCCCCCGATCACTACTGGTCCGAAGTTGTTCACCCGGGTGCATCCCGCCCCGCGGATGGTCAGCTTGCCGGCGCCATTCACCTCCAGGGACAGGCCTCGCGGGATCTCCACCAGCAGGTCCACCTCGACCCGGCCTATGGGCAACGGCCGGATGGATGGTTCCCTGACCGTGAGCCGGCCCCGCCCCTCGTGAGCGGTGAGATCGATGGCGATCGCCTCGGCATGGGCGGACGCCTCCGCCGAGGTGGACGCGAGCACCCGCACCTGGTAGCTCGCCCGGACCTGGGCGGTGTCGGCGCCCGTAATCTGGATCGAACCCGCACCGGCTTCCACCTCAAGCGCGACCAACCCGGGATGGGCAACCAGGACCCCCTCCCTCAGGTGCTGGGCAGCCAGGCGGTCGGGTAGCTCCCAGTCAGACGCGAAGCCCAGCATGAAAGCGTCGATCACGTTCATGCGGTTGGCGGAGACGTCCGCTACCATCACCGTGGTAAGGGCGATCAGGACGGCCATCACTATCAAAGACCTCATGCCAATCCCTCCCTACACGTCAACCTGGCGTTCCAGGAGCCAGGCGGCCAGAGCGAAGTACAGGAGACCCACGACCAGGGTCGCGATGACCGGGGCGGGGCTCAGGTAGACGGGCCGGATCTGGCAGATCCCCCGGGCGACGGGGGTGAGATTCCGCAGGACCAGGGGTGGGACCCAGGCCAGCGCATAGTTCAGCAGGGTGCCCAGGCGGACCAGCGACCACGCGCTGAGGATGAGGGTGAGGGGCAGCGCCAGGGGGAACCACCGGCCGGCCAGCCGACCCACCAGGTAGGCCATCTGCACCGTGACCGCACCCGCCGCCAGGAGGATGAGGACCACGGCGAGGAGCTGGGAGATGTTGACCCAGCCGGCGCCCAGGAAGGTGCTCCGGATGGAAGGCTCCACCTCGGCCCACAACAGGCGGGCCAGGATGGGCAGGCCGGTCAACACGGCCACCGCGGCGTAGAGGGTGATCTCGGTCAGCACCGCCATGGTCTTCGCCAGGATCGGGGACCAGGCGGCGACGGGAAACGATCGCGTCAGGTAGATCGTGTTGTCCTGCCACTGCCGGCGCCAGGCCTGCATGGAGGCGATAGCGGTCCAGGGGATGGTCAGGGCCAGCGGTACCAGCGAAAGCGTGCCGACCAGTTCCAGGGGCCAGGCGTTCACCCGGGAGAGCAGGAAGAGGTTCCACATCGCGATCAGGCACGGTACGGTGACCACGAAGGCCCGGGACGCTCCCAGTTCACGGCGGTACAGAGTCCACAGCATCAGGCGTACACCTCCCCGAACAGGGCTTCCAGGGTGCAGTTGTGTCGGCGGCGGAGCTCCTCGGCCTCGCCGGCCAGCTTCACGCGGCCCGCTTCGAGGAAGACCACCTCGTCAAAGGCGCCCTCGGCGTGTAGCACCTCGTGGGTGGAGATGATGATGCTCTGACCCTCGTTATACTGGCGGATGCAGGCCTCGACGATCCGGGCCCGGGACCGGGGGTCGATGCCGGCCAGCGGTTCATCCAGCAAGAGCAGGGCCGCGTCGCGGGCCAGGGCCAGCACCAGCTTAAGGCGGGCCCGCATGCCCCGGGAGAGGGTCCCCACCCCCTGGGCCGGGTCAAGCTCCATGAAGGCGAGCAGCTCGGCCGCGCGGCCGGAGTTCCAGTCGGCGAAGAAGCGCGACACGTAGGCCAGCGTGCCCGCGACCGTCAGGTCGCGGTAGAGGCAGTCCACCTCGGGCAGGTAGGCCAGCCGGGCCCGGGCCGCCGGACCCGGGCGGAGTCCCAGCACCCGTACCTCGCCCCGGTCGGGCCGGGTGAGGCCGGCCACGATCTTGAGGAAAGTCGACTTGCCGCTCCCGTTGGGGCCCAGCAGGCCCAGGATGCAGCCGGGTTCCAGCTCGAGGTCCAGGCCGTCCAGGGCCCGGGTGCGGCCGTAGCGCTTACTGAGAGCGTTGACCGTCAGCAGGGGTACCGTCACCATCGTCACCTCGCTTGAGCTCTTCTTCCACCGCCCGCAGGATGCTGTCCGGGCCGCAGGCCAGGGATCGCATCTCGCGGACAAATCCCGTCACCGCCCGGCGCAGCATCTCCTCCCGCAAGGACCGCAGGAGCTCCGGGGCAGCGCGGATGAAAGTCCCCTGGCCGCGCAGGGTGTGCACCACACCGAGGGCCTCCAGGTCGCGGTAGGCCCGCTGGACGGTGTTGGGGCTCACCTTGAGCAGCAGCGCCATCTCCCGCTGGGACGGGATCTGGTCGCCGGGGGCAAGTTCACCCCGGACTATCTTCTTGGTGATCCCGTCCATGATCTGCTGGTAGATCGGCTGGGATAGGTCGATCGGGATCACAGTCGCCTCCTCCTTTCCCTCGCCCGCCCTGCCCAGTCCGACCGCTCCAGGAAGGCGGGCACATTGTCCACCGCCGACCGCCACCGCCACCGCCAGCCCTTGCCCGGCGGCCCCCCACGGGTGCCGGGACCAGGGTCACCAGTAGGATGGGTAGCACCGGTCACAAGCTCCTGATCCCTCCTTGTGCACCAGTGCATTGGTGCACCATTACTCTAGCACTCCTTTCCGCCGGGTGTCAAGAGGCGGGAGGAGCGAACCGCCATCCCGGGGCAAACCCCGGGGAGGTGCGGGCAAGCAGGTACGAGAGCAGTAGGTGCGGGCCGCCTACCGGCGGGCGAACTGCAAGCGCGGCTGACCCACGAGCACGGTCCTGTGCCCGGTGCGGGCCGACCCGGAGTGCCGGGACCGTGGGACAGCCCTCCCCGCCGGCGCGCAACCGGCGGGGACGGGTGTCAGACCTGGGTGTCCGCCGCGGGGCCGGTGACAAGGCGGATGGACACCGGGTAGCGGTACCTCTGGCCGTTGTAGGCCCTGGTCGCCGCCACGATGCTGAGCACGACGTCAGCTATGCCTATGGCCGTGAAGAGCAAGATGCCGATGACGACAAAGAGCAGGATCGTGGCTACGGCGCAGCCGATCAGGATGCTGATCTGGAAGTTCAGGGCTTCCCGGGCCTGGTCCCTCGCCAGGCCTTCCTCGGTCTTCAGAAGGTACATAAGCAACGGACCCAGGAAACCCGTGAACAGGCCCAGCACGTGCGCCACCGCGGCAAGGCCCCTTTCCTCACGCGTGTCGATCAAGACCGTTACCTCCTCCGGCTATGCCGTATCCTATGCCCTACCGCTCCCGTCGCGAACTGGCTTGACTGTGACACCCCAGCCCTGAAGGGGCGGGGATTCTCTCTCAGCCTGGGGGCCCTGAGCTACACCGCATGTGCAGATGGTACAGCACTCCGGTTCGGGCCCCTCGACGCCCCGGAAAAGCTGACCGGGGGGTGTCACCTTTACCCGCCTATGCTTATCTCGAGGTGATCGCACATGGACAAGATCTCCCTTCCCCTGTCGGCCCCGCCCGGGGCCCGGCCCGAGTGGCCCGGACAACTCGACTCCTGGCTCGGGTGCCTGTTGCCGGTGGGCTCGCCGGTGTACATGGTGACCACGCGGAACGAGAACGGGACAGACAACGTTCAGCTCAACGCCTGGATCGCCCTCGCCGGCCGGGCACCTGCCGAACTGTGCCTGATGGTGGTCAGGGACTCCCACACCCTGCAAAACGCCCTGCGGACCGGCGAGTGGGTGGTCAACCTCCCGCCCCGCCGGCTCGGTGACCGCATCTTCGAGGTGGTGCGCCACAACGAGCCGGGCACCGACGAGCTCAGGGCCTCGGGCCTGACCGCCCTCCCGGGTGAAGCCGTGGCCGCGGCGCGGGTGGCCGAGGCGGTGGCCCATCTCGAATGCCGGCTAGCCTGGCACCACGAGCTTGCTCCCCAGGTGGCGCTCCTGGCCGGCCAGGTGGTGGCCGCGTCGGCCGATCGGGCGGTGCTTGAGGGCACCCCCGAGGATCGCGTGGCCGCCCTTGATGCCCTGATCTACCTGCCATCTCTCTTCAACCTGGGGGCG
This sequence comes from Symbiobacterium thermophilum, assembly GCA_020725145.1. Classification (GTDB taxonomy): domain Bacteria; phylum Bacillota; class Sulfobacillia; order UBA995; family UBA995; genus DYFO01. The sequence goes on from DYFO01000031.1 coordinate 9,116, forward strand.
GGACGGCTGGAGGGCGAACTCTACACCGGCCTGCGTCCGCCCGACCGTCAGCCATGACCGGGGAAGGTCCTCCGGGGCCGCTCGACCGCAACCGGGGATTCCTGCTCCTCACTTAGGGTCGGGCGCCGAATTCGCCTTCCTCAGGTGGGCCGTTGGGATGGTGACGGCCGAGGCTCGCCCTTCCGGGTGAGCCTCGGCCTTGTCCGCCATTGCTTGCCCGAGCTCGCCCTGAGCCCGATGGCAGGGTCAACGCCAGTCGGTTGCGCGGAGTCCTGATCGGGGGAGGTGATCACGATCGGCGTGACCGGCTCCGGCTGACCTCGACTCCTCAGGCCCGTCCCTCCCGGCCCGGTTCCGCCGCGATTGCCGCCTCCTCCCCGCTCTAGCAGGGCGGCCGCCTCACCGGGGGTGAAAACCTGGGGAGGCAAGAAGAAGCCCTCGAGCAGGCGATAGCCGCCGCCCCGGCCGTGCAGGGCCACCAGCGGCACTCCCAGCTCGCCCAGGGCATCGAGGTCTCGCAAGATGGTCCGCGGCGCCACCTCGAAACGCGCCGCCAGCTGGCGCGAGGTCAGCTGCCCCCGGGCTTGTAGCTCAACCAGGATGCCGAGCAGGCGGTCGGTCCGGTTCACGGCCTACCTCCGGGGAGGGTCTGACCTAAGCATACCCTACCACCGGGTGAGGCCTTGTTGCCAGCGCCCCCTCCCCCTGACGGGGTACGGCACCAATGGTTGTGCAGTGTATGTCCCACATGTGCAGGCCGGCACGGCTGCTTGTCATCCCGCATCGGCCGTGTCAGAATGGAGTTACGGAGAATGGAAAGGCCGCTCCGCTGCCGGAGGAAGGGGAACTCGGAATGCTGCGTCTCGTCCGTGAACGAGGTTCCGTCCGGCGCCAGCTCCGGGAACAGATCGAACTGCTGGTGAACCAGGGGGCTTTGCCCCCGGGGACCCGGCTACCTTCCTCCCGGGCGTTGGCTCGGGCCCTGGGGGTGAGCCGGAACACCGTTCTTGAAGCATATGCGGCGCTAGCTGCCGAGGGTGTCTTGGAATCAACCGGCCGGAAGGGCACCCGGGTGACCGGGCTGCCCGACGGACCGGGCAGGCCTCGGGCCACGGCATCCCCGCCGGCCTGGGAGCGGCTGCTCTCGGCGGCGGGCAAGCGGGTGCCGGCGCCTCTACTCCCCGGACTGGTTCTTCCGTGGTGGGACGAGGAGGCTGCCGCTGCCCTCCGCCGGTGCCTCGACCACGTGCTGGGCAAACGGGGAGCCTTGCTGCTGGTTGAGGGGCCTCCTGAAGGCTATCGCCCGCTCCGGGAATGGCTCGCGAAGTCGGCCCGACAGGGCGGTTCCGGCGTCGGCCCGGAGGAAATCCTGATCGTCAACGGGCACCGCCAGGCGATGCATTTGGTCTGCCGGGCCTTGCTGAATCCCGGCGACCTGGTGCTTGCCCAGGAACCGACCAACCCTGCCGCCCTGGTTGCTTTCCGCAAGGCCCGGGCCAAAGTGGTTGGGGTGGCGGTGTCCCCGACCGGTCTCGACCTTGACTCGCTTGATGAGCAGCTGGGGAAGGGGGGCCCCAAGCTCCTGTACCTAATGCCCAGCTTCCACGAGCCCACAGGAGTCACCATGGACCTGGCCACCCGGCTTGCCGTGCTGGAACGAGCCCGCCATCACGGCTTCCTCATTCTTGAGGACGTTCGGAGCGATGAGCTGATCTACCGCGGACACCTGATCCCGCCGCTGAAAGCCAACGACTGCTCCGGCCACGTCGTTCAGGTCAGCACGACCCTGCGCTCGCTCCTCCCCGGCCTCGGCCTGGGCTGGGTGGTGGCTGCTCCGCCTGCCGTCCGGGTGATGGCGAGGATCAAGCATTCGGAGGACGCGGGTCCCGGCGCCCTGCTCCAGGCCGGCCTCCACGAGTTCTGTCGCCAGGGCCACTGCGAGCGGCATTTCGAGCGGGCTAGGCGGGCCCACCGCATCCTGCTCGGAGCGCTAACCCGAGCGCTCGCGCAGCACCTCCCCCCATCCGCGGCCTGGTCGGTCAACCCGGCCTCCCTGGCGGCCTGGATCGAGCTGCCCGAAGGTCTCCGCGCGCGCGACTTGGTGCGGCGAGCCGCCGCGAGAAGAGCCGTACTCGAGCCGGGGGACGCTTTTTTCGCGTCCGGCGGCGGCGCCCGGCACCTCCGGTTCACTTGGCCGCACGATTCGCCCGCGGGACTGGAAGCCGAGGTAAAGGCCATCGCGGAACTGCTCGGCGCCTTGTCGCATCGGGCTGCCAGGCCAGGCTAGATCGCGCCCGGACAGCGCGACCGACCCCGTGGCCGGGCGCCCCGGCAGCCTTGATACTTCCTCCGGAGTCACATGACCAGGTTCAGGACCAGCACCATCCCCAGGGCCACTAGCGCCTGGAGTAAACTGAGTACGGTGAGGCTCTTGTAGCCGGCCGTGACGTCCATATCCGCGAAGCGGGTCACAACCCAGAAAAAGCTATCGTTGACGTGGACAACGGCCAGGGCGCCGGCGAGCGTCGCCAGGGTCGCGATCTCCGGGGCGATCCCCAGGCCGGTCAGGAGCGGCGCGACGATGGCGGGCGTGGTGAACAGCGTGACCATCGACGATCCCTGGGCCGTCTTGAGGGCCATGGCCAACACGAAGGGCACCAGCAAGCCGGGAATCCCGGCTCCGGTGAGCAACCGGCCCAGATAGTCCCCCATGCCGCAAGCGCGCACCACGGCGCCCAGGGCTCCGCCCGCGCCAACTATTGCTAGGATGCTCCCGGCCCTGGTGATGGCCTTGGCGATCCACTGGGTCATGGTGGCCATGCCTGCCCGGCGATTCACGGCCAGCGCGGCGAACACTCCGATCGGCAGCGCGATCACCGGGTGGCCGACCAGGTCCAGGCAGCCGCCCACGAGGCCGGCGGGGTCGAGGATCGGCCCCAGCACTGCCTTCAACACGATCAGCAGGATCGGGAGGGCCGCCGGCAGCGAGGCGGCGCCCAGGCCTGGAGTGGCGTCCGGGGATCCGGTCGGGGGCTTGTCCGGCAGTTCGGCTGCGGGGGCGGTTCCCGTCTGGTGCCGGGCCCAGGCGAGTCCGACGGCCATGACGGGGACAGAGATCAGCAGCGTGAGGAGCAAGGTGCGGGTGAAGTCGGCCCCAAAGAGGGTGAGCACGGCCAGCGGCCCGGGAGAAGGGGGTATCAACTTGAAGGAGGAATAGGTTCCGACGGCCAGCGCCAGGGCCAGCATGGGGAGTGGGACCCGGCTCCGGGCTGACACGCCGCGGATCGCCGGCGAGAGCACGATGAAAGCAGTGTCACAGCACATCACCGGCACGCCCACGATATACCCGGCCAAGGCCACGGCCAGGGCCGCCCTCCGGGATCCTACCACCCGCAGCACGGCCGAGGCGATGGTCAGCGCACCGCCGGTACGCTCCAGGAACTCGCCGATGATGAACCCCGAGATCACGATGATGGTCGTGTAGCTGAGAGCCTGCCCGAACCCTCCGGTCACGCAGGCCACGACCTGGTCCGGGTCGAGTCCCGCCCCCAGTGCGACGGCCACCGTCACCAGCAGTATGCTCAGGAAAGCATGCCAGCGCCACCTGGCGGTCAGCAGCACGATCGCGACCACCCCGACGAGAAAGACCAGCAAGGTTACGGTTTCCGGGCTCACCTGTCCCCCCCCCCTCGCTACGGCGAATGCTCCGCCGCGGAAGCAGTCTCCAGAACAGGGTACCATCGGCCAGACCCCGTGTCAGGAGCCAGTCGCAGTTCGCGTTGGCGGCGCGTTGGCGCTGTTGACCCCGAAGGACTCGACTCGCTTTCCACCAACGGGCCAGCAAGACGGCCCGAACCGGGACGCAGGGGAGCCCCCGAGAAGGTCGGGCGAGGCTACGGGCCGAATTGGACGTCAGGGGCGCCGGCCTGACTCAGGCAGCCCCCGGTACCGGGCCGGACAGACCCCGAGCGACGGGTACCCCCCCCAGGAGGTCGAGGTATGCTGAAGCGTTTGAACCGATCCGAAGTCCCGGTGGAAGAGACCTGGAACCTGGATGATCTGTTCCCGTCCCCCGAGGCGTGGGAGGCAGAGATGGCCGCGGTAGAAGCGGCGGTCTCCGGCGTGACGGCTTTCAAGGGAAGACTGGGAGAAGGCCCGGCCGTCCTGCTTGCCTGCCTGGAGGCCGAGGAGGCGCTTCAGGCAAGGCTGATCCGGGTCGCAACCTACGCCCGCTTGAGGCTCTCCGCAGACGGCACCTGCCCTGCCAACCAGGCTGCGGCCGGCCGCGTGGGCACCCTCATGGCCAGGGTGGGAGCCGAGCTCTCGTTCATCCGGTCCGAGATCCTGGAGTTGCCCGAGGGCGCCGTCAGCCAGTACCTCGAGGCGGAGCCGGGGCTGGCACCGTTCCGGCGTACGCTGGAGGATCTGCTCGAACTCAAGCCTCACCGGCTCTCGGCGGAGACCGAGGCGGCCATCGCTGCGCTGGGAGAGGTGCTCGCGGCCCCCTACAACATATACACGCGGGCCAAGGCCAGCGATATGGAGTTCGCGCCTTTCACCGGCCCTGAGGGCAAGCCGGTCCCCAACTCCTTCGCCCTCTACGAGACGATGTACGAGCAGGCGCCCGATGCCGGGGTGCGCCGGGCCGCCTTCGCCTCGTTTGTCGAGGGTCTTAAGCGGTACCAGAACACGTTCGCGGCGACCTTCGCCACTGAGATCCAGAAGAACGTCGCTTTGGCCCGCCTGCGCCGCTACCCGTCGGCGACCCACATGCTGCTGCATCCGCAGCAGGTCCCGGTGGCGACGTACGAACAGGTGCTGGACACCATCCAGACCGAGCTGGCACCCCACATGCGCCGGTACGCCAGCTTGCGCCGGAGGGTGCTCGGCCTGGAGAAGCTGTACTACTGCGACATCAAGGCGCCGCTCGACCCCGACTTCAGGCCCGGCTGCACGTTCGAGGCGGCCACGGACCTGATTCTGGAGGCCCTGGCGGTCCTCGGCCCGGAGTACGGCGAGATCATGAGGACCGCGCTCGGGAATCGCTGGATCGATCGGGCGGACAACGTCGGCAAGTCCACCGGCGCTTTCTGCGCCTCGCCCTACGGCGCCCATGCGTTTATCCTCCTGACCTGGACGGGCACCATGCGGTGCGCCTTTACGCTGGCCCATGAACTCGGACATGCCGGCCACTTCATGCTGGCGATGCGCAACCAGCGACTGCCGAACACCCGGCCCTCCATGTTCTTCGTGGAGGCCCCCTCGACGATGAACGAGATCATCCTCGGCAACCACCTCCTGGCCCGGTGCGAGGACGAACGCCTCCGGCGCTGGGTGATCATGCAGCTTCTGGGCACCTTCCACCACAACTTCGTGACCCACCTGCTGGAGGGGGAGCTGCAGCGGCGCATGCTGGCCCTGGCCGAGGCCGGCAAGCCGATCACCGCCCGGGTCCTTAACGAGGCGAAAGGAGACATCCTCGCCGCCTTCTGGGGCGACACGGTGGAAATCGATGAGGGCGCGCGCCTCACGTGGATGCGCCAGCCCCATTACTACATGGGGCTGTACCCGTACACCTACGCGGCCGGCCTTGCGGCGGCGGTAGCCATCCACGAGCGGATGCGGCGGGAGGGCTCGCCGGCGGTGGAAAACTGGCTGCAGGCACTCAAGTCCGGCGGCACCCTCAAGCCGATGGAACTGATGCGACTGGCCGGAGTGGACATGACTACCCCCGCTCCCATCCGGGAAGCCGTGGCCCACGTCGGGGAACTTGTGGACCAGCTGGAAGCGAGCTTCGGAGCTGCCGGCTACGGTGGCCCGCTTTCTGGGCGGTAGCTCGAAGGAAATCCGGGTTTGACAGGTGAAGCAGGCCTGAGAGGTGAACGCGGTTGCTCTGTGCCCGGGAGATATCACTGGCCTACCGCCGGCGAGGCAGACTCCCCCCCGTGGCGGTCCTGGCGGGTTTCTCGCTGACCGTGGGGGCCGGCGAGCGGGTGGGCGTGACCGGACCCTCCGGCTCCGGGAAGTCCTCGCTCCTCCACCTGCTCGGCGGCTTACGCAGGCCCCAGGCAGGTGAGATAGTGTTCGGCGGCCGGGATCTGGTCCGGCTCTCGCCGACCGAGTTGGGGGAAATCCGGCGGCGGCACTTCGGTTTCGTCTTCCAACAGCACTTCCTCCTCAACTACCTGACCGTCGAGGAGAACGTCATGGTCCCTGCCTTCCCCGGGGATGGCGAGGCCGCTCACCGGGCCGCTCGCCTGCTGGAGTTCCTGGACATCGCCGGCCTGGCCCGGCGGTTCCCGCACGAGCTGTCCGGCGGGCAAAGACAGCGGGCGGCGGTGGCGCGGGCCCTCATGAACCGCCCCGAAGTGGTGCTGGCCGATGAGCCCACCGCCTCGCTGGACCGGGCCAACGCCACCGCGGTGATGGCCCTCCTTGGCGCTTATCAACAACAGGAGGGCGCGGCCCTGATCGTCGCCACCCACGATCTCACGCTGCTCGAGGGTTTCGACCGGGTGGTCACCCTCCAACCCTCCGGAGAGGTCACCGACCATGCCTGACCTTACCGTCCTTTACTGCCGCCGTAGGTGGCCCCGGCTGGCGCTGATGGCCTTGGTGGTCGCCGTAGGCGTGACGGGAACGCTGCTGCTGAACTCCATCTTCGCGTCCTTCGGCCAGACGCGGGACCTCATCTTCAGCAGCCGGACCGGGTATCTGGTGGAGCTGACATACCCCCGGGGAGCGGCCGATCCCGGCTCCGTCGCCGAGCTCGTCGGTCCCAAGACCCGGGTGATCGCCGGCCGGGCCTTCAACCTGAGTTACCCCCTTTTCGGAACAGCCGTGGCGGGCATGGTTGCCTATGCCCTGCCGGCGGCCGACATCGAGTGCCTGCTTGACCACCTCGGCCTGACCGTCGACGGCCGGGGGGACCTGCTCCTCCCCTCCAGCCAGGCGCTGGCCCTTGGCATGGGAGTCGGCGACACGCTGGTGGAGAACCGCTTCCAGGCCGGAGCCTACCGGGTGGGTGGGGTGATAACCGGCAGACCCTGGGTGGCCTTGCTGCCGATCGAACTGGCCCCCGCCCAGAGCCCTGAGGTGGTGCTGGTCCTGGCTCCGCCCGGCAAGGCGGCCGAGCTGGAGAGCCTGCTCAGGTCCGCCGGGCTGCCCGGCCAACCCTACATCTGGGGTCCGGCTGCCTCCTGGGTCGCCACCCGCCGGGACTACGCCGAGTACCTCGCCATCTCCCTGGCGCTTGGTTTGCTGGTGGCCGGGGCGGTGACCCTGGCGGCCTCGCTGCTCCGGCAGGCCGACTATCGGGCCCGGCGGGACGAGATGACCATCCTGGCGGTGATCGGCTATCCCCGCCGCTGGCTGATCCGGAGAGCGGGACTTGAACTCGCCCTTGAGATGGTGGGTGGCTGGCCGGCAGGCGCCGCGTTGGGAGCCGCCCTGGTGGGCAGGCTCAACGACCTTCTTTACCGGCCCCGGGGGATGGTGGTGGCGGCCGACCCCGGCGTGATCGGACCGACGCTGCTGATACCGGGAGTGCTCATCGTGGTGTCCTTGCTGGCGGTGACGGCGGTCGTCCGCCGTGACGCGCTCGAGGGCTTGAAGCCAGCGGGCCTGGGCCGGGGAGGCTGACCGATGGCGCTGCCCGGACCCCTCAAGTACTGCCGCCGCAACCCGACGGGGGTTCTGCCCCTCTTCGGATGTACCGCCGCCACGGTGGCCCTGCTGCTGATCATAGGCACGCTGGGCGGGTCCGTCGGCGAGGCGAAAAGCCAACTCCGAAGACATCACTGGACCTTCGCCAGCGTTGAGCTGCACGACGCCGGCCTCGCCGCCTCCGTCCAGCGCCGGCTGGCCGAGGAGGAAGCGGTCGGTCTGCTCGTCCCCGCCCGCCAGATCGCGCTGGCGGCGAGGCTGCCGCTGGGCTGGGATGTCGCCCAGGTGTACCTGATCCCCGAGGAAGAGCCGGGGCTACGAGCGCTGGGCGTGGGAGACTGCCCGCCGCTCGAACCCGGCCAGGTTCTGCTGCACCGCGGCCTGCTGCGGGCGGCCGGTCTCGGCCCGGGCGACCGCTTGCCCCAGGGTGCCACCGGCTTTCCGCCGTTGACGGTCGCCGGCGAACTGCCCGGCTCCCTGAAGATCGGGGTAGGTCGACTGCCGGCCGGGGCGACACCCGACAGCCTGCTGGTGTTCCCCCGGTCGGGCAATCTGGACGCCCTGGAACGGGTGCTTTTGGAACTCGAGGCCGATCACCGGGGAGGGCTCACGGTGGCCACCAGGGACCGGGTGCGGCGCGAACTGGCGGCCGACAACCGCTTCCTGGACGCGATCGCGAACATCCTGAGCTGGCTGGTCTTCCTGGTGCTGGTCATCATCGCCACGGCGGCGGCCGGGGTCGCCACCCGCGCCCGCAGCGCCGACTTCGCCGTCCTCGCCGTCCTGGGGTTCTCGGTCCGGGCAGTGCTACGAATGCTACTGCTCGAGGCAGTGCTGGTGGCCGGCGCCGGGCTGGCGGCGGGAGCAGTAGCCGGCCTGGCCGGCCTGCTCGCCTTCCGGCCGCTGCTTCACCGCTCCGGCCTGGATCCCTTCATCCCGGCCGGGCTGGTGGGCAAGGCCATAGCCCTGCCCCTCATCCTGGCGCTCGTCACCGGGGCCACCTCGCTCGCGGTCCTGCGCCGGGTCGACCCGGTCAGCGTGATCGAGCGGGCGGTGAACGTGACCGGCAGGTGAGCGGAACAGCACGCGGCAGCGGTCCTTCGGGGCCCGCCGGACTCGGCGGTGCCCCGCCGGTCAGTCTCCCAGGTTGACCAGGTGCACGTGCTCAGCGGCAGGCCGGGCCTCGTGGACGGGCGGATAGGTCATCAGCACCGCCGCTCCCCGCTCCAGGAGCACCCTTGGGCCGATGTACCGAGGGCTTTGGAATGCCACCGTTTCGCCGCCCTGGCGGTCAAGCAGCACCAGCCGAGAGCTCTGCCGGTCGGTCACGACCTTGGCCCGTAGTTCTCGAAAGCTCCCTTCGACCGCGGTCACCAGCGCGTCCCAGTTCAGGCCCACGACCTCGCCGCTTGGGTGCACGCGGAGGGCGTCCTGTCGCACTCCCTCCTGGGTCCAGCCGTCATATCCCCACATATCTCCAGCACATCCCCGCCGGGCAGCCAGCGAAGGGCTACCAAACCCCCGGACAGCCCGGAGACCAGGCGCCTGGCTCCCTCGGCCTCGCTCCATAGCCATAGCTCCCGGGCGTCCAGCATCAGGTGCGGGAAGAACACGGGGTGTGACGGCCCTTCCACCACCGGGCGGCAGCGACCGGGCCTGGGGAGTGATCCGGGAGGAGTATGCCCGGCTGCAAAGCGTCTCCGTCGATTACGGGATTATGGAACGAGCGGACTCCGTCTTCGTCGTTCCTGCTCAATTTGCCTGGGATGATGTGGGGAGCTGGCGATCCATCGAACGGGTACTGCCCAGGGTTCCGCAGGGGAATGCCGTCTGTGGCAACTTCGTGGGCATCGATGCAAGAGGCCTGGTCGTGCAGGCGGAGAAGGCGCTGGTGGCCGCCGTGTGCGTGAGCGACCTGGTGATCGTTGAGAGCGATGGCGCCATTCTCATCTGCGCCAAGGACCGGGCCCAGGACGTTCGCAAGGTGGTCGCGGAGCTCAAGGCACGCGACCTCGACCGCTACCTCTGAGAGGAACTGGCCATGAAGGTTGTCGACATGCGCGCGACAGCTCCTTTACCCTGGCGAAGCCGGATTTGTGCGACAGGCTCTCTACCCTGGCAAAAACAAAACCCCGTGCTACCACGCTTTGGGGATCGGGCGTTGTACCCGCTTGCTGTTCAACGCCAGTCTGCCGAGGGGCACCAACGCGACCGTGGCAACAGGATGACGATGCCACCCACCCGCTGATGGTTCGCGTCCTGGTGGAAGCCGGCTTCATGCGGGAGGAGGGTGAAGGCATCCCCCGCATGTACGACGAGACCGAGCGCGTCTTCCTGAAACCCCCTGTCTTCCAGGAGCGAGACGGGACCTTTCGCGTCACCCTGTTTAACACGCCGATCTTCGAGGGCGTCGGTCCCGAGTGGCAGCGGATCGTGGATGAGCTTCCGCTCAAACGTTCGCAGAAGCGGGTTCTCCTCTTACGGCCTGCAGGGTTCACGAACAAGGACTACCGTGAGCTGAATCCGTGGATGAGCCGCGACCAAGCCTACAGAGAAATCCTGGAGATGGTCGACGTACGGATTCTACTCCCGCCGGAGAAGGCGGGGAGGGGTGCGCGCTACCGCCTGGCGCCGGAGGTCATCGAGATCAAGCGCTGGCTCGAAGCCAGGATCCAGAGCCTCCGGCCCTTTCTGGCAAAGCACGAGTTCCTCAAGAAATGCCGATTATCGCACGATGTTCAACGTTCCGCGCTACCGCGCCGCCGCCGAACTCCGGCGGCTCGTTGAGGACGGGTACCTCGTTCTGGAGGGGGAGCGGCGGGGGGCCCGGTACAGGCCGGGTCCCAGGCTCGGCGTTGCGAGTCGAGAATGAAGTTATGAAGCGTGTTATGTGCTTCATATTCACGCGAGAGACGGCAGCATGTCGACGATTGTACTTCAGGCTTTTTTCAGGATCCATCGCTGGCACCGGAACGAGGCAATATCCAGCGATACGCGGTCGGCGAACGCTCGAAGGCGCGGGCCGGTGCGCGTCTGCTGCGTGAACCGCCGGAGGTGACGCCGTGACCCCCAACATCCCGCAAGCTGTCCGTGACCTGATCGCCGAGTACCGCAGCTTCTTGCGCACTAGCTACCGGTTCCTTGACCCGCAGCTTCGCCAGCAGTTCGAAGCGCACCTGGAACGCGCCGACGTCGTGGTCAAGGGGCCGTACGTGACGCTCGCCCGGGGTTTTGCCGTGGGTCCTACGCTGGAAGAACTGGTGCGCCGCGGGAAGGCGCATCCCAAGCTCCCCAAGGCCCGCTGGCCCTTCGGCGAGGGCCCGCTTTTCGCCCACCAGGAGCAGGCCTTCCGCATCGGTCGCGCCGGGCGCTCCTTCGTCATCACTAGCGGTACAGGCTCGGGCAAGACCGAGGCGTTCCTCGGGCTCCACGCTTGCCTCTTTCACGGAATACATTGATCAGAGCCAAACCCCGCAGTTGGCGGCGGGAGGCGCTGGACGAGCTGTTCGGGGAGATCCGCTCACGGCGGGATGAGCTGGTGGAAGAGCTCCTGAAGGTCATGGCCCGGGATCGCAATGCGAGCCGGGTTGTCCGGTACGGGCGCGAGGACGCGACGGCCGTGGTGGGCGGCTTCGAGAACAACCTCATCGACGTGCTCGAACGGTGGTGGTGCCGGGTGGAGCAACTGGACCGTGAATTCCGGGAGTTCTCCACTATCGGCTCGCCCCGGCAGGACGAGAAGAAGGCCGCGGCACGCAAGCACGCCTGCTATGAGATCACCCAGGACCCTGAGCGTGCCTACACCTTGAACTACCTCTCGACGCAGCAACTCCTCCCCGCATACCAGTTCCCGGTGGAGACCTTCAGCCTTGACCCTGGCGTACCGGATACCCCCACCATCTACCGAGCCGCAGCTGTCGCAATCGAGGAATTCGCGCCCGGGAACTTCGTCTACGCGAACGGCCACAAACTGCGTTCGATCCGCGTGCTCTACCCGGGCGGACCCGGGGTGGGCGCGGTGGGAACCGCCCGCAGTGATGCTGAGGCGGCAGGGCGCCTGCAGGCCTTCCACTTCTGCGAGGTGTGCGACGAGGCGGTCGAAAGCGGGCGTAATACCTGCCCGCGCTGCGGCGATGCCCTTGGGCTGGCCACGGACGTCGTGTTCGTGGACGCCTTCGAGGCGGAGGAGAGCCTTCGCATCACGTCGGAGGAGGAATCGCGCCAGCGGCAGATCTTCGACCGTCGGGAATCGCTACTCACGCAGTCCGCGGTCACATGCCGCCTCTACTCGTATCCCCTTCATCCGGTGGAGCTGCTAACCCTGGCGGAGATCTTGGTGACGAACTGGGGTCCGCTGGAGAGCAAGACCGGGGAGGGGCGGCGCTTCTGGCTCTGCCCCGACTGCGGGCGCCACTTGCCCTACGATCCTGCGGACAGGGCCCACGAGAGGCAGGTCCGGAGCTGGCGAGATTACCACACACATTTCTGCAGCGGCGAACCGGTACCGCTTGTCCTCGCCCATCGCTTCCAGGCCGACTGCCTGATCCTGAACCTGTTAGGGCGCGCGGACACGCGGACCGTGGGGCGCAGAACCCTCTCGCCTACGGCCGTTACTCTGGCGGAGGCCCTCCGTGCTGGTGCGGGAAGGCTGCTCGAGCTGGAAGCGGACGAGCTGGGCGTCTTCGTACGCAGACCGCCTGCGGGGTCGAGTGCCGAACAGATCGTGTTCTACGAGACGGTGCCGGGCGGCGCCGGCTACCTCGAGGAGATGGCGGGACGGCTGCCCGAGGCGGCCAAGGCGGCCCAGGAGGCGCTGTACGACCACGACTGCAGCAAGGCGTGCTACCTGTGCCTCAAGCACTATCGCAACCAGGGATGGCACCCGTTTTTCAACAAGGATCTCGTGCGGGACGTCCTAGTTACCATGGTTGGCCTCGACCACGTGGAGCCCGAGACCGCCAGCCACGGGGCAGGAGCAGCGCGACTGGAGCAGATGATCGCTGCTCGAACCAGCGAGTCCGACAAGACGGTGAGCCGCTATCCCAAAGGGGAGATCGAGGAACCTCTGCGGGCCGCGCTCGACCGGCTCGGCATCACCGACGGAGAGCGGGACTTCGAGGTGCTCGATGAGGAAGGGCGCCTCGTCACCGTGCCCGACTTCGCATGGCCGGACCTGAAGATCGCGGTCTACTGCGATAGCTACGCTTACCACGGCAAGCCAGATACGTTGGAGCTCGATGCGAGGAAGCGGAACTACCTCCAGTCCAGAGGCTGGGTCGTGTTCACGTTCTGGGGTCGGACGATCCTGCGGGATCCTGAGGGATGTGCGCGCCAGGTCGCCGAGGTGCTCGGATCGCGTCGTCGGCAATCAGAATTGGGAGCGAAGGGAACGGCGTTTAGCCCGCCGCAAGGAGCCTGATCAGCCGGTCGAACTAGTCGGACGGTTCGGGGTTCGAGTCCCTGACGGCCCATTTGAAAAGACCTTGGGGCTTTAGCTGAGGGTTTTCTGGTGGCGCAGGGCGGAGTTGAACCGCCGACACGCGGATTTTCAGTCCGCTGCTCTACCAACTGAGCTACCGCGCCACGTCACGTCTTGAAGAATCATGGCGGAGGCGACGGGACTCGAACCCGCGATCTCTGCCTTGACAGGGCAGTATGTTAAACCGACTACACCACGCCTCCGGCTTCGTCCCCTGGTGGGCGCAGCAGGGCTCGAACCTGCGAACCTTCCGCGTGTAAGGCGGACGCTCTTCCAGCTGAGCTATGCGCCCCGGGCTTCGCACTATTGAGTATAGCGACTGGACAGGTTCTTGTCAAAGCCTTAACCTCACGGTCCGTGTCAACCGAATGTAGGTGAACCCCGCCGGTATGGTTTTGTCAAGGGAT
>DYFO01000032.1 GCA_020725145.1 Symbiobacterium thermophilum
CGGACACCGCATACCGCTTGCCATCAAGCACGACTGTGCGCTCCATGATTCACCTGTACCACATCCGCGGCAAAGAAGCCAGACCCCTCACCGACCCGCATCAGTGCTGGCTTTGTTCACAGCTTGACGCAGCCATGCACTCAGGTGAACAGCTCGCTTGACAGGATAACCCGATTGGGGTAATCTAAGTGCAAGTACGGTACCCCCGTATGGTAGGTAGCCGGAGGTGTGATCATGCGGGAAATGCCTATACACGCGAACAATGGAGTCGGCCACATCTGCTCACATTCCGAGGCGGGCATTGGGTCTCCGGAACAGTCTGCTGAGCGCTCGCACGTGGTGCATCGGTGGCTCATGATCCTGCTCTGTGTGCTCCCCGTCTTGGGCCTGGCGCTCTTGGCCGCGCGGGGTTACCGGGGGGTCTTGAGCCTGGCCTTGCTGTTACTGTGTCCCTTGGGGCATCTGGCCACGATGGGACTGTTCGGTCACCGGAAAGGGTGACTGGGGGTAAAGGAAATCGTGGTGCTGACGGGAGATGAGCAGAAGCCTGCCCGGTGAGGAGCAGAGAGCTGGGCTTGGACGGTCACTTCGCCGACCTCTCCCCGGAGGACATGGGGCGAAAGGTGCAGGAACTGAAGGTTGCCATAGCCGACCGGGGCAAAAGGATGGCATTCGTAGGGAATGGCATTAACGACGCGCCAGTCATTGCGCGGGCGGATGCCGTCGTCTCTGTTGATCGCCGGCATGCTGGTCCAGTGGGCGACGATCGCGACTGTGGCGATGGCACTTGTGCTGGCCGTGATGTACTACCGCCTTGCCCGCAAAGAGGAGTCCGAGATGATCGCTCAGTTCGGCGACGAGCAGCTTGAGTACATGGCCCGGACACCGGCTTTTATTCCCCTCGGGCGCGGAGGGGAGGGATATCAAAAGCGCTGCTAAGTGCGGGGTAAGGCAAACAATAGGAGGGTAAGCACGACGATATGACCGAGGAAACTCGGAAGCGTATGAGCCAGGAGGATAGAGCGATGGAAACGGCGGCGGTTGGATCTGCGGAACGCGTGACGCTGCGCGTCTTGGGCATGACATGCACGGCGTGCGCGCAGAGGGTGGAAAGGGCTCTGCAGCGGGCCGCGGGGGTGCGCGGGGCCCGCGTGAATTTTGCCACTGAGAAGGCTTATGTCGACTTTGATCCCGCCCAGATGAGCGGGGAGCGGCTGGTTGCGGTCGTAAGAGACCAAGGCTATGACGCGGAGGTCGAGGACGGTGGCGGGCCGGTGGCCGTGGCGCCGGCGGCGGCTGCCGCGGCTACTTTGCAGATCAAGCTCACCGGCATGACCTGCAGCGCGTGCGCGCAGCGTATCGAGCGCAGCCTCAAGGTGGCCCCCGGCGTGCTGGAGGCCGGGGTCAACCTCGCGAGCGAGAAGGCGACGGTCCGCTACGATCCGGCGCGGACGAGCCCGGACCGGCTCAAGGAAGTCGTCATCGGTACTGGCTATGGCGTGGCCGAGGACTATCCGGCGGCCGCGGAGGCGGCCCTCGAAGAAGACCCGGAGCTGGCCAAGGTCAGGAAGGCAGCTTGGCGGATGTGGTTCGCGGCGGCCTTCGCCGTCCCGCTCATGGTGCTGATGATGGTCGATATGTTGTTCGTCACGATCCCCGGCTTCTTCGCCATAAGTGTCGTGCTGGGCTTTCCGGTCATCTTCGTGGCCGGCTGGGAGACGCACCGGAGCACCTGGAACGCCCTGCGGCACCGTAACCCCAACATGGATACGCTGGTTACGCTGGGCACGCTTATCCCGTACCTGCTCAGCCTGCTGGGATTCTGGTTTCCGGTTACGACGTTTATCGAAATGGCCGCAAACATCCTGACGTTCCATCTGTTCGGCAGGTTCCTCGAGGCCAAGGCGAAGGGGCGGGCCTCGCAGGCGATCAGAAAGCTCATCGCCCTTGAGGCCAAGGAGGCGCGGATCCTGGTCGCCGGCCAGGAGGTGCAGGTAGCGGTCCGAGACCTGAAGATCGACGACGTGATGGTGGTCCGGCCGGGGGACAAGATCCCGACCGACGGAATCGTGATCCACGGCGAGAGCTCGGTCGACGAGTCGATGGTGACCGGCGAGTCGTTGCCGGTGACTAAGACGCCCGGCTCCGAGGTGATCGGGGGCACCATCAACAAGGAGGGGATGCTGAGGGTCAGGGTGACCAAGGTCGGTAAGGACACGTTTCTCGCGCAGGTCATCAAGTTGGTCGAGGAGTGCCAGGGCTCGCGGGTGCCGATCCAGGAGTTCGCCGACCGTGTGACCGGGTACTTCGTGCCCGCCGTGATCGTGGCGGCGATCTCGGCGTCGATCTCCTGGCTTCTGTTCCCGCAGTTTCACCTGTCGGTGGTAAGGGCGGTTAACCTGCCGTGGACCAATCCCGACGCGCCGCTGTTTACGCTGGCCTTCCTGGCCACGACGGCGGTGCTGGTGATCTCCTGCCCGTGCGCCTTGGGACTGGCGACGCCCACTGCGCTCATGGTCGGCAGCGGGGTTGGGGCGGAGAAGGGCGTGCTAATCCGCCACGGCGAAGCCATACAGACCCTCCGGGAGGTCACGCTGATCGCGTTTGACAAGACCGGCACGATCACCAAGGGCCGGCCTGAGGTGACTGATGTGGTGGCGGGCGAGGGTTTCAGCAGAGATGAGGTGCTGTTGTACGCCGCCACGGTCGAGTCGGCCTCCGAGCACCCGCTCGCGGGCGCGATTGTCGAGGCGGCGCGGGCCAGCGGGCTTGAGCTGCCAGAGGTGGAGAAGTTCGCGGCGGTGGCCGGCAAGGGCGTCCAGGGCGAGATAGGAGGGCGCAGGGTCCTCGTCGGCAGCACCAAGCTGATGGCTGAGCACGACGTGGACTACTCCGCTTTCCAGAATGCCCTGGAGCGGCTTGAGGACGAGGCCAAGACCGCGATGCTGGTCGCGGTGGACAGCATGGTGGTGGGGATCATCGCGGTGGCTGACACACCTAAGGATGACGCGGCGGCGGCGATCGCCGCGATCGAGCAGATGGGAATCCGGACGGCGATGATCACGGGCGATAACCGGCGGACGGCGGATGCGATCGCCAAAATAATTGGGATCAGCCGGGTCGTCGCCGAGGTCCTCCCCGACGGCAAGGTGGCTGAAATCGCCAAGCTGCAGCAAGCGTACGGGACGGTGGCGATGGTCGGTGACGGGATTAACGACGCGCCGGCCTTGAAGCAGGCCAATGTTGGCATCGCGCTCGGCACGGGCACCGATATCGCCATCGAGGCGGCCGACATAACCCTGATCCGCGGTGACCTGAGCGCCGTGATCACGGCAATTAAGCTGTCCAAGGCCACATTCGGCAAGATCAAGCAGAACTACTTCTGGGCATGGTTTTACAACGCGCTCGCCATCCCCGCCGCGTTCATGGGCCTGCTCCATCCGATGATCGGCGCGGCCGCGATGGCTGCGAGCTCGCTCAATGTGGTCCTCAACTCCATCCGGCTGAGAAACGTGAACGTCGACCCGGCCTATCTTCGGGACGGCGGTCGCAGGCCGAGGGGACAGTAGCTGGCTGTTACGCGGGCTGATTGAGGGCTGGGAGAGAGGCTGGACGATACAAGACGCGAGGAGGTGTGAATTAGCATGGCGATCGATCCAGTCTGCCGCAACTACGTCGATGAGCAACAGGCGCAGCATACGGCGGTGTACCAGAACCGGCTGTACTACTTCTGCTGCCCTTCCTGCCAGCGCCAGTTTGAGCGGGAGCCCGGCCGGTACCTGCGGCTGGGCTGGTGGCAAAGGTTCTTGCTGGGCCTGCAGGAGGCCAACGCGCGCGAGTTCGGCGGCAAGCGGCCTTCGTGCCACTGATCGGCAGTGATCTGCTGCTGGTGTGATCGGCGGGGGTGGCCGGTCCGGGGGACCGGCCGCTGACCGCCCTGGTGGGCGGCCGCACGACCGTCGGGCGGCCAAGGCCGATCATCCGCGGGCCGAGCGCCAACCTCCCGGCGGTGCTCGGCCCGCGGGAGCCCTGGTCCGGTGTAGAGCTTTGCGCGGACGCCTGTGCCAGGGTTTGGAGAGATGAAGACCGGCGTTGATCAGCCTCTGGCGCCAACCCGGGCCTGAAAAGACCAGCACAGGACCCGTTTTGGGCCCGCAAGAGCGTGAAGATCGGTGTATCTACCGCATGGGGGTATGGTATCCTCTGTGTGACCCCGGGAGGGCGAGAGCAATGGGAACCGAAGGTCCGGACTACGGTTACGGGCTTTGGACGGCGGTGGTGGTTAACACGGCCTTTGTGCTCGGCTTCGTGGCTGCGTTCCTGGCCCCGGTGCGGAGGAGGGAGGGGAGATCGCTAGGATTCGTGTCCGCTTTCGTTGTGGCTCTTTTCACTGAGATGTACGGGTTCCCGCTGACGATATACGTCCTCACTTCGGTCTTCGGCGTCCGTCTGCGGGTGCCGAATCCATTTGCTCACCAGAGCGGGCACCTGTGGGCCTCCGCTGTTTTGGGCCCGCAGTTCGCGGTAACTTTCTGTGCGCTGGGAAGCGTTCTCATGGTTACCGGCCTGGCGTTGATGGGGGCGGGCTGGTGGCAGATTCACAGGGCCAGGGGAGAGTTGGTTACGTCCGGGCTTTACGCACGCGTACGTCATCCCCAGTATGTGGGGTTGTTCCTCTTGACGTTTGGTATGCTGGTGCAGTGGCCAACCATGGCCACACTTATCATGTGGCCGGTCCTGGTGGTGACGTATGTGCGCCTCGCCCGGCGGGAGGAAAGGGAAGCGCTGGAGAGGTTCGGCAGAGCATACGCAGAGTACCTCAGGGTGACTCCGCCGTTCTGGCCGAAGTTGCTCCCGACCGGTAACTAACACACGGAGGCTGTGTGAGCGTGCGGTAATCCGGAGTACGTGTGCATGGATGCCGGCTTGACCTGTGCGCTTTCCGAGAGCGCGGGCGCCGCCTCCACGTGGCAGCGAGACGCGTGCTCGCACGCGGTACATTCTTTCGTGATTGTCCTGTGCTGGGCAGAGATAGGAGGCGCTACGGGCACAAATGGCAGCGGTAGTGCGATCTCTGTGCGTCTGGGGTATGACGTGCGCCTCGTGCGTCAGTAGCATCGAGAAAGCTCCGGACAACACCGACGGGGTGATTTCGGCACGGGTCAACCTGATGGCGGGCAAAGGAGTGGTGGAATTCGACCCCAGGCCGGGTTTGGCGGGCCCAAGGCCGCCTTTTTCGAGTCGGTTGCCGGTGGGTAAAGGTTATACGTCTGCAACTAGGCGTGCAAGGAAGCCTTCGACAGGAACCCGGAGAGCTATGTGTTCCGCCTCGGTGGCGCAGCGGGTCGTGGGCCCCGGTATGGCCAGCACCGGCGGCACGGGTGAGGGCACTGCCCGCCAGGGTGGTCAACAGGAGGTCGGCTGATGAGCGCACATTGTGACTGTCACCCCGTTCTGCCCCGAAACCGGTCGGGGCTGCTGGAGCGCATCCGTCGCATTGAGGGGCAGGTACGCGGCATAGGCAGGATGATCGAAGAGGATCGCTACTGCGTCGACATCCTGGTGCAGATCGCCGCTGCTCGCTCGGCCCTCGATAACCTCGGAATGCTGGTGCTGGAGGGGCATGTCAAGGGGTGCGTCGCCCAGGCCTTGCGGGATGGGCGGGGTGAGGAGGCAGTGCGAGAGTTGCTCGAGGTCGTGAGGAAATTCCTGCGGTGAGGCGCGGTGAGTGCGGCGGGGGCCTAGCCGGCAGGAGGTGCTGCTGCGGTGCGGAGCGTGAATGCAGTGCTGGTCCTGCAGCATGTGGCGAGTGCGCTCGTGGCTGCGACTGCTTTCCACGCCAGCATGGGCCCGCCCGACTGCCGCGGGCTAGAGGCCTTTGCCCCTTACCTGGTCGCCTTGGGGGCGTACCTCGTTTTCAACCTGGTCGTCCTGGGGGTCATGGAGTCGGTGGGACGGAGGAGCCGGCAGGTGGCCGCCTGGAAGGCGGCCGTGCTGCGCGACTATCACGCCTATTTTGTGGTCCAGGCGCTAGGGATCCTGACCGCCGTCTTGTACCTCCACCACGGCCCGGTGGGGCTGGTCGTGGGCGCTTTCTTCCTGTCCCTGCTGGTGTGGGTTTTCAACCGGCACTACGCCATGGTAGAAAGCGCCCAGCGCGCTTCCCGTCACCTTGCAGCGGTGCTCGATGCCGCGGAGAGCGGCATCTTGGTGGTGGACCTGCAGAACCGGGTTACCCTCGTTAACCGCGTGGCCGCCAGATTGCTGGGGAGGCCCGAGCAGTGCCTGGTGGGTCGGGACCTGCCGCAGGTGACCGAACTCCTGGCCGGTCGCAGCAGGAATCCCCACCTGGTGCCGGACCGGTTTCCCCGGGCGCCGATGGGAGGGGGTGCGGAGCACCCGACCTGCACGGGGGAACTCGAGATACTCACCGAACCCCCCGCGGTGGTCCGGGTTTCCGACTCTCCCGTCCGGGACGGCAAAGAGCGGGTTGGACGTATATTCGTGCTTACCGACATCACCCGGGAGAAGGATGCCCTCGCCCGCCTGGAAGAGTTCTCCGACGAAGCCATCCGGGCGCTGGTGGCTGCCGTCGAGGCCCGCGACCCGTATACCCGGGAGCATTCTGCGCAGGTTTCCCGGTACGCGGTGTCGGTAGGCGAGAAGCTTGGTTTCTGCCCGGAACAGCTGAGGGCCTTGCGGTACGCCGGGCTCTTGCACGACATCGGGAAGCTGGCCGTGGAAGATTACATCCTCCGCAAAGCCGGTCCTCTCACGCCGGAAGAATGGCAGGTGGTGAGGCGGCACCCGGTCGCCGGTGCTGTCATCCTGAGTTCTGCCAAAAGCTTCGCCGGGCTGGTCCCGGCCGTCAGGCACCACCACGAGAAGTTTGATGGCACCGGTTACCCGGACGGGCTGGCGGGGGAGCAGATCCCCATGGAAGCGCGCATTTTGGCCGTAGCGGATGCCTTCGACGCCATGACCTCCGACCGGCCCTACCGGCCGGCGTTTGCGCGGGGCGTGGCCTGCGAGCGTCTCATCCGGGGACGAGGCACCCAGTTTGATCCCAGGGCGGTGGATGCCTTCCTGGAGGGCATTGAGGCAATCTGGAGCTCTGCTCGTCCGGCGGTCGCCGCCCCTCCCCTGCAGGGTTACCGGGCAAGTCACCTTACAAGCTGAATGAATTTCCATTGCAGTGCAGTCTTGCAGGTAAAATCGGGTAAGGGTGGGAGGTCACGCTTGTGTCGAAGCCCATTTTTCTCCCCGTGGGTCTTCCCCCGAATACCCTTTACCCACCTGGCCGCCACCCTTTCCCCGGCCGCAGCCTTGGGGTATGCTATTGGCAGGCTGAGTTGCGATCTCTACGGCATCCCCACTACCATTCCCTGGGGTGTTTGGGTTGACCAGGTGAGGAGCCACCCCACTCAGCTGTATGCGGCTTCAGCCAGCTTCCTCATTTACCTGCAGCTCAGGACGCGGGGATCGCGCACCCGCTACCCGGGGGGAACTTTTCCTCCGCTACCTTGCCGTTTACGGGTTGACCCGCTTTAGGCTTGAATTCCTGCGCGGAGAACTTGTTCTGGGTATTGTCCCCATCAGCGCGGGTCAGGTGGTCAGCGTTCTATTGGTGGTCGTCGCCAGCGCAGTCGCCTCCCGCCGTCACCGCGAGACTTGTGCCCGGCAGCACGCCCGGAGGGGGAGCGTCGGCAAGGTAGTTGACTGAACCGGTCATCTCGCTTAACATGGTGGCCGGGGGAGGAGGATGCGCCATTCCCGCTACTCCAGGCAAATCCTGTTCCCCGAAGTGGGCCTGGCCGGGCAGGAAAGACTCGCCGGGAGCACGGCGGTGGTCGTGGGCCTGGGGGCTCTCGGCAGCGGGGTGGCCGACCTGCTGGCGCGGGCGGGCGTGGGCAGGATCCGGCTGATAGATCGAGACTACGTGGATGAATCGAACCTGGGCAGGCAGACCCTCTATGACGAAGAGGACTGCCGCCAGATGCTTCCCAAGGCCGTGGCGGCCGCCCGGCGGTTGCGGGAAGTCAATTCCGAAGTGGAGTACGAACCCCGGGTGCAGGACCTCAATGCCCGCAACGTGGAGGAGGCCATCCGGGGGGCAGACGTGGTGGTAGACGGTAGCGACAATTTCGAAACCCGGTACCTGCTCAATGAGACGTGCGTCAAACAAGGCATCCCCTGGGTGTACGGCGCGTGCGTGGGCAGCGTGGGGATGAGCTTCACCGTGCTGCCGGGCGTGGGTCCGTGCTTCCGTTGTTTCGTGCCCCAGTCTCCGGCACCGGGAGAACTCCCCACCTGCGACACCGCCGGGATCCTGAGTCCGGCTGCTTCGGCAGTGGCCGCTCTGGAAGTGGCCCAGGCGTTGCGTCTGCTTCTCGCCAAAGCCGACGATGCGGTGACCAGGCTGAAGTACGTGGACGTCTGGAGCGGGGAGTTGCTCGCCCTGGCCCTGGCTCGTGACCCGTATTGCCCCTCCTGCGTGCGGGGGGAGTTCCCCTATCTGGAGGGGGAGGCGGGGAGCGGCACTACCGTCATGTGCGGGCGAGATATGGTACAGGTGGTGCCGAGGGTACCAGTGTCACTGTCGCTGGTCCAGGTGGCGGAAAAACTCGGCAGGGTGGGGGCGGTCACCTGCAACGAGTTTCTGGTGCGGGCCACTCTGGAGGAGGGTGTAGAGTTGATCGTGTTCCCCGACGGCAGGGCCCTGGTCAAGGGCACCACGCGACCGGGCGTAGCGCGGGCCCTGTACGCGCGTTACCTGGGGATGTAGGGGGTTCCGGCCTTGATTTACCTGGACAACGCAGCGACCTCTTTCCCCAAACCGGAGTCCGTTTACCGGTCTGTGGATGAGGCTGCCCGCTGGAGCGGGAACCCCGGCCGATCGGGGCACGCTCTGGCCCGCCGGGCCGAGAGAGAGATCGAGGCGACGAGGGTGCGGGTGGCTCGTTTCTTCAACGCTCCTTCACCGGAGAGGGTCATCTTCACCCTCAATGCCACCGATGCCTTGAACATGGCCCTCAAGGGGTTCCTGCAGCCGGGAGATCACGTGGTGACCAGCTGTCTGGAGCACAATTCGGTTAGCCGCCCGCTTGCGGCGCTGGCCCAGCGGGGAGTCACTTTCACGAAAACAGGGTGTGACGGGGAAGGGAAAGTCGACGTGGAGGCCCTGGCAGCGGCCATTACCCCGCGCACCAGGCTGGTGGTGCTCACCTGGGCTTCCAACGTGTGCGGGACCGTACAGCCGGTACCGGAGGTCGCCGAGGTGTGCCGTCGGCACAGGGTGAAGCTGCTGGTGGACGCTGCCCAGGCCGCGGGGCACGTGCCCATAGACGTACAGGCAACGGGGGTGGACATGCTGGCTTGCTCCGGCCACAAGGGTCTCCTGGGGCCACCGGGTACGGGCTTGCTGCTGTTGGGGGCGGACGTGGACGTTTCGCCTCTGCGGGAAGGAGGCACGGGGGTGGCGTCCCACCTGGCCTCCCAGCCCGACTCTTACCCTCAGCGGCTGGAAAGCGGCACGCCCAACACAGTGGGTATCGCCGGGCTGGGAGCTGCCCTCGACTTCCTGGTTCAGGTGGGCATCGAGCGGGTGTTCGAACACGAGCGCCAGCTCATCGGTGCCTTGTGGGAGGGGCTGGCGGCCGTGCCGTCCGTAAGAGATTGCGGTCCGAGCGGTCCGGACGGCCGGGTCAGTTTGCTCTCCTTCAACCTGGAGGGATGGGATCCCATAGAGGTGGCGACGGTGCTGGACCAATCCTTCGGTATCTGCTGTCGGGCCGGGTTACACTGTGCTCCCTGGGCCCACCAGGCGCTGGGCACTTTTCCGGCGGGTACGGTGAGGTTCAGCGTGAGCTACTTCAACACGCTGGATGACGTAGAGCAGGCGGTGCAGGCGGTGCGGGCCCTGGCCGCAGCGGGGAGGAGGTGACAGGTTGAGGCTGTCCACTCGCAGTCGCTATGCCTGCCGGGCCCTGGTGAGCCTGGCCCGGGCTGGTGCCAGACGGCGGCAGCTTCAGCTCAAGGAGGTGGCCAGCGAGCAGGGCATATCTCCGGATTACCTGGCCCAGCTGGTCGGTTTGCTCAGGTCGGGAGGACTGGTCACTACCCACCGGGGGACAGGTGGGGGCGTCGCGCTGGCCCGGCCTCCCTCCGAGGTGACGGTGGCCGACGTGGTGCGGTTCACGGAAGGGTCCCTTGTGCCGGTGGAATGCGTTGATCGCCCGGAGGTGTGCTCGCGAGCACCCCGCTGTGCCATGCGGGAGGTATGGGTCCAGCTCACCAAGGCGGTGGAGAGGACACTGGAGCGATATACCCTGGCTGATCTTGCCCGCCGGGAGCAGGAACTGCTGGCGGAGGCTCCCATGTACTACATCTAGGCCGCACCGGCGGTGGAGAAAGCGAGGAGCAAAACCTGGGTGCCGGACGCCAAAAGCGACGCCATCGTCGTGGGGGCCGGGCCGCGCGGGAGCTGGCCCGGCAAGGTTGGCGTGTCCTGGTCGTGGAGCGCAACAACTACCTGGGGGGCGGTTTCTGGATAGGAGGTTACCTTATGAACAAAAGGTCACCGTGAGAGCACCCGCCCAGTGTTGTACTGGACGAACTCGGCGTGCTTTGCTTTATTTAAGGAAGCGAAAGCCGGCTTGTTCGTGGCTGACGGGCCCCATGCCACATCCAAGCTGATTGCTTCCGCCTGCGATGCCGGGGTCAAATTCGCCAACATGACGGTCTTTAAACGACGTGGTGGTCAGAGAAGGAAGGCGGATTGGCAGCGTGGTCGTCAACTGGACCCCTGTATCAGCTCTACCCAGGGAGATCACGTGTCAGTCCGGGAGCCTCTGCCGTGCGAACTGCAGTACGAGCTACGACGGCTACGTGACGCGGGTCTTGGTGAGCGGGACATCCTTTACGACGGCCTGGCCGTAATGCGGTTGGCGGTGTCGCCGATACCGCCGGATGAACGTACCTGGGACAACCTGCACGTTGCACGTCATCTAATCAGGTACTCGGTACCTGGGACGCGAACGGGGAACGCTGGCACGCGTGGACCGCGATTTTCGGGTTTCCGTACCTTGTCTCCACCACCGGCCTGGCGGTAGCTCCCGCCCGTTCTCCGGCCTGATACCTGCTCAAGCAGGTGCTGGGCAGTTATCCGGCGGAGTGTGGTTTCCCTGCGGACGGGCCTTACCTGGAGGTTGACGACCTCCGGCTTGGGGAAGTGGCCAAGGGAATGGTCCTCCAGTGCCTGTTTTATTACCTGACCGGGGACCCGTTCTGCCGGGACCCCGGCTGCCGGCTGTACAACGCACACCGTCAATCGGAGCTCATATACGCTCAGCTGCGTCCGGGTGCAGGTAGGTGTGCACATCACCGGCAGACCCAGGAAGTGTGGTCGGCCGGCGCGTGTGAGTAGCGGGTTTAGATGTTTTCAGGAGGGTGGTGCTGCATGACGGAGGTGGCGGGGGCGTCGTGTGGGGCGGCAGTGATGGCGGAGGCCAAGTACGAACGCCTGAAGAGCATTCTTTCCACCGTTTCCGGTGCCGTGGTGGCGTTTTCCGGCGGAGTCGACAGCAGTTTTCTTCTCTGCACCGCCCGCGAGGTGATCGGGGAACGCGTTTTGGCGGTGACGGCCAGCTCGGAAACCTACCTTGAGGAAGAAGTGGAAAACGCCCGGGAGCTGGCCAGGGCCATGGGCGTGCGCCACCTGGTGGTAAGGACCCGGGAAACTGAGCTCCCTGCATTTTCCTCCAACCCGCCGGATCGGTGTTACCACTGCAAGAGGGAGTTGTTGTCGACGCTTTGGGACGTGGCGAGGGCTGAGGGACTGGAATGTGTTCTGGAAGGTTCTACGGCGAGTGATCTCTTGGAGCACCGTCCGGGCATGCGGGCTGCTGCCGAACTGGGCGTCCGCAGTCCGTTGCAGGAGGCTGGCCTCACCAAAGCGGAGATACGGGAGCTTTCCAGGCAGGCAGGACTCCCCACGTGGAACAAGCCCCCTATGGCCTGCTTGGCCAGCAGGTTTCCCTACCATACGCCCATCACAGAGGCAGGCCTGCGGGCGGTGGCGCGGGCGGAACGGAGCCTGCGCGCCTTAGGCGTGAAGCTCGTGCGGGTGAGGCACCACGGTACGGTTGCCCGCATTGAGGTAGCCCCAGAGGAGATTTCAACCGTTCTGGGTTTCCGGGAGGAAGTGGTACGGTTGGTCAAGGCCGCCGGATACGTCTATGTGGCTCTTGACCTGCAGGGCTACCGGAGCGGCAGCATGGACGAGGTCCTCAATCACACACCGTCTGAGAGTTGAGCTCGCACCGGGCGCCGACTACGCCGTGCTGGTGGCAATGTATGCCTTTTTCATGCTCTTGACTTTGTTGATCGTGTTGCTTATATGGTCTTGACTTCCCACAATTCTGTTCCTAAGGGGGAAAACCTTGGAGCGTCGGGGAAAGGCAACGGGGCGGCGCCTGGCGGGCTGGTGGAACAGGGCGGGCATGCTGCTCCTTGTGTTGACGCTGGCTGTGAGCACCGGCGCGGTGGGATGCGGGCGCCAAGGGAGGGAGCGACAAGCCGCAGTCAGCAAGGACAGGCCGGTGGTCAGGATCGCTTACCTGCCGATAACGCACTCGCTCCCCCTCGCGGTAGCCCACATGAACACCGGCGGCACCTTCGAGAATTTCAACCTGGAACCCGTCAAGTTCAGTTCCTGGCCGGAGCTTACCGAAGCCCTCCATTCGGGCAAGATCCAGGGGGCGATAACCATGCTCGAGCTGACCCTGGTGGGCCGACAAAAGGGCTTCCCTCTGAAGGTGGTAGCCCTCAGCCACCGCAATGGCGACGTCATGGTGGTGCGACCGGAGATCGGGTCAGTCGCTGAGCTCAAGGGCCGCCGTGTAGCCATCCCACACCGGCTTTCGGGGCATAACATCCTCCTTTACATAGCCCTCCAAGACGCAGGCCTCAAGTATAGCGATATCCAGGTTGTCGAAATGCCTCCGCCCGACATGATGGCTGCCCTGTACCGGGGCGAGGTGGACGCGTACCTGGTGGCGGAGCCCTTCGGGGCGGCGGCAGTTGCGCAGGGCGTAGGAAGGGTGCTGCTGCGGGCCCAGGACATCTGGGAGGGCTGGATATGCTGCGGGCTGGCGGTGCGGGAAGAGTTTCTCAATCATAGCCCGGACGCGGTAGCGGAGCTGGTGAAAGCTCTCCTTCAGGCCGGGGAAGAGATTCACACCGACCCCCAGAAGGCGATCGCGGCGAGCACAAGCTACTTCGGCCACCGGGAAGACCTGATGGCGCTTGCCCTCGGGTGGATTTGCTATGAGGACCTGGTCCCGCAGGTGCAAGAGTTCGAGCGGCTGCAGGACTACCTGGTGGCGATGGGGCTGATGAAGGAAAGGGTTAACCTGCGCGAGTTGGTGGACGATCGGTGGGCCAAGGGTTACAGTCCCCGTTCGGGAAGTTCCAAGTAGGGCGAGTTGGTGAGCCAGGGGTGGCTTCTGCTCATGAACAGGCTGGAACGGACCGTTCTTCCGGTCGTGGCCTTTGCCGTTCTGGTGGGCACCTGGCAGGCGGTAAGTTGCCTCAGGGTTTTCCCTCCGACTTTGCTCCCGTCGCCCGGGGCTGTGGTCAGAGGGATGGCGGAATTGTGGACTCAGGGAGTGCTGCTGGATCACATTTTGTCCAGCCTGTCCCGGTACGCGGCCGGGTACGCGCTGGCGGTGGTTTTGGGGATACCCACGGGGCTGATCATCGGATGGTACAGGCGGCTGGAGGTCGCCTTCGACCCCTTCATCCAGGTGTTCCGGCCCATTTCCCCCACAGCCTGGACTCCCCTCGCTACTCTTTGGTTCGGCATTGGCAACCGTCCGGCCATCTTCATCATTTTCCTTGCCGCCTTCTTCCCGGTGCTACTGTCGTCCGTCGCTGCAGTGAAAAACGTAGATCCCCTGTTGCTGCAGATGGCCGGGAATTTCGGGGCCACCGAGGTGCAGCTCCTGGCAAAGGTGGTTCTCCCCGCCGCCTTCCCCTACATCGCGGTGGGGCTCCGCATGTCCCTGGGGGCGGCCTGGGCTTTCCTGGTGGCGGGCGAGATGACCGGTTTGCGTTCCGGGCTCGGGTATCTCATCGTGGACGGCCGCAACCAGGTGCGCTATGACCTGGTCCTGGCTTCCATGCTGATCATCGGGGCTTTGGGTTTTGCCATTGATCGAGTGATGCGACTGGCGGAATTCCGCATTACTGGCCGTTGGGGCAAGGCGGAGCGGTGAGCCCCGTCGTGGAGGGTTCAAGGGGTGGAGCACGGTATGGAACGGGGCCGGACTCCCAAGATCAGTGCTCGTAGTGTGAGCAAAACTTTTGCCAGCCGTTGCGGTTCGGTGCCTGGCAGCAGGGGTATCACCGCCCTCGACGGGGTTGACTTTGACATATATGATGGCGAATTGTTCTGCCTGCTGGGCCCCAGCGGCTGCGGGAAGACCACCCTCCTCAACATCCTGGCGGGCTTCGAGCGTCCGTCCACCGGTGAGGTCCTTATCGACGGGGTTCCGGTGAGCAAACCCCACCCCAAACGCGTCACTATCTTCCAGGAGTACGCCCTGCTGCCGTGGCGCTCCGTGCTGGGGAACGTGGAGTTCGGGCTGGAGGTGGCCGGGTTACCGCAGTTCGAGAGGCGGCGCGTGGCACTGGGGCTCATCGAGCTGGTAGGGCTACGTGGGTACGAGGGAAGGATGCCATGGGAACTGTCAGGGGGCATGCGGCAGCGGGTGGCGGTGGCGAGGGCCCTGGCCGTGGACCCGGACATTTTCTTCATGGATGAGCCCTTCGGCGCTCTCGATGCCCTGACCCGGCTCAAGATGGAGGAGGAGCTTACCCGCATCTGGCTGGAAAAGAGGAAGACCATCGTCTTCGTGACCCACGACATCGATGAGGCCATCTACCTGGCTGACCGCGTGGGGGTTATGACTTCCCACCCGGGCAGGATCAAGCGGGTGGTGGAGATCCCCCTGGGGCGGCCACGCGACCGCACGAGCTTTGATTTCATAAAGATCAAGGTGGAAATCCAGGCCGAGTTCGAGCTGGTTCCGGGATCGGCGTTCGTGGCAGTTGCCTGCGCCCAGGGGACGGTTGAAGTAGGGGGGGTCTGAACAAAGACAGTGGAAGGAACCAGGATTTACAAGGACGTGACCGAGCTTGTGGGGCGAACCCCTCTGGTGCGCCTCAACCGCGTGACTGCAGGCTGCGTGGCAACGGTGGTGGGGAAGCTCGAGTTCTTCAACCCCTGCGGCAGTGTCAAGGACCGCATAGGCGTAAGCATGATCGAGGCGGCGGAAAGAGCCGGCCTGATCAAGAAGGACACCGTTATCGTGGAACCCACGAGTGGCAACACGGGCATCGCCCTGGCCTTCGTGTGCGCTGCCAGGGGTTACCGGCTTGTCCTGACCATGCCCGACACTATGAGCCTGGAACGCCAGGCGCTGCTCAAGGCCCTGGGGGCCGAGCTGGTCCTCACCCCCGGCTCGGAAGGAATGAAGGGGGCGGTGCGGAAAGCCGAGGAACTTGTCGAGAGTGAGCCCCGCTACCTCATGCCTAATCAGTTCGAAAACCCGGCCAATCCCGAGATCCACCGGCGAACCACGGCGGAGGAAATCTGGGAAGACAGCGCCGGCCGGGTCGACATCCTGGTGGCGGGCGTGGGCACCGGGGGCACCATCACCGGGGTGACAGAGGTCATCAAGTCCCGCAAGCCCTCCTTCAAGGCCGTAGCGGTGGAACCGGCCGACTCCCCGGTGCTCTCCGGCGGCCTGCCTGGTCCCCACAAGATCCAGGGTATCGGAGCAGGTTTCGTCCCCGCCGTACTCGATGTCGAGATCATCGACGAGATCATCCAGGTGACCAATGAGCAGGCTTTCCAGATGGCGCGCCGGCTGGCGCGCGAGGAGGGGCTGCTGGTGGGTATCTCTTCCGGCGCTGCTGCCCACGCGGCCATCGAGGTAGCCAGGCGCCCGGAAAACGAGGGCAAGCTCGTCGTGGTGGTCCTGCCCGACACCGGAGAACGGTACCTTTCCACCGCCCTCTTCCAGGAAGGCTAGCAAGCGGAGGAGGAAGCCCTTCTTGAAGTACCGTTATCCTCAGCTGAACGCCGAGATGCCCTGCAAAGAGGACGTTTTGAAACTCACCCCCAACCCCGCCGTGGGCGAGTTGGTGCAGCGGCTGGCTGAGGAAGGGGTAGAAACCTACCTCGACCGCTTCGACGCCCAGCAGCCTCTGTGCGGCTTTGGGCTCAGCGGTCTGTGCTGCCAGCGGTGCCTGTGGGGGCCGTGCCGTATCGGCCCCCGGGCTCTGCGGGGAACCTGCGGCGCCGACGTCAACCTGGTGATCATTGGGAACCTCCTCCGGGGTATGGCTGCCGGCTGCGCCGCGCACGGCCGTCACGCCCAGGAGGTCATCGAGACGGTCATCGGCGCAGCGGAGGGTCGCATTGACTTCCCGATCCTCGGGGAGGAAAGAGTGCTCGACCTGGCACGCTGATTCGGCCTGGATGTGGTGGGGAAGCCGGTACGCCGTCTGGCCCGGGAGGTAGGGCGCGTCCTATTGGATGATCTGGCCCGCCTCGAGAACCTGCCGATTAGCACGCTGCTGGCCTTTGCTCCCCGGGAGCGGGTGGAGGTGTGGTCGCGGCTGGGGATCCTTCCCCGCTCGGCTATGTACGAGGTTTTCGAGGCCATGCACATGACCACCGTGGGGAGCTGCTCAGACTGGCATACGCTGGCTCGGCAGGACTTGCGAACGGCGCTGGCCTATTGTTACAGCACCCTTTTTGCCTCCTCGCTCGGGGCGGAGATGCTTTTCGGTATTCCTGAACCGTGCGAGGTAGAGCTGGGCGCAGGAGTGGGGGCGTTTCAGCAGGATTACGTCAACGTCCTCATTCATGGCCACTCCCCGATCATGGCGGAGAAGGTGGTGGAGAAGGCAGCACTGCCCGAGATGCAGACGATGGCAAGGGAGGCAGGGGCGCGCGGAATCCAGCTCTACGGCATGTGCTGCACCGGGAACGAACTGCTCAACCGTTATGGTATTCCGCCCGTAACTAACATCCTGGGAGTCGAGATGGCTCTGGCTACCGGGGCCGTGGATGCCCTGGTGATCGACATGCAGTGCGCCGTCCCGGGGTTGCAGGCGGTGGCCGAATGCTTTGGCACCGCGCTGATCACCACCTGTGCCTCCAACCGATTCCCCGGGGACACCCACCTGGGTTGGACCGCAGAGGACATCGATGCCCGGGCCCGGGAGGTTATATCGGTGGCCGTTGAGGTCTATCGCCGGCGTGACCGGTCGCGGGTGCGCGTGCCGACTGCCCCCGCCTTGGCGGTGGTCGGGTGGAGCGTAGAGTCCATCTTGCGAACCTTTGCCTTAGACGGGAAAGTGCAGACCGGGCGGGCAGAACTCTGGCGGTCCATTCGGGACGGTAAGATCAAGGGTATCGTGTCCATCGCTGGCTGCAACAGCCCCAAAGTCCCTTACGAAAACAGCCACGTCACCATCGCCCGGATGATGGTCGAGTGGGGCGCCCTGGTCCTCACCACCGGCTGCGCTTCCTACGCCATCCTCAACGCAGGCTTGGCCTCTCGCGAGGCGGCGGAACTGAACCACGGGGGCCTCCGGGAGGTTTGCCGGAATTACGGTATCCCGCCGGTACTGGCCTTGGGGGCCTGCACCGACAATGCCTGCATTGTCCGCCTGTACATCGAGCTGGCGGAGGAAGCCGGCTTGCCCCTGTACCGCATGCCCTTCTGCCACTCCGGTCCGGAGCCCGGGAGCGAGAAGAATGTCGGCCAAGGGGTGCATTTCCTGTGCCACGGCATCACCGTGCACCGGGGATTCCCGGGCGGCATTCCTGTTCCTATCCCCCGTCCGGCGGCGGACGCCCGCTACCCGGACGACCTCACCCTGGAAGTGACCGAGGTGGCCCGCTTCTTTGCCAAGGATGCTGTGCAGGTGCTGGGGGCGCGGATCATCAACGAGCCGTATCCGAAGCTGGCAGCCAAGGCGATTCAGCTGCACCTTCACCGACAACGCCGCGGATGGTAGCCGCCCTTCCTTCGCGGAATCGCCGCGCTCGTTGTTCCGGCGCGGGGCGAGAGGGAGGAACTGCGGATCAGAATATCGGACTGGAAGCATCAGCACTCCCATTTACCAGACCGCCATTTTCAAACACCCCCGCCTGGGCGAGAGCACCGGTTACGACTACTCTCGCTCGGGCAACCCCACACGGCAGGTGCTGGAACAAACCATCACGGAACCGGAGGGCGGGGTAAGGGGACTCGCCTTTACTGCCGGATTTCTTCTACCACTATACGGACCCCACGGTGGCCGACGCCGTGCTCGACCGGTTGGTCCACGGTGCCTGCCGCATCGAGCTGAGGGGGGAGTCCATGCGAGAACTACCTGCCGCACCCAAACCGGACGGGATGTCGCGTCGTGAGCGTGTAACATGGTAGGCATTGGAGGGGGAGGTAGCGAAAGAGCATCTTGACTACTACCTGGATGAGTACACCTTCCGGTTCAACCGTCGGACTTCGCGTCACCGCGGCAAACTGTTCTACCGGCTCCTCGGGCAAGCGGTAACCGTGGACCCGGTACCCTACACCGCGATGGTCAAGGGCGTGCGCGGCCGGAAAAGGAAGCCACTACCACTACCGGTAGTAGGTACTTGAGTGAAGGGAATACCCCCTTTGGTCACAAAAGCGTGGACGACACAGCTATGACCCCTTCTGCGCTTCTAGCAGGGCCAGAGCTTCTGAACTGGCATGTACAGGGATCAAGGCCAGCACCTGTGGCCTGTGCAGGTCCTTGTCCCCGGTGATAAGAACATCGGGCCGGGCCAACATCACCGACGCGACGACGGCGGCATCATCGGGATCGCGCAGACCCGGGCGGACTTGCCCGACCTTCTCGGTGGGAGGATCATCGCGGCCCGAAGCCTTTTAGCAATTTGACATATCCCTTGCGGCCATTCAAGGCGTTAACTAGCTTTTCATCGGCAGTCCAGAACTCACACGTCTCTCCGGTTCTTTCGGCGACTACCTCCGCAACTGCCAGGAAGGATGCATCATACAAGGTCGTCATCATGCTGAAAGATTGGCTGATTTTCCAGGTAAGATCCATGATGATCTCGTCGCCCAAATACTCGATTCCCGGAAATTGCCTGAACTCTGACCACAGGTCGTCGATCTCCTGCGCCGTTAACATCCCCCGACGGTGCCTTTGCAGCAACACTGCCCCGACTTCCGCCCAAGCGAACACCGGGAGGACGATAACCTGTCGATTCTGGATGACACTGTTTATCAGGGCTGTGGCCTTGTCGCTGTCCTCCTCTGGCAGAAGAATCTTGATGATGACAGAGGTATCCAGACAAACGTAGTTACTCATGGCCGTACAATCCTTCCCGCAAGTCACGGATCAACGCCGTCGAATCCTCATGCATACCAGTTCTGTTGGCAACCTTTACCCTCAATTGCAGTATTCTCTCCAAGCTACGCCGCCGGTCTTCGGTCAACGCCCTCCCTTCATCAGTTTTTTGCATCTTCTCGAAGCGTTCAGGGTCAACCAGATAAGCCACGGGCCTTGACCTCTGTAAAATTACCACAGGCTCCTTCGTCTTTACCAGCTTCGCCAGAATTTGGCGGATATTCCGCCGGACGTCTGTGACGTTTACCATATACATGGCTAGCACCTCCAGTAATGCTGTTAAGATTATTATATCATGTGTTGGCGTTTTTGATAACCCAAGTGTGCCGGAGCGTGTACAATCTTTGTAGGTGACGGGAGGTCGTGAAGAGACTCCCATGCCCC
>DYFO01000033.1 GCA_020725145.1 Symbiobacterium thermophilum
CCGCCCGGCAACGGACGGGTGTCCGGAACAGATTTCCATGTTCCGGGCAACGGTTGATGCACGGCATCGGTCTTGACATCGGTTCCATCACCACCAAGGCGGTGGTGATGGCGGGGGCGTCGGTGCGGGCCCGGGTCATGATCCCTACCGGTAGCGTGCCACGCCTGGCCGCCGGACAGGCGCACCGCGAGGCGCTGTGTCAGGCCGGGCTATCGGGTGAGCCTTCGGCGGTGGTCACCGGTTACGGCCGTCTTGACGTCCCCTTCGCGGCCCGACGGGTAACGGAGATCACCTGCCACGCCGTCGGTGCGCGCTTTCTCTTCCCTGAGGCCAGGACGGTGATCGACGTCGGCGGCCAGGATTCGAAGGTGATCCGCTTGGACGTCGACGGGCGAGTCCAGGATTTCGCGATGAACGACCGCTGTGCGGCGGGCACGGGCCGGTTTCTGGAGGTGATGGCGGCGGCGCTGGGCCTTGCCGTGGAGGAGCTGGGTCCTGCATCGGCGCGGGCCACCCGCGAACTGACCATCAGCAGCTTGTGCACCGTTTTCGCGGAGTCGGAGGTGATCTCTAACCTGGCCGCGGGCGAGGCCCGCGAGGACATCGTAGCCGCCCTGCATCGCGCCATCGCGCGAAGGGTGCACGGACTGGCCGGTCGGGTGGGACTCGAGCCGGAAGTGGTCTTCACGGGAGGGGTCGCCCGCAACGCGGGCGTGGTCCGGGAGCTCGAACGCCTGGTGGGCAGGCGGCTGTGCGTTCCCGCCGAGCCCGAGTTCACCGGGGCGCTGGGGGCGGCCCTGCTGGCGGAGGCGGGAGGGACGACTTGAGCGGACGGGTCTGGCAGCGTCTGGCATCTCCGACCTGGCCCAGATGAACCGGCAGGCACGGCTGGGGCTTTTTTACCTTGCCGCCATCTCGCTCTTTCTCACCGCCGACCAGTTCGTCGGCGCGCTGGTCTGGCTGGGCATCGCCTTCACCGCTCCCCGTGACCTCGAGGCGGTACGCAGAACGATGGCGGCCCGGGCACGGGCCGCCCTGCGGGTTGGGGAGGAAGACATCACGGCTTCCGTATGACGGCCGCCGGGTGGCGAGCACTCAGTCGGATGCGGCCGCCTCCTTGGCGGCTCCGCCACCTTCGGTGGCGGGCGCCGGGGAGCCCTTGCGGTAGTCGTTGACGTGGAATCCCGGGCCCTTGAAGATCACCGTCAGCTGACGGGGAATGAGCCGCCGGACCGAACCGGCGCACCTGGGGCATTGCTCGAGCGGCGCCTCGGTGATACCCTGGTAGTGTTCGAACCTGCCGCACGAGTCGCACGCATACTCGTAGGTAGGCATCTTGACCACCTCAAGCATTGTTATAACGACGGGCAGCCGTGGCTGTCAAGCGGGAGGCAGAGCCGTGAGACGAAGACCCTCGGTCGGTCAGGCCACCCTTGAAGGATGGCTCCAGAAGTGGCAGACTCTGCTGGGTTTGCGGGACTGGAAGATCGGCGTCGAGCTCGTGGACTTCCTCCGCGAACGCCAGTCCGGCGACCTTCGCGTTGACCTGCCGAACCGTGAGGCGCTGGTGATGCTCGCCCGGCGGCCATGGCGCGCTGATGAGGAACTGACGCTGGTCCACGAACTCATGCACCTGGTACTGTGGCGTCTTGACCAATTGCTCGAGGAAGTCATCGGCCTGGCTTTTCCCCAGGAAGGCCAGCGCGAGTTTGCCTCCAGCCGCCATCTTGAAAGCCTGGAGGAGATATGCCAGCAACTGGCGCGGGCCCTTTTGCACGCGGACCGTGGCCAAGAGCCCCCGGCCGACTACGAAGCGCTTGCCGAGGCCAGTCGTGACCGCGTGTGCCGCGAGGGCGATCCGGGGCCCGACCGGACGGAGGGCGATTGAGGGGGGCTCAGCCCGGGAGCGACACCCGGCGTACCGCCACGCGGCGCAGCCCTCCCCAGAGCCGCAGGCCGGTAGGAGTCCGCGCCATGGCCGCCAGGATGGTAGTCTCCGCGGCGCTGCCTGCCAGCTGGGCCAACGGACCGATCGTCACTCCCAGCTGGGGGCGTACCAGCACCAGCCCCAAGATGGTCAGGCCCAGCACGGCCACGTTGACCAGTCTGGCGGCGCCGACCACGCGGGTCTGCCCCTGCTGCAGGAGGATACCGCTGTAGTAGTCGACGGCCGTGAGGCCGAGCGGCAGGAAGGCCAGCACCCGCAAGGCACGTAGCGTGGGGCCCACCAGCCCGAGGGGAATCCCCACCAGCCGGGTCAGCAGCCAGGCACCCGCCGGCGACCAGGTTAGGGCCACCAGCGCCAGGCAGTTGAGCACGGCGAAACCCAGCGCGAAACGCCGGAGCACGGGACGGCTCCCCGGCAGTGAGGAGTAGACCATCACCGTCTGGTGCACGTTCTGGCACGGTGCGATCAGCACCCAGGCGAGGGCGACGGCCACGGCGAACGCCGACAGCTGGACGGCCGCCTCCGGAGTGCGGGACAGCCCGGCGTTGATGACGGGTTTGCCCAGGCTGGCGGCGATACCGGCGATGACCAGCGGGCGGTAGAACCGGACCGCCCGGCGGTAACCGTCATCCGCCTCCGTGTCCCCGGAGGGCAGGCGCGGTTGCCGCAAGCTCACCGCCAGTACCCCGAGAAAAGCCTCGGTGGCCACGCCGCTCACGAAGATCACCGCTCCCACCAGCGCCCCCTCAAGCAGACGCCGTGACGTGGTGGCCCAGGCCAGACAGCCCATCACCAAGAGACGCGTGGCCATCCCCCAGGTGACGGCCAGGGTGGCGCGGTTACGGATTAGCAGGCCTTGATAGAGCGAGCGGGCGCCGCTGGCCACCGCCGTGAGCATCAACACCCGGAAGGCGCGCAGCGTCTCCGGCAAGAGCTCGGGCGGACAGCCCAGCAACTGCGTGAGCAGGCTTGAGCCCAGCGGGGTATAGGCCAAGACCAGCGCGGCGCCCAGGCAACCGGCCAGCGTCAGCGCGGCTACCAGCCGGACGTGGCGGAACCGCTCGGCGGTGGAACCGAGGGCGATGGTCAGCTGTCGCACCGCCACCATGGGGGCTTCCACGATCACCGCCACGCTGAACGCCAGCGCGTAGGCGGCCAGCGCGGTGTCCGGCCGCGCGGTCCGTGCGAGGGCGGCATTGACGAAGGAGTGGGTCAGCAGCATCATCATCGACGCCGCTCCCAGCGGCAGAAAGAACCGAAGAAGCTCGTGCAGCGTGGGCGGCTGGCCGGCGGGGCAGGTTGGCGGACCGCAAGTGGACATCGATGCTGACCTCTGGCAGGAAGATTACTCCCGGCCGCCTGCGATCCCTCTTCCGTCCCGGGCAGGCAACGGCTGGGAGGTCGTGACCTCTCTCAGCGGTGACGAAGCCGGCCGTCCAGGCGGTGCGTCTGCACATCGGCCAGGGTCTGCTCGAGCAGCTGGTCCGCCGGCAACCGCGCCTCAGCCCGCGTCACCGCCTCCGGCCGGGGACGGGTGGCGGGGTGTCGCGGGACAAAGAGCGAACAGCAGTCTTCGTAAGGGCGCGAGGAGATCTCAAAGGTCCCGATCTTCCGGGCCAGCTCGATGATCTCCGTCTTGTCCATCCCTACGAGCGGTCGCAGTACCAGAAGGTCGGTCGCCTGCGAGATGACCGTCATGCTCTGGAGGGTTTGGCTGGCCACCTGCCCCAGGCTTTCGCCGGTGACCAGGGCTTGGGCCCCGATCCGCCGCGCTAAAAGCCCAGACAGCCGGAGCATCATGCGCCGCATCACGGTAACCCCGAGCTCCTCGGGGCAAAGGTCCCGGATGGCCCGCTGCATCGCGGTGAAGGGCGCCAGGTGAAGGACCATCTGCCCTCCGGCCCAGAGTGCCAGCGTGCGGGCAAGATCCATCGCTTTCTCCTGCGCCCGCTCCGAGGTAAAGGGGAAACTGTGGAAGTGCACGGCTTCCAGTTCCAGGCCCCGTTTCAGGCTCATCCAGCCCGCGACCGGGCTGTCGATACCTCCTGACAGGAGCAGAAGTCCCTTTCCAGATGTGCCCACCGGCAGGCCACCGGGGCCGGGATAGGTCCGGGCGTAGGCGTAACCCCCCTCATCCCTCACTTCCACCTCCACCCGGATCTCGGGTCGGCCGAGATCTACCTTGAGCCGGGGAAAGGCCGCTAACAAGCGGGCACCCAGTACCCGGTCGAGCTCCAGCGAGTTCAGGGGAAAGCGCTTGTCGGCGCGGCGAGACTCCACCCTGAAGCGAACGGTGGCACCGGGCGGATGGGCCGCCAGGGCCTCCTCCAGTGCCAGGCGCGCGGCCTGTTCGAGCGCGTCAAGGTCCGCTTCCACCTTGAAGGCCCCCGCGAGCTCTACCACGCCGAAGACCCGCCGCAGGCGCGTGACCACTTCTTCTTCGCGCAGGCCCTCCAGCCCGACCGCGAACCTCCCCCGCGTGTGCTCGATCCATGGGGGACCCCCGGGCAGGTCCGAGAGGGCATCCTTCATCCGCTGCAGGAAAACCCGCTCGAAGAATCTGCGGTTGGCCCCTTTCAGGCCGATCTCGCCGAACTTGACCACCAGGACGCGGCGGGTCACCGGCGGGCAAACCTCCTTATGTCCCGGACCACCCGGCCGAGCACTTCCGCCAGCCGGTCGATGTCGGCATCCGAAGTCTCCGGTCCCAGGCTTACCCGGATGGCGCTGTCGACGTCCGCGTCCGGCAAGCCCATCGCCTCCAGCACATGACTGCGCCGCCGCTTGCGGCTGGAGCACGCCGCTCCGGTTGAGACGTAGATACCCTCTTCCTCCAGGCAGTGCACGACGACCTCCCCGGGGGCCCCGGGGAAGGAGAAGCAGGCGATGTGTGGGGCAGCTCCGCCCTGGCCGGCGAAGGGGTCGCTCGTGTCAGCGCAGGCGGCCGGGCCGTTGAGCCTTGCCTCCGGCACACCACCGAACACCGCCTCTATCAGGTGCCGACGCAATTCCGACATGACGGCCGTCCGCTCCGGCAACTCGCGACGGGCCAGATCCACCGCTACCGCCATACCCGCGATGGCCGGTACGTTTTCCGTGCCCGAACGCAGCCCGCCCTCCTGTCCTCCCCCCAGCAGGAGCGGGCGAAGCCCGGTGCCGTGTCTTACGAAAAGCCCCCCTGCTCCCTTCGGTCCCCCGAGCTTGTGGGCGCTGAAGGTCACGAGGTCTGCACCGAGTGCGGCGGCGTCCAGCGGCAACCGTCCCAGGGCTTGCGAGGCGTCCACGTGGAACAGGGGGCGTCCGCCGGTCGGCCGCGCCCGTCCCAGGAGGGCGGCGGCCTGGGCCACCGGCTGGACGGCTCCCACCTCGTTGTTCACGGCCATCATGCTCACCATCACCGTGTCGGGAGCCAGTGCTCGGCCGAGATCCTCCACCCGGACGGTACCGTCACGGTCGGGGGCGAGCAGCGTCACCCGGAAGCCGTCGCCTTCCAGATCGCGAACCACCTCGAGCACCGAGGGGTGTTCCACGGCGGTGGTGATGATGTGGCGACCCCGGTGCCCCAGCGCCCGCAGGGCACCGCGCAGGGCAAGGTTGTTGCTTTCGGTCCCGCCGGAGGTGAAGACGATCTCCTCCCGGCGGGCACCTATCGCCGCCGCCAGGGTTTCGCGGGCGCGGCCGACTGCCCGCTCCGCTTCCAGTCCCTTGCGATGCAGCGACGAGGGGTTTCCATAGGTTTCGCGCATTGCCCGCAGTACCTCGTGCACCACCTCGGGGTGAGGGGGGCTGGTGGCGGCATGGTCAAGATAAATCTCCGGCCGTTGTGCGCCCACGAATGTCCTCCCGGCGTCCTTGTCTGGGCAACATCTTACTACCGAAGCGTGCAGGCTTCAACCTTTGCGTTTGTGACGCCGTGTCCGGGGGACCACCCGGCACCGGCGATGGCAGGTGAGGACAGTGCAGGTGTCGCTGACCGTCCTGTGGCGAGCTTTCATCCTTTACGTGGTCATCCTGCTGGTCATGCGGGCGATGGGCAAACGCGAAGTGGGGCACCTGTCGCCCTTCGACCTTGTGGTCTCCATCATGATCGCCGAACTGGCCTCCATCCCCATGGAGCAAGTGGGTATCCCCCTGTTCCAGGGCCTCATCCCCATCTTCACGCTCGTTGGTCTGCAGATCCTGCTGGCCAAGCTTTCGCTGTGGAGCGTCAGGATACGCTCGCTGATCAGCGGGGTGCCCAGCGTGGTGATCGCTCATGGCAAGCTGGTGGAGTCTGAGATGCGGCGGCTTCGCTACAACCTTCACGACCTTCTGGCCCAGCTCCGGGACAAGGGGCACTTCTGCCCCTCCGAGGTGGAATGGGCGGTGGTCGAGTGCTCGGGGAAGCTGTCGGTGGTCCCGCGTTCCGACCAGCGCCCGGTGGTGACCGGCGACCTTGGAGTGGGCACCGGCAAGGAGCATTTCCCGCGGGCCCTGGTGCTGGACGGCTACCTCGATCGCGAGGCCCTACGGGAGACAGAGGTCACCGAGGAACACCTGCTGGCGGAGATCAGGACGCAGGGAGGGCTCCGCCTGCAGGACGTGTTGTTTGCGGGCATCGACCGCCGTGGCCGACTGCACCTGCAACTGAAGGACGAACGGCGCAGGGGGAGGTAAGGCGTCCCATTCCGGCCTGCATCGACCGGGCGATCACCAGCTTGTGAGGAGCCCATCTGCGCTCCGGTCCAGAGGGCT
Source organism: Symbiobacterium thermophilum (assembly GCA_020725145.1). GTDB lineage: Bacteria > Bacillota > Sulfobacillia > UBA995 > UBA995 > DYFO01. Next base: position 6,683 of record DYFO01000033.1, read on the forward strand.
CTCACCCAGGGCCATGCTCATCCTCCTGCGCACTTCCTGGCGAAGGTCGGTCAATCCCGATCGGACGTACACCTTGACGAACTCGCCCTCGATCAAGATGCCTTGCTTCCTGAAATCCTCCGCGCCAAGATAACGCAGTTTGGCAGTGCTTCGATCATAAAGACAGACACCCTTGCGGAGGGCGGGAGGTGCAGAGTAGGGCTGTACGCTGACCAAAACGTCGTCCTGGGGCAGCCCTTGGAGAAACTCCCTTACTTGGTTGACCGACAGACGGTCGATCGGAGCCGGTTCTTTCTCATGCGGCCTGAGGGTTTCGTAGGCGAGTTGCCAGTCAAGTTGACGACGCATCAACCGGGACCAGGCGCCGTTCGGATTCTGCTTGAGCACCTGGTGTACCAGGTCTTCGTCACATCCCGGCAGTAGATGCAGAGACTTGCACGGGCCTTCGGGCAAGAGCGCGCTCAGTGCCTCGCAGAGTTCCGACCGCAGTTGCTCCTCGAAAGCCGTCACCGTGCGATGGTGATAGGCTACGGTGGTCAGGTACTGCCTTTGCCTGAGCAAGGAGACAAGGGCGGGCAAAGATGTGCTATCCAAGCAGAAGACGGGCGCTGAGCCCTTTTCCGGGTAAAGAAACGCGGTAAGCATAAGCCGCTGAACTTCGTGTGGGCTCATACCCTCCAGGCCAAGGCTCCGTCCGTCGCGCAATAAGAAGTCCATCTTGTCGGCGTCACAGGGCCCTCGCAACACCGATGCGAGGGCCTTCCATACCATTGGGAGGTCATCTTCCTGCCCCGATCTGACAAGACAGCAGACGATATCGGGGTCCACCGGAGTCTCCAGAAGCTCACCATCAGGCGTGGCATCGATCTTCCGGATGATGTCGGCGAGGTAAGTCCGTATGATGTGAGTCCCCAGGGTTTCGTGGGTAAGGTGGTACCCTTTCAGGAAGACTTCATCTGCGAGGTGACTGAACGGGAGGTGCCCCACATCATGTAGCAGTCCCGCTATCCTGAAGGTCTCCTCCACCAGCGGCAAGGTAGGGATATGCTGCTTGGCCGAATCGGCTGCCTGCTCCCAGAAAGGACGATACACGTTCCGCGCGAAGCGTCCTGCCAGCTCCATAACCGCCAGAGAATGGATGAACCGGGAGTGGTCGGCCGAAGGATAGACATACCACGCCGCCTGCAGCTGCCGAATGCGCCGCAGCCGCTGGACCCATGGGGAGTCGATCAAATCTCGCTCCGAGGCCCCCGCGCGTGTTGGCCGATGCGAAAGACGGATGTAGCCGTGGACCTCATCCTTGAGTATGTCGCAGCGATCCCGCGGCGTCACGAACCGACGGTCTGGGTCCGGACGGAAGAAGTCTCCACCTCCTCCCGCATGGGGAAAAGCCGAAGTGCCTGCGCTGCTATGTCCGCCGGAACCAGACACCATCGCACAAGAGCGTCCTGAAGGTCGGGGTGCCGCTTGCTGTTGTCGCTCAGGTGATACAAAAGAGCCAGGGCCAGGCGGACAGGTGGATCCACTTCTCTCAAGATGCCGATTCCATCGTCGACATTCCCGATAGCCTCCTGCGGACAATCGGGATGTACTCCTATGGAGTGGGGTCCGGGCGATTCCAAGAGATGCCTTGCCCCGACCAATTGGCGGTAGTCGTCTGTCAGCTCCGAGCTGAATGGAAGGTTGGTAGAGAAATCGAAAGCATAATGTGTCTGGACAAGCCCCCACTTTTGGGCGAGGTATACGGACACATACAGCGTGGTCTCGTCAGGTGGCTCCAGAGCTTTCACCAGTGCTACAAGATCCTTCCGGCGAGAATTCGTGGCCGCCGCGGACACGGGCAACACCCTCTCCCGGACGCCTCTTGTATCGGACGGGGCATTCGCTACGCAGGTACGGTTTTCCTCTAAGGGCAGGCAGATCAATCGAACCCATGTTCGGCTGCCAGGGCACTTGACAGCCGAATGCTCGCGCGGTAAACTCTATATGACATGGTCATATAGCAGAGTCCGTCTCAAATAGGGGGAAGGCGAAGATGTGCGACGGCGACGGAGGGCATGCCAGGTCGGGTGGCCACGGCCGCTGCTGCCCGCCGCCGGGGCGGTCTCGCAGCTTCCTACAGCCGTGGCTGCTGCTTCTGCTCTCGCGGGACGCCGCGCACGGCTACGAACTCCTCGAGCGTCTGGGGCAGCTAGACGTCGTCCCCGGCGCCGATCCGGGCCTTCTGTACCGTACCCTACGGCAGTTCGAGGAAGACGGTCTGGTGTGCTCGGCCTGGGATACCGACGGGTCGGGCCCCGCCCGCCGCGTGTACCGCATCACCGATGAAGGACTGGAGTACCTGCACGCCTGGGCGGTGAACGTCCGACGCACGCGGCAACGCCTGGACCGCTTCCTGGACGAGTACGAGAAACGTTTCAGGGAGGAGGAGAAGAAGTGAAGGAGATGTGCTGTTCTCCGGGCCACCACGGTCATCGGGGCTCCTTCGGGGGGCACGCCGGGCGGCACTGCTGTTGCTGCTCGGGCGAGCAGGGCATGCGCTTTGCGCGGCGGTTCGTCAGCCGGGAGGAGCGTCTGGCGAGGCTTGAGGAGTACCTCAAGGAGCTGAAGGCCGAGACCCGCGCGGTGGAAGAAGTCATCGCCGACCTGCGCAAGTAGCACGAACCCGAACCGGGTCAGGGGGGACAGGGCAACCGCCACTGTCCCCCCGTGACTGCTGCAAGGGCCGAGTGGGGCGGCGACGGTGCGGGGAACACTTTAACGATGCGACGATGGCTGCCTGCGCGCGCCTGCTTCGAGCCCGAAGCGCTCGAATACCCGTTGGGGCGGGAGCTGTACCGGCACCTCGCCCGCGAGGGGGTCACGCCCACGGTCATGGGACCGGGGCACCGGGTGCCCGACTTTCCGTCCGGGACGCCGGGCCAGCTGTACCGTGAGGCCAAGCGTACCCTGGTGGTGGGCATCCAGCGGCGGCCGCAATTCCGTCCGTGCCGCCCTTCCGCCGACTACGAGTTCGCGCTGGTTACCGGCTGCCCCGGGCTGTGCCAGTACTGCTACCTCCAGGGCACGCTTGGCAGGCGTCCCTACGTGCGTGTCTGGGTGAACCTCGAGGAGATCCTGGAAGCGGTGCGCAATGCGGTTCGGGAGCGTCTGCCGCGACAGACCTCCTTTGAGGTATCCTCCACCGCGGACCCCATGGCGGTGGAGCATCTTACCGGGTCGTTGCACGAGGCAGTGCGGTGCTTCGCTGCCACGGCCGGCGCCCGCCTGCGGCTGGTCACCAAGTTCCCGCCTGCCCCCGGCCTGCTCGAACTGGCGCACGGCGGGCGCACCGACTTCCGCGTCAGCGTCAATGCCCCGAGTCTGATACGCAGATTCGAACCCGGAACCTCCTCTCTCGAGGAACGTGTGGCGGCCGCCGTCCGGGTAGCCCAGGCGGGGTACCGGCCGGGGTTCCTTGTGGCCCCCCTCATGGTCTCAAGCGGCTGGGAGGAGGACTACCGGGAGCTTTTCCGGCTGTTGGGTCGGGCCTTTCCCGGCGCGGCGGCGGCGGGGCTGGAACTGGAGTTCGTCACCTACCGCTTCACCGCTGCCACGCGCAAGCTTGTGCTGGAACGCTGGCCGCGGGGCAACCTCGACCTCGAACCGGCCACCAGGGAGTACCGGCGCGGCAGGTACGGCCGGGGCAAGTACGTGTATCCTGCGCGTACCATGACTTCGCTGCGGGAGCACCTGGCGCGCCTGCACCAGGAGTACCTGCCCCGGGCCACCTGGCGTTATTTCGTGTGAGCGAAGCCCGAATCCGCCTCGCCGGTCCGGAAGTTGCCGGCTGGCCCTTTCAGCGGCAACTGGCGCCGAATTGACGCAAAAGCCACCGCGCTTCACGGGCGCGGTCGGCGGTGGTCACCAGCGTCAACCGGACGCCGCCCGGAGTCCTCACCGGGAAGTCCGTCACGGAGGCACTGGCAACAGCATCTGGCATAGCGGTCATCCCCAGCTCGTCGAGAGCCGGCCGGTAGGCGGCAGGGTGGTGGTGGGCCGGCGTGACCCGCACTTCCCAGAAGCCGGCCTGCCAGAGCTGGCGCGCCGCGCGGCGGGCTGCCGTGGCGTCGGCGAACTGGGCTTCGATGGTCTGGCGGCGCAGTGCCATCTCCCTCCCTTGCGGGTACGACGGCTCTAGCGTGTGCGGAATCACGGGTAGTTATGGGGGAAGACAATGCTCGGAGACCGGAGCCCGGAGACTGGGCTTGACGGTCGAGATCGACCCGCATACAATATGACCAGACGGTCATGTGACCGAAAAGTCATGTGAAGGCCATGCCCAAACCGACTTTCCTCAACCTGCCGGAGGCCAAACGCCGGCGCATCGTCGACCTGGCGGTGGAGGAGTTCGCGGCCCACGCATACCGGGAAGCATCGCTCACCCGCATCGTCAGGCGTGCGGGGATCGCCAAGGGCTCCATCTACCAATACTTCGCCGACAAGTTCGACCTGTACATGTACGTACTTCAGCTGGCGGCGGACAGAAAGCTCCAATACATCGGTGAGGCGCTTGCCCGTCTGGGACCCGACCCCGACTTCTTCGAGACGCTTGCGGTTTCGGTGGAAGCCTCCATAAGGCTTGCGCGGGAGGAACCCCGGCTCTTGGAGCTGAGTGCGAACCTTCTGCGCGAGCCGGAGGATTTTCGCGCCAGGGTGATGGGTCATTTCGGCCACGTCGCGGAGGCTACCTTTCAGCAATGGGTGAGCCGGGCTTTCGCCCGTGGCCAGCTGGACCCCAACCTCCCTGTGGAGGCGGCAGCCTACGTGGTGTGGACGATCACTACCGCTCTGGGACAGGACCTGGCCAGCGGCAGGGTAACGGTCGACGAGGCACCGGGGTTCTATCGCGAGGTGCTCAAGATCCTCGAGCACGGGCTCCGGCCCCGGGAACGGCCCGCGCCCTAGTGAGCCAGGGCCGGTGCCGTGCGGGGCATCAGAACCGGGAGGTGGACCGGAGGATGAACATCGACTGGGGTTCCATTCCTGCCTGGGTATGGGTGCTGCTGGTGGTGGCGGCGATCGTGGTGGCCCCCATCAAGCTGCGCATCTGGAAAAAGCTGCTTGAGCGAAAGCCCCAGCCTCCACCGGAGGACTAGACCGCGACCGCTTCCGAGGTAGGGACCCGCCCGTCCGGCGGGTCTTTATCTTCCTTGCCCCCCTTCAGTCGGCGCACGGGTTTGCCGACATGAAGAACAGGGGTCGCGTCGCCTGCGCGAGGAGACGCGCCGCTCTCGGGGGAGGCCCAAACAAAATGATAGGAGTGCGGGGAGCGGGAGACACCGAAGGGGAACACACCGCTTTCGTTCCCAAGGTGCTGGTAGTCGGCGGCGGCCCGGTGGAGGCCGCGCTGCTGGAGGATGACTCTAACCTTGCAGTACAGGTGGCAAGGGTCCAGAGCTGGGTGGAAGCGTTGGTCCGGATGAAGCAGGACCGGTTCGAGGTCGCCGTGATCCGCTCCGGCCCGGCCGCCACCATCTTCCTCGACGAGGTAAGGCGGCTTGATCCGGACTGCGGCGTCGTGGTGGTTACACGAAACGGCGACCCCGTTTCGTCTTACCTGCGCCGGGGAGCGATCGCCGGCATCTCCGAGCCCATTGACCCCGCTCAGATCCGCAGGGTGATCGCCGACGTGCTGGCAGGCCGGCGATCCGGTTTGACAGCCGAGCATTACCTGGAACGCATCGACCCCGTCACCGGGCTTCCCGGCATCTGGCAGCTGGAACGCTCGCTGGAGGTCAAGCTTGCCTGGGCGGCCCGCCGGTCGCAGGCGGTCGCTCTGGCACTCTTCGAACTGGAGATGCCCGCCGACCCCGCCGGCCGGCCGTCCGAGGAACGCAAGCGTGCGCTGCTGCACGAGATCGGCCGCGTGCTCCGCGCCCGTGCTCCCGCCGGTGCCGAGGTAACGCGTTACGCCGGAGCCGCTTTCGCCCTGGTGCTGCCCGGCCGGTCACGGGAGGAAGCCGTCGAACTGGTGGAAACCCTGCTCACCGCTATGCCCGCTCCCATGCGGGTCGGGGTGGCGGGTGCACCGGAGGACGGGATCGACCCGGGCTCCTTGCTGGCTGCGGCGGAACGCGCCCTCGGCCAGGCCGGCAGCGCAGGGGCGAAGACGGCGGTGGTGTCCGCGTCCGCCAGACCCTGGCGTTCGCGCGCCGAGATGGAGATCCTTGAATCGCTGGCGACAATGATCGACGCCAAGGAGTTCCAGGCCCCGGGGCATTCGGGGGGAGTGGCCGAAGTAGCCGACCAGCTTGCCCGTCGCCTGGCGCTGGGTAGCCGCGAGCGCCAGTGCCTGAAGGTGGCCGCGCTGCTGCACGACCTGGGCAAGATAGGAGTACCCGAGGCCATACTACGCAAGCAGGGCCCGCTTACCCCTGAGGAACGGGAGATCGTCCAGCGGCACCCCTATTTCGCGTGCCTCCTTTTGAAGCAGGCGCTCGACCTCCAGGAGGTGCTGGCGGCCATCTACCACCACCACGAGCGCTACGACGGCGCCGGGTATCCAACCGGGTTGGCCGGAGAGGAGATCCCGCTTCTGGCACGGATCCTGTGTGTGGCCGACAGCTACTGCGCCATGGTGGCCGATCGACCCTATCGCCGGCGTCTGTCCGCCGAAGAGGCGCGCGAGGAACTCCGCCGCAACGCGGGCAGCCAGTTCGATCCCGAACTGGTGGGTCTTCTACTGGCGGAGCTGGAGGCCGGGGCAGAGCTGGTGCGGGAAGCCGGCCGTACGGCTTCCCGCACCAGGGCGCCTACGTGCTGAAGACGATCCGCGCCTCGCGGGCCTCACGATCGGTCCCCAGCCGGCGGTACAGCTCGTGCGAGGAGACCACCTGCAACCGGCGGGGCTCCTTTCCGAGGTGCAGTCTGACCAGGCCCGACAGCTTCGCGTGCAGATCATCGCCTGCGCCGGGGCGGGGCGAGACCGCAAGGTCGACGTCCGCGCCCTGCACCGTGAGCTGCCACAGATGAACGTCCGCGGCGGCGTCCAGCGCCACGCGCAAGGAGGCCAGCGACGTGCCATCATGCAGCCTTTCGGCCGCCGGGTAGACCAGCGTTGCCAGCCGGGGCACCGTGCGGCCGCAGTGTGGACAGGGGTCGAAGCAGAGCCCACCCTCGACGATGTCGCCCGTGCGGTAGCGCAGCAGGAAAGTGCCTCGCCAGTCGAGGTGGGAGATGACGAGTTCCCCGGTTTCCCCGGGCCCCACGCGCTCGCCGGTGGCGGGGTCCACTACCTCCAGGAACTCCATGTCCGGATAGGTATGATAGCCCGAGCCGCCGACGCACTCAGCCCACCCGGCACGGGCTTCGGTGTTGAGGTACAGCCCGACCACCGCCCCGCTGTCGGTTCGGGCGCCGACCGCCGCAAGCCCGTCGCGCAGGCGTTCGCGCATTCCCGGCGAGAGGGGTTCGCCGCCTGCCAGGAGCCGTTCCAGGCAGTCCAGGCTCAGGCGCTCCGCGGCCGCCGCTTCCAGAAGGAAGGACAGAAAGCCGGGGAAGCCCGCCAGCGTGGCCGCCGCCGTGTTGGTGAGGGCGGTCAGCGTCTTGGCCACGTCCATGACCTTCGAGCCGCCGGTCTGCACCGCCGTGATCCCCTGGTCCAGCGTGGCTGCGGCCACCTGCCAGAAGGCGACGTTGGGCCCGTAGGGCAGGGCGTTGATGAGCGGGCGGTCGCCGTCCACCCCGGCCACCTGGAAGATCCGCCGGCCGGTTTCGTTCAGCCGGTCGAGGTCGTGCTGGCAGTAGAAGATGGGGGTCGGCGGCGTGGTCCGGCCGCCGGCGAAAAACACCCGCAACGGACGCGAAGGGTCGGCCTGCGCGGTGCGCGGCTTGCGGCCGAGGGCTGATAGCAGGCCTCCCCCGCGTGAGGCCTGTGTCGGGGTCCACGGCAGCTTCAGGCAAAACAGCTGCGGGTCGCCCGCCTCGCGGGAACGCTGCCAAACGGTGTGACGGTCGGTGAACGGCAGGCGCACCAGGTCGTCGGTGGTCGCCAGGTCTGACGGTCCGAGCCCCGCTTCCTCCATCAGCTGCCGATAGTAGCGGTGGTGTGGCCAAACCAGTTCCCCGATCACCGTCGCCAGCGCCCGGTCCTGCATGGAACGGAGCTCGGTCGCGTTCAGGCGGCCGAGTCGAGCGTAGTCCATCACCGCAAAGTCCTCCCCTCGCCTACACCCGCGGACGCATGTCGACGATCCGCTTCTCCTTGAGTTCCGTCTCCATCCCCAGGCGGCTCAGCATGTCCGGCATGGTGGTCGGGATGATGTCGGTGGGGGCTACCTCCGTCTCCCGCAACACCTTCTCCCGCAGATCGGCTTTCAGGCGATCGATGTCGACGCCCGCAGCGGGGACGATCCTCAGGTAGATCTCGTCAAGGTCGTACGGGTCGTCGTTGCGCTTGCGCAGTTCCACCTGCCACTCCAGGAGGTCGGGGTGACCCATGAGCAGGGGGAAGAAGTTGTTCAGGTTCACCAGCGTACCCTTGATCTTGGTGAGCGCGAACTCCTTGAACTCCGACCTGCGCTGGATGTTGGCGCTGATACGGGGCACGGTGCGTCCGCAGTTGGGACAGGGGCGGTAGCTTATCCCACCTGCCGCGACGTCTCCCGTGCGGTACCGCAGCACGCAGGTCCCGCGCCAGCCGAGCGAGGTGTAGACGATCTCGCCTTCTTCGCCCTCGCCCACACGCTTGCCGGTGGTGGGGTCCACCACCTCGATGATCTCCATGTCCGGGTAGGTGTGGTAGCCGAAGGACTCCTCGGCAGGGCATTCCCCCCAGGCCAGGCGGCTTTCGGTGCAGGCATAGGTGGCGAGCACCTGAACGTTCTCCGCGCCCATCTGGCCTAGCGCCTCTCGGACCTTGTCCTTCAGTCCCGGAGGTACCCTCTCTCCTCCGAAGAGCACCAGGCGCACGCGGCCAAAGTCGCGACCCTGTCGGGCCGCCTCCCGCAGGAAATAGTAGGCGTAGCCGGGGATGAAGACCAGCACGGTGGCCCGAAGCTGTTCCACCGCCTCGATCAGGTTCTGGGTTCCCAGGATCTTGCCCCCGCCCGAATGCAGGACCAGGCTGCCCTGAGCCTCCGCCGCGAAGTACGTCTGCCAGAAAGCCAGATGGGGGGCGTAGGGGAAGGCGTTGACCACCACGTCTTCCGGCTTGACCCCGAACACGTCCAGCAGACGGTATCCACCCTCACGGATGAACTCAAGGTCTTTCGCCGAGTACACGAAGGGGGTCGGTCGGGCGGTACGTCCGGTGGTGAAGTGCATGTGAACGGGGCGGTACTCGTACACCTTTTCCGCCACCACGTGCTTGCCGGCGAACATGGAGAGCTTGGTCAGGTGTCCGTAGCGCTCGGTGATCGTCTCGTCCGGACGGACGATGAAGTCCTTGTGCCGCTGGGGCTCCTCATCGGTGGGAGCCACGTCCTCCTTGAAGGTGAAAGGCAGTCTTTCCAGGTCGTCCACCGTCTGGATGGAGAAGGGGTCGATGTCGTGCTCCCGGAAAAGACGCTGGTAGTACGGGCTGTAAGGGTAGATCTGGTTGCGGATGAAAGCCCTCAGCTTACGGTCCTGCATCTGCCGGATTTGGCCGGCCGACATCCGGCTAAGTGCCCGCCAATCCTCCAACGTGTTCACCTCGCCGGCAGGGGGCGGGCGAGGAGGCCCACCCCCTGCCTTAAAGTTGCCTTTGCCACACTCACTTGGGGAAGACGTCGTACAGGGTGGTCACAAAGAGCATGATCAGCACCGACAACACGGCCACGGTGATCGGCAGCGCCTTGCCGTGGTACCGCTCCTCGCGGTAGTCGGGCCACCCGTGCATCGCGTCGACCTGCTTTTTGACCTCGAGCGGAGGCGGCTTGGTCAGCCAGGATACCACGACCATCGTCAGGAACGTAAGCGGCATGGACCAGGCGATCACCTTCACCCAGCCCAGCGGACCGTAGAAGAACCGGGAGATGGCGGTGGGCTCCATCTTCATGATCTCGATCATCACGTAAGGCACGAAACTCGTGAGGAAGCCCACGATCATGCTCGCCGCCGCTCCCTCGCGGGTGGCCCGTTTCCACCAGATACCCATGGTGATGGGTACGCCCAGGCTCGCGCCGGCTATGCCGAAGGCCCACATGATGGTCACCAGGATGAACTCCGGTGGCCGGATGGACAGGAGCGTGCAGGCCACGCCCACCGCGAACATGGTCCAGATGCTCAAGGTGAGCTTGCGGTCTTCCTTCATTCCCGGCCGTATCACCGCGTACAGGTCGTGCACCAGGCCGGTGCCCATGATCATCAAGAGCCCTGCCACCGTGGATAGCGAAGCGGCCAGCGCCCCGGCCACCGCCAGGGCGAGCAACCAGTTGTTGGTGAGCGCCTGCGTGAGGATGAACACCAGCTTGTCGGCGTCGGCACGGGCGATCTCGATGCCCGTCTGGGCGACGTAGTAAACCCCGGCGAACCCCATGGCGTAGGCCGAGGTGTTGACCAGACCCACCAGCAGCGCGCACACCACCGTGCTCCACCGCGCATCCTTGGCGTCGCGTACCGTGAAGTAACGCATCACGAAGTGCGGCAGGCCGATGATGCCGAAGGCCGAGCCCAGGAAGACGGCGATGTACCACACCGGGTGCACCACAAACGGGAAGAAGTAGTACGGAGTCACCTCCACCATCGCCGGCACCGCCTGACCGTAGCCCAGCGGCGGGAACCACCAGCCGGTGATGCCCAGCCGTTTGAGGATGACCATCAACGGCACGATGAAGGCGATGGTGAGCACGATGGACTGGAAGGTCTGGTTGTAGGTTACCCCGTACATCCCGCCCAGGGTCACATACGCGGTGACCACGAGTCCCCCGATCAGCACTCCCCAGATGGCGGGAATGCCGAGCAGGTACTCGAAGACGATACCGATGCCCTTGATGTTGCCCACGAGGTACAGGGTGGACACCACCAGCATGATGAACACCGCCAGCATGCGCAGCCGGGGACTGTAGTACCGCTCGCCAATGAAGTCCATGCTGGTGAAGGTCTTGTGGCGACGGAGGTACGGCGCGGCCACCACCAGCATGATCAGGAACGCGGCGGTGAAGGCGGCGTAGATGGCGATCGCGAGATAAAAGCCGTACCAGATGAGGGCGGTGAGCCCGAGAAAGGTGGTCAGGCTGAGCGAGAGGGAGACCATCGCTAGCCCGTTGTTGATCGCGTCCACCGAGCGCCCCGCCACGTAGTAGTCTGCCAGGTTCCTGGTGAGGCGGCGGCCCCAGATGCCCACCGCGATGCTGATGCCCAGCACCAGCACGCAGAACACGATGCCGAGACCGAACAGCCCGCTCACCCGGTCTTCCCCCTCTCGATCTCCTTCTCCAGCCGGTCCATGTACCAGGCGTAGAAAGCGCCCACCGCCGTCACGAACAGCCAGCTACCCACGAGCAGCCAGAAGTAGTGCGAGGGGAAGCCCAGCACGAACCGCTTGGCTGCGTAGGCCGGCGCCGGACCGAAGAACAGATCCTTGCCCACCACGAAGAACACGCTGAGGATGCCACCGAAGACCGTTACCAGAATGAAACATATGGCCGTCAGCCAGCACTCGCGCCGATAGGGGTCCATGGCCCATCTCCTTTCCGTGGAAGTCCTGCCCTCAACCCGGGTGATCCGCGAGTGGGAACCACCTCCCTTTACGTCGAGCAATTCGAACAATTAGTACCAAAAGGCCAGGTCGGTCACAATTCCATTCTGCGGCAGCGGTTCATCTCCTGCCAGACAGCTTTGAAAACTTGCATAATGGGCCGGCCATCACCGTGCCCGCCCGCAGGTACGAGCCGTGCTATAATTGAAGCATGTCGGAGCACCCACCCGTACTGGTCAGCGCCTGCCTGGCCGGTCTCCACTGCCGCTGGGACGGCCGGTCCTGTCCACATCCGGCGGTGGTGGCGCTAGTCGCCGCGGGCAGGGCGGTGCCGTTCTGCCCCGAGCAGCTCGGCGGTCTTCCGACACCGCGCCCTCCGGCCCGTCTGGCGGGCGGGGGAGGTCGCGAGGTGTTCGAGGGCAAGGCCCGCGTACTGACGGAACAAGGCCTCGACGTCACTGAGGCTTTCCTGCGGGGAGCACGGGAGGCGGCACTGCTTGCCGATACGCTGGGCAGCCGCGGGGCCGTCCTGAAGCGGGGCAGCCCGTCATGCCACCCGGGCGGCGAGGACCTCGGGGTCGCCGCCGCCCTGCTGGCCGCCAACGGCCTTGACCTTGCGGACGAGGAGTCACTGGACGCCCTGCCCGAGAAGCCGTCCGCGCCCGGGGCCTCCCTTGGCCTCAAGTGCTGGCTGGTCATGGGGCAGGAACCCGCATTCGGCGAGGGTTTGGGCACCTTGCTGGAAGGCATCGCCCGTTCGGGTTCGATCAGCGCCGCGGCCGCCGCCATGGACATGTCCTACCGCCAGGCGTGGGGGGAGCTGCGCCAGGCAGAAGAACGCCTGGGCGTGGCGCTCACCGTAACCCGGGTGGGAGGGGAGGGAGGGGGTGGAACGACCCTCACCCCCCAGGGCCGGAACCTGCTCGAGACTTTTCGGGCTCTGGAAGGGGACCTGCGCGCCGCCGCCGCCGTGCTTTTCGCCCGTCACTTCGGGAGAGGATGGCATGGCTGCGTCAAGCTGTGAACAAAGCGAGCATTGATGCGGGTCGGTGAGGG
>DYFO01000034.1 GCA_020725145.1 Symbiobacterium thermophilum
GCCGATGGTACTCGGCGGGTAACCGCCCGGGAGAGTAGGTCGCCGCCGGAAAGCTCTTGTCTTCTAAGAGGTGGTCCGGCTGGCCGCTGGCATGTCGTACGCCGAATTCGAAGCCTTGACCGGCGAAATGCTCGACACCGTCCCTCCCGCATTGCTGGAGGGGCTGAACGGCGGCATCATGGTCAAGCGCGGTGCGCGCCGCCGGCGGGGCGACCCTCCCGGCGTGTACCTGCTCGGCGAGTATGTCACCGATCCCTTCCTCGGTTGTTTCATCATCCTCTACTACGGGTCGTTCCTGCGGGTATTCGGCGCCGACCGCGCGGCCTGGGAAGAGGAGCTTTGGACGACGCTGAAGCACGAGATCCGGCACCACGCCGAGGCGCGTGCCGGAATCAGGGACCTCGAGCGGGAGGACCTCAAGCAGCTTGAGGAACTCGGCCGACCCGGATAGACCCCGGAACGGCGAGGGCCGGGAGGTGTGAGGGCTGTCGGCGCGATGGTATGGAACCTGCCTGCTTGTTGCGCTGATCCTGCTCGGCCTGGGGGGCCGGGTAGACGCGGGGCGCGCTCCCGCGCCGTATCCCGAGCTCGAAGATGCCGCCACATTCAGCCGGCTGGTGGAGGGAGTGGAACCCACCGTTTCTCCTGCGGGGGCAGGGGTGCGCGGCATCTACGCCACCGCATACGTTGCGGGCTCGCCGTCCGCCCTGAAAGGCCTGCTAGATTTGATCGATGCCACCGAGCTCAACGCGCTGGTCATCGACGTCAAGGACGTCACCGGCCTCACCTACCCGTCACGAGTCCACGGTGCCCCACTCTCGCGACGAAGTCCTCCCATCCCAAATCTGTCACGGGTCCTTGAACGCTGTCGCGAGCGCGGGGTTTACACCATCGCCCGTCTGTGCGTCTTCCACGACGCCGATCTCGCCCATGCCCGGCCCGACCTCGCCCTCCGCACGCCGGAAGGTGAGCTCTGGAAGGACAGGTCGGGTGGTGCCTGGACGGACCCCTACCGCCGCGAGGTCTGGGACTACATCGTGGCGGTGGCCGTGGAGGTAGCGGCACTGGGCTTTGACGAGGTGCAGTTCGATTACGTGAGGTTCCCGACGGACGGTGACCTCTCACGCATCGTGTATCCCGACACCGGAGGCCTTACCCGGATGCAGGCCATCAACGGCTTCCTCCGTCAGGCACGGGAGGCGCTGCGCGCCTATGGGGTCATCGTCTCGGCCGACGTGTTTGGCCTGGTGTGCTACACCGAGACCGACGTGGGGTTGGGGCAGTACCTCGAGGAACTGATGCAGGTGGTGGACTACCTCTCGCCCATGACCTATCCGTCGCACTACCGTGCCGGAGCGCTTGGGCTTGAGGATCCCAACCGGGCGCCTTACGAGACCGTGTACCTGAGCTTGCTTCACGCCCGACGCCGCCTGGCCCCCGAGGACTTCGCCCGCATCAGGCCGTGGCTCCAGGACTTCTCGATGGGGCATCGGTACGGCCCCGACGAGGTGAGGGCGCAGATCAGGGCGACCGAAGACCACGGGCTGGGCGGCTGGTTGCTGTGGAACGCGGCGAGCCGTTACACACCGGCGGCTTTGCGGAGCACTCCGCACCGTCAAGTGGACTAGGACGGCAGTTCCCCGGCAACCCTACGGCGTGAAGGCCGGCAGGAATCGGACCATGACCGGGAGAAGACAGAGCCGTCGGAGGACGCGACACTTCCCGGTCCTCTGCTTTTTTCAGTTCAGGAAGGAGAGTCGGCCGTGAAGCGATATGCACCGCAAGACCTGCGCAACCTCGCCCTGATCTCCCATAGCGGGGCGGGGAAGACGTCGCTGGCCGAAGCCCTGCTCTTCAACTCAGGTGCCATCGACCGCCTGGGCAGGACCGACGAGGGCACGGCAACCCTGGATCACGACCCCGAGGAGATAAGGCGCAAGCTTTCGATCAGCACGGCCATGACCCCTGTGGAGTGGGATGCGCGAAAGCTCAACGTGCTCGACACGCCTGGCTATTTCGATTTCGTCGGCGAAGTGCTGGCCTCACTGCGGGTGGTGGAGTCGGTCGTCGTGGTCATCGACGCCGTGGCAGGGGTCGAGGTCGGGACGGAACTGGTCTGGCGATACGCCGATGACCGAGGACTGCCGAGGCTGGTGGTCATCAACAAACTCGATCGAGAGAACGCCAGTTTCCATAAGGCGCTGGATTCGCTGAGGAATTGCTTCGAGGCGACCTTCCTCCCACTTGGCCTACCGGTGGGCGAGGCTGAAAGCTTCCGGGGAGTCATCGACGTGATCGGCGAGCGCGCGCTGATCCAGACCGGCCGCGATGCCGCGGGCAAAGGTTACCGCGAAGAAGCGGTGCCAGAGGGCGATCGACAGAGCGTGGCGACGGCGCGGGAGGCCCTGGCGGAGGCGGCCGCGGAAGCCGACGACGAGCTGCTCTCCCGCTATCTTGACGGCGAGCGCCTTACGGCTGACGAGATCCGTGCGGGGTTGCGCGCGGCCGTGCTTGCCCGCAGGGCTGTTCCCGTGATACCGTGCAGTGGTCTGCGCAACGTGGGAGTGCAGTTCCTGGCGCAGGCGATCGTGGAGCTCATGCCTTCCCCCGTAGATGCGGGAGCAGTGGAAGGTCAAGAACCGCGCAAGGGTGAGGTGGTCAAGCGCCAGGCGTCGGAGGAGGCGCCTTTCTCGGCCCTGGTGTTCAAGACGATGGCCGACCCTTATGTCGGCAGATTGACCTTGTTCCGCGTGTACTCGGGCACCATCAAGTCCGACTCGCAGGTCTACAACTCCCGGCGCGGCCGCACCGAGCGCATCGGCCAGGTCTTCGTGATCAGGGGTAAGCAACAGGAGCCGGTGCCGGCCCTGGGACCGGGCGACCTCGGAGCCGTCGCCAAGCTGCAGGAGACAACCACCGGTGACACGCTGTGCGACGAGGCCAACCCGATAGCCTTCGCCCCCCTCACTTTCCCCGAACCCGTCTACACGGTGGCCGTAGAGCCGAAGGCCAAAGGGGATGAGGAGAAGATCTCCTCGGGGCTGACGCGCCTGGCCGAGGAGGACCCCACGTTCCAGCTCCGCAAGGAGTCGGTGACCGGGCAGCTGCTCATCTCCGGCATGGGCGAGATGCACGTGGACATCGTGACCGAGAGGCTCAAGCGGAAGTTTGGTGTCGAGGTTACGCTGTCACGTCCTCGCGTCCCCTACCGCGAGACGATCCGCGGAGTCGTCAAGGTTGAGGGGAAGCACAAAAAGCAGACCGGCGGCCGCGGCCAGTACGGACATGTGTGGCTGGAACTGGAACCCACCGCTCCGGACATCGAGTTTGAGTTTCAGGAGAAGATCTTCGGCGGAGCGGTGCCGCGGCAGTACATCCCCGCCGTCGAGAAGGGCATCCGCGAGGCGATGCAGGAGGGGGTGCTGGCGGGGTATCCCGTCGTGAACTTCCGGGCCACCTTGTATGACGGCTCCTATCATACCGTGGACTCCTCGGAGATGGCCTTCAAGATCGCGGCGTCGATGGCGTTTAAGAAGGGAGTCCAGCAGGCCAACCCGGTCTTGCTGGAGCCGGTCATGAAGGTCGAGGTGATGGTACCCGAGCAGTTCATGGGCGACATCATGGGGGACCTCAACCGCCGGAGGGGGAAGATCCTCGGAATGGAACAGCTCGGCTCGGCCCAGGTGATAAGGGCCTACGTGCCGCTGGCCGAGATGTTCGACTACGCCATCGACCTGAGGTCGATAACCCAGGGCCGCGGAACCTATCGCATGGAGGCGTCCCACTACGAGGAAGTGCCGGTTGCCCTCGCACAGCAGATCATGGAACAGGCGCGCAAGGCCAAGGAAGACTGAAGGCTCAACGCAGCGACGGCGGTGCCACGGCAGGGAATTCCCTGCCGTGTTCTCTTAGGCGGCGGCAAATTGCGCCGACATGGTGTTCACCGTCTCGGGGGATTGTGGTATCATGATCGGGGAAAGGTCAGAGATGGTCAGGTGAGCCGGTCGGTGCCTAACCTGTGCGATCTGATCGAGGGGCATCTGCGCAGGCTACTGGAAGCATCGGGTAAGGGCTTCCTGGAGGTGCAGCGGAACGAGCTGGCGGCGCAGTTCGACTGCGTGCCATCGCAGATCAACTACGTGCTGGAGACCAGGTTCACCGTCGAAAGGGGTTTCCTGGTGGAAAGCCGGCGGGGTGGCGGCGGCTACATTCGTATACTGCGCCTGGAGTTCAGCTCGCCGCTGGAACTCCTGGTCAGGACGTACCGTGCCGTGGGTGAGGCCATCGCGCAGTCGGCGGCCGAGCACCTGATCCTGCGGCTGTACGATGAGGGGCTGCTCGGCCGGCGGGAGGCGGCGATCATGAAGTCGGCCATGGCGCGCGGGGTCTTCGAGTTCGGCCTGCCGGAACGGGACCGCGTCAGGGCCCGGGTACTGAAGGCCATGCTGGCATGCCTCCTGCGGGAAAGCCTGCGCGATGGGGCGGTGCGAGGGGTGGGGGACGGGTCGGGACGCGAATCGGGGACCCCCTGACGGAGGTACAGACGCCATGTTGTGTCAGGAATGTCGAAAACGACCGGCCACGGTGCACGTGACGAAGATCACCGACGACCAGCGCACGGAGATGAATCTTTGCGAGATCTGCGCCCGCGAACTGGGGGAGGTCGAGCTGCTTACCGAGCCCAAGTTCTCTCTGCAGAGCCTGCTGGCGGGGCTGCTGGCCCACGAGGCGTCCAGAGCCGAGCGACGGCCGGTCGCCGAGGACCGGTGCTCGAATTGCGGCCTGACCTACCAGCAGTTCACCAAGGCCGGCAGGCTGGGCTGCAGCCAGTGCTACGCTGCTTTTGAAACCAGGCTGGAGCCGCTGCTCAGACGCATCCACGGCGCAACGGCTCACACCGGCAAGGTTCCGGCTCAGGGCGCGCGTCCGCGCTCGCGGCGGGACGAACTGGCCATGCTCAGGCACGAGCTGGAGATGTGCGTCCGCCGTGAGGAATTCGAGCGGGCGGCCGAACTGAGAGATCGCATTCGGGAACTGGAGCAGAGATCGGGGGAAAGCTGAAGGCCATGGCAGGTTCCGCCAATCGCCTGAGCAAGTGGATGGAGGGCACCGGGCCCTTCTCGGACATCGTCATCTCCTGCCGGGTAAGGCTGGCCCGGAATGTGCAGGGTCTGCCTTTCCCGCACCTGATGCAGGATTCACAAGCCGAGGATCTCCTTCAGCGCTTGCGGCAGGCGCTCGCCAATCAGGGCGCCCGCTCGGCCGACCACCGTATGACCCTCTACCGTCTGCGGGACCTTGCGGTGCTTGACCGCCACGTGCTGGTGGAAAAGCATCTTATCAGCCCGCAGCACGCCCGCAACGTGGCTCACGGCGCCGTGATCCTGCGCGGTGATGAGGCGGTGAGCGTGCTGGTCAACGAGGAGGATCACCTGCGCATACAATGCCTGTTCCCCGCGCTCCAGCTGGAACAGGCCTGGCAGCTTGCCAGCAACGTTGACGACCTGCTTGAGAGAAAGCTCGAGTATGCCTTCAGCCCCGACCGGGGCTACCTCACGGCCTGTCCCACCAACGTGGGCACTGGTCTGCGCGCCTCGGTGATGTTGCACCTTCCCGCACTGGTGATGTCCAACCAGGCCGGGCGGCTGCACTCGAGTATCGTCAAACTCGGTTTCATGGTCCGAGGGATCTACGGCGAAGGCACCGAGGCCCTGGGCAACATCTTTCAGTTCTCCAACCAGATAACGCTCGGCCGCTCCGAGGTGGACATCATCGAGAACCTCCGCAGCGTAACCGCACAGATCATCGAGCAGGAACGCTCGGCGAGGGAACTGCTCCGCAAGGAGATGCGCCACCAGTTGGAGGACCGCGTGTGGAGGGCCTACGGCATCTTGACCCACGCCCGGGTGCTGTCGTCGGCCGAGGCCGTCCAGTTGCTTTCGGACGTAAGGCTGGGCAAGGATCTGGGGATCCTGACGGGCCTGACATCTGCCGGGCTGACGGAGCTCCTGGTGATGACCAGGCCGGGTTACCTTCAGAAACTCGCCGACCGCCAGCTCTCGGCGGCAGAACGCGATGTGCAGCGAGCCAGACTTATCAGGGAGAAGTTGCGTGCGGCCGCTGCCGGTGCCACATCTAGCGGCTAGCGCCGTATGGGAGGGAGGACGAATGGTAAGCCATTACATGTTCGGCCGGTATACGGAAAGGGCGCAGCGGGCGATAATCCTGGCGCAAGAGGAAGCGCGGCGGCATAACCACAGCGTGGTCGGCACCGAACACCTTCTGCTGGGGTTGATCCGGGAAGGGGAAGGAGTGGCGGCCAAGGTTCTCCAGAGCATGGGCATCGGCCTGGAGAAGGTCAGGGCGGAGGTCGAGACCCTGATCGGCGCCACCGAGCCCGAGACGCCGGGTGAGACGCTCAACTTCTCACCCCGCGCCAAGAAGGTGGTCATGGAGCTTGCCCTGCTGGAGGCGCAGGCTCTTGGGCACAACTACATCGGCACCGAGCACCTGCTGTTGGGGCTTCTGCGGGAGGGTGAAGGCGTTGCCGCCCGGGTGCTGGAGAGCCTGGGAGCGGATCTCGAGCGCACGCGCGCACAGGTGATACAATTGCTGGGTGGCAGCTCGCAGGTTCCCCAACCCTCGGCCGTGGGACCGGGCGGCGGCCCCCGCCGGACCCGGAGCAAGACCCCCACCCTGGACACTTTCGGGCGCGATCTTTCCCTGCTGGCGCGTGAGGGCAAACTCGACCCCGTGATCGGCAGGGAGAAGGAGATCGAGCGTGTGGTGCAGATCCTTTCACGTCGCACCAAGAACAACCCCGTGCTCATCGGCGAGCCGGGGGTCGGCAAGACGGCCATCGTGGAAGGGTTGGCCCAGCGTATCGTGGCCGGGCAGGTGCCCGAGACCCTCAAAGACCGTCGGGTGGTTACCTTGGACCTGGCATCGGTCGTGGCCGGGTCCAAGTACCGGGGGGAGTTCGAGGAGCGGCTGAAGAAGGTGACGGACGAGATCCGCAACGCCGGTGACATCATCCTCTTCATCGACGAGATGCACACCATCATCGGAGCCGGCGCGGCCGAGGGAGCCATCGACGCTTCAAACATCCTCAAGCCGGCGCTGGCCCGAGGCGAGCTGCAATGCATCGGTGCCACCACCCTGGATGAGTACCGCAAGCACGTGGAGAAGGATCCCGCTCTGGAGCGCAGGTTCCAGCCGATCATGGTGGACGAGCCAACCGTTGAGGAGACACTGGCCATCCTTCGCGGACTGCGCGACAGGTACGAAGCCCACCATCGCGTGGAGATCACCGACGAAGCGCTGGAAGCGGCGGCGAGGCTCTCGGACCGTTACGTGGCCGATCGTTTCCTGCCCGACAAGGCCATCGACCTGGTCGACGAGGCGGCCTCGCGGGTGCGGCTGCGCACGTTCACTGCGCCTCCGCACCTGAAGGAGCTGGAAGATAAGCTCGAACAGATCAGAAAGGAGAAGGAAGCGGCCGTCTCCGCCCAGGAGTTTGAAAAGGCCGCCCGCCTGCGGGATCAGGAGCACAAGATGAAAGCCGAGCTCGAGGCAGAGAGGAATCGCTGGCAGCAGCAGCAGGTTGCCGACAAGTCGGTGGTCACCGCCGATGACGTCGCCTACATCGTTTCGAGCTGGACGGGCGTGCCGGTCACCAAGCTGGCCATGGCGGAATCGGAACGGCTTTTGCGGCTGGAGGAAGTCCTTCATCAGAAGGTAGTGGACCAGGATGAGGCGGTGAAGGCCGTGGCACGGGCCATCCGCCGTGCACGGTCGGGGCTCAAGGACCCGCGGCGGCCGGTCGGCTCTTTCATCTTCCTGGGTCCTTCGGGCGTGGGCAAGACCTACCTCGCCAAGGCACTGGCGGAGGCCCTGTTCGGTCATGAAGACGCCTTGGTCCGGCTGGACATGTCCGAGTACATGGAGCGGCACAACGTGTCGCGGCTGGTGGGCGCACCTCCCGGCTACGTCGGGTACGAAGAGGGGGGGCAGCTTACGGAAGCTGTCCGCCGCAAGCCCTATTCGGTCGTCCTGCTTGACGAGATTGAGAAGGCTCACCCCGAGGCTTTCAACATCCTGCTGCAGATCCTTGAGGATGGCCGCCTGACCGACGCCCAGGGTAGGGTGGTCGACTTCAAGAACACCGTTGTGATCATGACGGCCAACGTGGGGGTCCATCTCCTGAAGAAGGACGCGGCCATCGGTTTCCGAACCGTAGCCGACGACGTTGCCGATTACGAGGCGATGAAGGACAAGGTGCTCGGCGAGCTGAAACGGACCTTCCGACCGGAGTTCCTGAACCGCATCGACGAGATCATCGTCTTCAAGGAGCTCTCCAGGGAGCACCTGCGCAAGATCGTCGATCTCATGCTGCAGGAGGTGGCCCGGAGACTCAAGGAGTCCGACCTGGAGATGGAGGTCACCGAGGCCGCACGCGAGCGCCTGGCCCAGGAAGGGGCAGATCCGCTGTACGGGGCCAGGCCCCTGCGGAGGGCCATTCGCAGGCTGGTTGAGGATCCCCTTTCGGAGGAGATCCTGAAGGGGACCTTCAAGCCCGGGGAGACGGTGGTCGTGGACTTCGGCGACGAGGGGTTCACGTTCCGACGTTAGTTGAACAAGGGGGCGGCTCGGCGTGGCTCAGGAGCCGAACGAGCAACAGCTGCTGGAAACACTGCGCCTGGTGGCGCCGGGCACGCCCCTCCGGGAAGGCCTTGACAGCATTCTGCGGGGACGCACCGGGGCGCTGATCGTGGTGGAGGACGGCCCCGAAGTCGCCGCCATGATCGACGGAGGGTTTCGCCTGGACGCCGAATTCCATCCGTCGAGCCTCTACGAACTGGCCAAGATGGACGGAGCGATCGTGCTCTCGCGGGACGGTCGCCGTATCGTGAGGGCCAACGCTCACCTCAATCCCGACCCTTCCACCCCCTCCACCGAGACGGGGATCCGCCATCGCACGGCGGAAAGAGTCGCGCGGCAGACGGGCGCACTGGTTATCGCCATTTCTGCCCGCCGCAACGTTATCTCCATCTACCGCGGCAACCTCCGCTACCTGTCAAGGGATCTTGCCTACTTGCTCACGGTGGCCAATCAGGCTGTCCAAACGCTGGAGCGCGCCCGGGCCTCACTCGACCAGTCGCTTGCCTCTCTGGCCGTTCTTGAGTTCGAGGATCTCGTGGTAGTGGGAGATGTTGCCCAGGTTTTGCAGAAATTCCATTCGACGCTGCGGGTGGCACGAGAACTGGACCGCTACGTGGCCGAATTGGGAGAGGAAGGCCGCCTGATAGCCATGCAGCGGGAGCGGTTGGCTTCGGGGGTAGAGGAGGAGAGCCTGCTATGCCTGAAGGACTACTGCCGGGCGTCCACGGACGAGGCATGCCGCAACCTGCATGAGGAATTGAAGGGCTGCTCCCGAGAGACGATCGCCGATCGGGCGCAGATGGCCCGACTGATGGGCTTTGGGGCCAGCCTGGGCGCCCTGGAGACACCGGTGAGCCCGCGGGGTTACCGTCTGCTCAGACGCATCCCAAGGTTGCCCATGGCGATCATCGAGAACCTGATCGAGCGCTACCGAACCCTCCCACAGATCCTGGCCGCCACCATCGAGGAGCTTGATAGCGTGGCAGGCATCGGCGAAACGCGGGCTCGCGCCATCCACCAGGGGCTGGCCCGGCTGCGGGAAACCTTCCAGCGGGGCCGGGAGTCAGAGGCACCGGCCGAACTCTAACGGGCGTCTCAGCAGAATTTGAAGATGCCCAGTGCCGAAAGGCGCTGGTGTTCCTTTAAAAGCACGTCGTAGAGGTTCACGTTCAGGAGGTTGCAGAGGCCCGCCACGTAGAACAGGTGGTTGCCGAGTTCCACTTCGATGGCATCGAGGCAGTTCTCACATGGTTGGCCTTCGAGGTGGGTCTCCATATACGCCCGCAGTTCCTGCAGCGAGACTTCCTGGGGAACCCTCTGCTTGCTCGCCGTCATCTTCAGGCAACCGCAGGCGGTAATGGCCTTGGCGATCGCACGGTTAATGCGGGCATTTGACTCCTGTAGCTTGGTCATCACGTCGAGGATGCTCTTGTGCCTGACCAGGCAACGCTCAACGGTATCCTGGAATTCACTGCAGAGCAGGTCCTTCATGGAGGAGTCCACTCCCATCGTCCAGGTGAGCCACCAGCACAATTCTACTTCAGGGGCGAGGCGTCTGTCAATTCAGAAGCACTGCGCGTACCTGCGAAGATGGGGGATGGAATGCGGTGGCTGTGGGAACAAATGGTGGACGTACCGGGATTCGAACCCGGGGCCTCCGGCTTGCGATGCCGGCGCTCTCCCAGCTGAGCTATACGCCCACGTCGCATCCTGCCATGCGTGATCATTCTACTGCAAGCGTCGGTCGTCCGTCAACGGCCGGCGGTTGACAGGTCCGTGTCAACTCAAATAAGAATGTTGCCGAACGGGTAGTGAGCCGAGCCAATGTCCCTTCGGCTACATTTTAAGCTGAGACCTCCATGGCCTCCGGGCCGCCACGGTGGATGAAAACGGAGGGGCATGGAAGTCTCTTGAGAACGGCGGGTGACATAAGGGCGAGCCCACCTGGTGCTGCGAGCCCGAGGCTGAGACTGCAACACGGCAGCCGGGAGTGCCACGGTATGTCGCCCCCGGAGGTGGTTCAGGGAAGCACGCCGGGTAGTTTTCGAGTTGCAGGCTGCCGTTCCCGCCGCAGGGAGGGGGAAAGCGTTGGAGGTAATTGTCGAGCGCGCGGCAGGTGCGGATGTGCACAAACGTATGGTGGTCGTCACTGTGCACACTCCAGGGAGCTACGGGAGCTGGTCCGCTATCGCCGGGCGCTGATCGGGGAGCGAGTTCGGGAGCTCAATCGGATTCAAAAGGTACTGGAGGGGGCCAACATCAAGCTGGCCTCGGTGGCGACGGATGTGCTGGGGGTTTCGGGGCGGCAGATTCTAAGGGCCATGGTTTCGGGCGTGGAGGATCCCCAGGCCCTGGCGGCGATGGCAAAGGGACGCTTGCGGAGCAAACAGGAGGACCTGGAGCAGGCCCTGGTGGGACTGGTGGGCACGCATCAGCGGTTTCTCCTGCGAGAGATGCTGGGCCACATCGACGGGCTGGACGCCCAGATCGAGCGCCTTGACCGGGAGATCGAGGAGCGAATGCGCCCTTTTGAGCGGGAGCTTGAGCTCCTGGACACCATCCCGGGCTAGCGCGCCGGGGTGCTGAGGAGGGGTAGCGGAGATCGGCGTGGACATGAGCTGCTTCCCTACCGCCGCCTACCTCGCTTGGTGGGCGGGAATGTGTCCAGGCCATGATGAGAGCGCGGGCAAGCGCAACAGTGGCAAGACCCGCAAGGGCAACCCGTGGCTGCGTGCCACCCTCGTGGAAGCCGCCCATGCCGCCGCCCGAACCCGCCGGAGCCACCTTAACGTCCAGTACCACCGCATCGCTGCCCGCCGTGGGCGCAAGCGCGCCGCCGTCGCCGTGGGGCACACGACCCTGGTGGCCATCTACCATATGCTCCAGCGCAAGACAGGACCTCTGGCTCGACTACTTCGACCGCAGGAACCAGCAGGCCCTGGTGTGCCGCCTGGCCCGGCGAATCGAAGCTCTGGGTTACAGGGTAGCGGTGGAGCCGGTTGCCTAGCCGCCCACACGTAGCGCACCCGGTATTTTTCGGGGTAGTGATCTGAGTGATCGCGTTCTGGTTGACAGCTTGTGCTGCGCGTGGTAGAATACCTGTTTTTCTTGACATTCAGGCCTGAACGTGGTATGCTGGAATAGTCGGCGGCCGGAAAGTGGAGGGGCACCGAGTGTTTAACGTTGGTGACAAGGTCGTTTACCCCATGCACGGTGCGGGCGTGATCGAGGCCATCGAGGAGCGCGAGATCCTCGGAGAGCGGCAGCAGTACTACGTGATGCACCTTCCCATCGGAGAGATGAAGGTCATGATCCCAACCCGCAACGTGGACGGCATCGGTCTGCGTGAGGTCATAGACCACCACGAGGTCTCCAAGGTTTTTGAGGTTCTGCGGGCGCAGAAGACCAGAATGTCCGCCAACTGGAACCGCCGCTACCGGGCCAACCTTGAGAAGATCAAGAGCGGAGATATCTTTGAGGTAGCCGAGGTGGTCAGGAACCTTACCCTGCGGGACAAGGAGAAAGGGCTTTCCACCGGCGAGCGTAAGATGTTGGACAACGCCAAGCAGATCCTGATCAGTGAGCTCGTACTGGCGCAGAACATAAACGAGGCGGAAGCCAGAGCCATGCTTGATGAGATGTTCCGCTGAGCGCGACCCGTCATGGCGCGCCGACCGATCCGGTCGGCGCGCCTTTCCTGCCTTCCCTAGCCTCCTCCCGGCGTTCATTGAAAGCACGTCGGCCGATGAACTATAATTGTCATGGGGAGGAGGTGAAGGTAACGAGTGCTGCGCAAGGGCTTCAGGATCCTGTTCGCCCTCCTCGGTGTCGCCGGGGGGGTAGCCTTCGCGGCCGGTGCCTGGGAGCCGGTACAGGTAGTCCTCGGGCGCCAGTTCGACTTCCCGGCGCTGTGGCTCGTGCTGGCCGGGGGGCTTTTCGGCGGCGCGCTGGGTTTTCTGATCGCGCCCTGGCTCGTGGCGCTGACCGTCGCGGCTACGGCGTGGCTCGAGCATCGCCTGCACCGTGCTTCGGTGCATGAGATAGCGGTTGGGCTGCTTGGTCTCATCGTTGGTCTTATAATTGCAATGCTACTGGCCTGGCCTTTTTCTCAGGTTCCCTTCATCGGCAGGTACTTGCCTCTGGCCTCAAGTCTTCTGCTCGGTTATCTCGGGATGAACGTTGCCGTGCGCAAACGCGAGGAACTGATCGGACTTGTCTTGGCCGGGCGTCGCGAACGCATTGCCGCCGGAAGCTATAAGCTGCTTGACACGAGCGTGATCATCGACGGGCGCATAGCCGACATCTGTGCAACCGGATTCATCGAAGGAACGCTGGTGGTTCCTTCATTCGTGCTGGAGGAACTGAGACACATCGCCGATTCCGGCGACGTTCTCCGGCGTAACCGGGGCAGAAGAGGTCTTGACGTGCTCAAACGTCTCCAGAGCGAACCGTCGGTGCAGGTACAGCTTTACGAACGCGACCCCGGCGGTTCGGCCGAAGTGGACAGCAAACTGGTGAGGTTGGCGCGGCTGCTCTCGGCGAAGATCGTTACCAACGATTTCAACCTGAACAAGGTTGCGGAACTCCACGGAGTCCCCGTACTCAACATCAACGAACTCGCCAACTCCCTCAAGCCGATCGTACTGCCCGGCGAAGAGATGACCGTCCACGTGATCCGCGACGGCAAGGAAGTGGGCCAGGGAGTGGCCTACTTGGACGACGGCACCATGATCGTGGTGGACGGGGGCAAAAAGCATATAGGCGAAAGCGTGGGAGTTATGGTAACCAGTGTGCTGCAGACGGCTGCAGGTCGCATGATCTTCGCCAGGCCCAAAGGCGCGGAAAGGGCGTTGGAAAGCTGACGGTCCCCACTTCATCGACGAGAATCAGGGCGTTGGTGGCAGCCGCCGGGCGGGGAGAACGCGCGGGGCTGGGCGAGGGCGAGAAGCTCTACCAGTTCCTGGGTGATCGTCCGGTGCTGGCCCACACGCTTCGCGTCTTTCAGGAAGACGAGTCGGTCGAGGAAATACTGCTGGTAGTGCGTCCCGGAGACGAGGGGCGCTGCCGCGATACGGTGCTTCGGCCTTATGAACTCACCAAGGTGACGGCCCTGCTGCCCGGCGGTGCTCACCGGCAGGATTCGGTGTACAACGGCCTGGGGTACATGGGCGGTGCGGCCGATGTGGTGGTGATACACGACGGCGCCCGTCCGCTCTTGTCAGGGGAACTGCTTCGGAGGGTCCTGGAGGCAGGCCTCCGTGAGGGGGCAGCCGTGCCTGCGATACCGGTGAAAGATACGCTCAAGCGGGTACGCGGCGACAGGGTGCTCGGGACCGTCGAGCGCGGCGAGTTCGTGCAGGTCCAGACGCCTCAGGTGTTCTGGTACGATTTGATCTGGATGGCGCATTGCCGGGCCCGTGAGGCGGGCGTGCACGCCTCCGACGACGCGGCGCTGGTGGAGCTGCTCAGGCACCCCATCCAGGTGGTCCCCGGCGACGAACGTAACCTCAAGCTCACCACGCTCTTCGACTTCCTGGTGGCTGCGGCCATGGTCGAGGGACGTCTGGGAGAGCAAAGGGGGATACCCCGCTGACCGACGATGTGCTTCCGCGCGTGGGCGTGGGCCTCGACGCGCACCGTCTGGTTCCCGGGCGCCGCCTCGTTCTCGGCGGGGTCCTCCTTCCCGGTGATACCGGGCTGGAGGGGCATTCTGACGCCGATGTCTTGACCCATGCGATCATCGACGCGTTGTTGGGTGCTGCGGGGTCCGGAGATATCGGAACGCACTTCCCCGATACCGATCCCGCCTTCAAGGATGCAAACAGCCTCGAACTGCTTGCCAGGGTAGCGCGGCTCCTGGGGCAGCGCGGATACGCGGTTGGTAACCTCGACGCCACGGTGATCGCCGAAGAGCCGCGGCTCGGACCCCACGTAGCCCAGATGCGTGACAACCTGGCCCGCACGCTGGCCATCGCCCCCGCGGCCGTGAACGTCAAGGCCACCACGCTGGAGGGTATGGGATTCGTGGGCAGGCGGGAAGGTATTGCCGCCCTGGCGGTGGCACTGGTCCTGCCCGGCCCTTCGTCTTCATCCCCGCCGGACAGGGAGGGATCGCCGTGAGGACGTGTCTGAGGCGGTTGACGGCGATGGTGCTGGTCACCCTGCTAGCATCGGCACCGGCGGGCGCCGGCGGGACGCCCAAGCCCGAACCCTGGTTTCGCACCGCCGAAGAAAGCCCTTCGGGAGCGGCCGAGGTTCTACTCGGGCACGAGGTGGTCATCAGGCTGCGCTCTCCGGCAGGGGAACTGACGGCCGACGAGCGTGCGCAGGTGGTTGCGGCCAGATTGGCCAGTCTCCTGTACCATGGGCTTGACCCCAACACCATCGTGCCCACGGTCCACGGAGGCGAAATCGTGGTGGCAGCTTCCGGCCTGCTGATCGTGACCGTGGATCGCCCGAGCGCCGACCGGCAGGGGATAACCCCCTTCCACCTGGCGCTGGCCTGGAGCAACAACCTGCGGAAGGCGCTGGGGGCACCACCCCTGGAAGCCAGGGTAGAAACGGGGCTCGCGTCCTGGTATGGACCGGGTTTCCACGGCCGCAGGGCGGCAAGCGGCGAGGTGTATGACCAGTACGCGCTGACGGCCGCCCATCGGACCTTGCCGTTCGGAACGGTGGCCGTCGTGGTTCGGCCGGATACCGGGGCGTCGGTGGCGGTGAGGATCACCGACCGTGGACCGTGGGTCAGCGGGCGCATCATCGACCTGTCACTGGCCGCCGCGCGGGAGCTCGGCCTAGTGGCCGCGGGAGTGCTGGAGGTGCTGGTGAAGACCTGGACCGTCGTTACCGAAGATGGCAGGTAGGGGGTCGCCGACCGGCAACGGCTACTCCGCCTCGCCGGGCCAGCTTCCTCCGTCTATCCTTGCGGCGGTGGGAGATGCCGTGTACTGCCTTTACGTGAGGGCCAGGCTGGTAAGAGCAGGCTGCTTGCGCCCGGCGGCGCTGCATGCGGGGACTTCACGGCGGGCCAACGCCCTCGCCCAGGCGGGATTGCTGCGGGATCTCGACAACCTGCTGGCCCCCGAAGAGCGTGACATCGTCCGTCGCGGACGCAATGCGGCAGGAGGCCGGGCGCCGCGCGGAGTTCCGGCCCCGGCTTACCGGGCCAGTACCGGACTCGAGGCGCTGCTGGGCTACCTCTACCTGTCCGGGCGCCTGCAACGCTTGGACGAAATCCTTGACGCCCTGTGGGATGCCGCGCAGCAGTGACGCAGTTGACAACGGAGGGGAGGGGCTTGCCCCGTGAAGGTGCAGCTGGTGGCCTATACTCCGGACGCCGAGCGACTGGTTGCCGCGGCCGCACGCCAGTGCTACTCCGGTTCGGACATGGACGAGCTATCCAAGGCGCTAACCCCGGCACGGGTGGCCGAAGTCATAGCTATGCTGTGTCGGGCAGGCCACCTTTCTCCGCTTGAGCATGCGGCATTCACCTACTACATCGAAGGTGTATCGCGGGTGGCCACGCATCAGCTCGTGCGCCACCGCATCGCCAGCTACTCGCAGCAGAGCCAGCGGTACGTCCGGGTCGCCGCCGATTTCGTGGTTCCCCCCTCCATCAGGCAGGCAGATGCGGCGCTCGCCGTGTATACAGAGGCGATGCAGGCCGGAGAAGCAGCTTATCGGAGGCTGATAGAGCTTGGCATAGCCCAGGAGGATGCCCGCTACTGCCTGCCGCAAGGGGTTGCCTCACGGCTGGTGGTCACGATGAACGCCCGGGAGCTCTTGCATCTCTTCCGTCTGCGCACCTGCCGGAGGACCCAGTGGGAAATGCGGCTCATGGCGCTACTCATGCTGCGTGAAGCACGACGTGTTGCTCCCGCCATCTTCGGCGGAGCCGGCCCCGACTGCGTACAGGACGGCACCTGCCGGCAGGGGAAGTACTCGTGTGGACGGTGGCGAGGGGCGACCGCTCCGGGAGGGAAGGCCCCTGGATCAGATTGAGGGGATGAACCCGGTACTGGAAGCGTTGCGGGCAGGGCGGCCGCTCGTGCGAATCCTCATGGCGCGGTCAGGCAACGGAGCACGGGATATGCTTGTGGCGCTGGCGAGGGAACACGGAGTACCGATCCAGCTGGTGGAACGCGAGCACCTGGACCGCCTGGCGCGTTCGCGGGCTCATCAGGGAGTGCTGGCCATCGCCGCTGCCATGGGCTATGCCGACCTCGCTGCGTTGCTGAAACGGAGTCCCTGCCCTTTCCTGGTGGCACTGGATGAGCTTCAGGACCCTCAGAACCTCGGGGCGATCATCCGCACGGCCGACGCCGCTGGGGCCGACGGCGTGGTGCTGCCCGCCCGTCGCTCGGCAGGGCTCAGCCCGGGGACGCTGAAGGCTGCGGCCGGCGCGGCGGAGCACGTCCCTGTCGCCCGGGTCACCAACCTGGTACAGACCTTGCGCGAGTTAAAGGAGAAGAACCTCTGGGTAGTGGGCGCCGACCCCGCCGCCGACCGGCCTTACTGGGAGCTCGATCTCACGGTACCCCTGGTGATCGTGGTCGGCGGCGAACATCGGGGACTGCGCCGCCTGACGCGCCAGACCTGCGACCACCTGCTGCGCATTCCGATGGTCGGTAGGCTCAACTCGCTCAACGCGGCCGCCGCAGCCGCGGTGGTGATGTTCGAGGTGCGCAGGCAGCGCGACTTACGGGCGCCCGTCCCCGCGCCCGGTGCGCTTGACTTGTCCAGTGATGGTGGGCTATAATGATTGCAAAATCAGGCTCCAACACAGGTCCGAGGGGCCGCTTAGCACCAGGTGCTCGGTCAGGCAGGTCAGTCGGCGAGCCGGCCCGAGCCGGGGCTAGATTCTAAGCAGCCTCTCCCTGTCTGGGAGCGATGGCAACAGGCCCGCGCGTCGGGGCGAGGTTCGAGAATCCACCATTTTCCCCCGGTTCCGAAGACCAATCTGTCTGGATTTCAACGCCGGAGGCGGTAGCTTGTGAGCGTTGAACCCCGCAGGGAGTCCCTGGCCTACCACTACGATACCATGGTGGACGAGGAGATCGTGGAGGCAGCCCGGGACGGCTGTGATGCCGCGCTGGAGTTCCTCATCAACAAGTACCGCAACTTCGTTCGAGCGAAAGCCCGATCGTACTTCCTGATCGGGGCCGACCGCGAGGACATCATACAGGAAGGCATGATCGGACTGTACAAGGCCATCCGCGACTTCCGCAGCGACAAGCTCTCCTCCTTCCGGGCGTTCGCAGAGCTGTGCATTACCCGGCAGATCATCACCGCCATCAAGACGGCAACGCGCCAGAAGCACATCCCGCTGAACTCATACGTATCGTTGAACAAGCCCATCTACGACGACGATTCCGACCGTACGCTGCTCGACGTCATCTCCGGGTCCAAGATCACCGACCCCGAGGAGCTTATCATCAGCCGCGAGGAATTCGGCGACATCGAGGAGAAGATGGGAGAGATCCTTTCCGACCTCGAGTGGAAGGTGCTGATGGCTTACCTTGACGGCAAGTCCTACCAGGAGATAGCGATGGACCTCAAGCGTCATGTCAAGTCCATCGACAACGCGCTGCAGCGGGTCAAACGCAAACTCGAGCGCTATTTGGACCACCGCTATCACACCGAAGAACGCTCGGCGCGTCATTCGTCCGGGTCGCCTTGAACGCCTTGACCGACACCGACAGACCCATTATAATCAGGAGTGCTGGTTCGCTGGCGTAGCTCAAAGGTAGAGCGGCTGATTTGTAATCAGCAGGTTGCGGGTTCAAGTCCCACCGCCAGCTCCATACCGGCCGGGCGACGCGGAGAGGTACCCAAGTGGCCAAAGGGGGCAGACTGTAAATCTGTTGGCTGACGCCTTCGGAGGTTCAAATCCTCCCCTCTCCACCAGGCCCAGTCGACGGATGTCGCGGGGTGGAGCAGCCAGGTAGCTCGTCGGGCTCATAACCCGGAGGTCGTAGGTTCAAATCCTACCCCCGCAACCAGAACACAGGCGTCCCCGGGTCGGCCGACCCGGGGACGTGATGGCTATCGACCGGCTGCCATAGCTCAGCAGGCAGAGCGGCGCCATGGTAAGGCGTAGGTCCCCGGTTCGAATCCGGGTGGCAGCTCCAGCTTTTCCGCGAAACCTCCGCAAGGAGGTTTCCTCGCTGTTCAGAGGTAACCTCGTCGGCAGGATTCGGCTGCGACCCGCCGAAGAGAATAAACCATTTCATGGGCGGGGCAACATGGGGATGGCAGCCAAAGGAGGAAAGGGTCAATGGGCAAGAAGAAGTTTGAGCGGACGAAGCCGCACGTCAACGTAGGCACTATCGGGCACGTTGACCATGGGAAGACGACGTTGACGACGGCGATCACGTTGCTTT
>DYFO01000035.1 GCA_020725145.1 Symbiobacterium thermophilum
GCGCCTTGACACCCCCCGGAGCCGAGGATATAATCGAGGAAGACTTCGGGGCAAGGTTGCAGGTTCCTCTTTTTTTTCTGTCCCGCGGGAGGGCGGTCGGGTGAAGCGAACCTACCAGCCCAGCAGGCGTCGGCGCAAGGGCCGCCACGGTTTCCTGGTGCGGATGGCTACCCGGGGCGGTCGGCGAGTTATCGCGCGGCGCCGGGCGAAGGGAAGGGCGCGCCTCTCCGCCTGAGGCGTGCCGACTTTGGGGCATGCGGGACGGAGGGCGGCTGCGGCAGCCGCAGGAGTTCCGTGCGGTGCTGGGGGCGGGCAGACGGTACGCCAACCGGCTGGTCGCCCTTTATGTGTTGCCGCGGAGGGAGGGCCCCTTCCGGCTGGGACTGGCGGTGGGCAAACGCGTCGGAAAGGCGGTCGTGCGCAACCGCGTCAAGCGGCGGCTGCGTGAGGCCTGCCGCCGGTACCGCGACGCGGTGAGCGTCAGCGTGGATGCGGTGCTGGTGGGGCGGCCGGAGGCCGGCCGGGCCGAGTTCGCCGCGCTGGCGGGGGCGGTGGCCGACCTCTTCGGGCAGGCGGGACTGGTCTCGACGAAGAAGGAGGCGGGAGGGTGAGCGGTGCGGGGGCGGCGGGAAGGCTCTCGGCCGGTCAACTGAGTTTGCTGGCGCTCATCCGGGCTTACCGGCGGTGGATTTCTCCCCTGAAACCGCCGAGCTGCCGTTTCTTGCCGACCTGCTCGGAGTACGCGGCCGAGGCCATCGCGCTGCACGGGGTCGGGCGGGGTGTGGCGCTGGCGGCGCGGCGGCTGCTGCGGTGCCACCCGTGGTGTCCGGGGGGATATGATCCGGTGCCCCGGAGCGGTAGGGGAGCTTCCCGAGAAGGAGGCAGTGTCCTTGGGCTGGCTGGTGCAGATCGTCCTCGATAGCCTCGGATACCTGTACGGGTTGACGGGAAGTTACGGCGTGGCGATCATGCTGCTCACGGTGGCCATTCGCTTCGCGATGTTGCCTTTCTCCATTTCGCAGACGCGGTCGCGGCTGAAGATGCAGGAGCTGCAGCCGGAGCTGAACGCCCTGCGCGAGAAATACAAGAAGGACAAGGAACGCCTCAACCAGGAGACCATGGAGCTTTGGAAGCGGCACAAGGTGAACCCGCTGTCCGGTTGCCTGGTGGCGCTTTTACAGTTGCCGTTCCTGTTTGCGGTGTTCCGGGCGCTGCAACAGGTGGACTACCAGGCATCGGCCGGCTTCCTATGGGTCGAGAACCTGGCGCTGCCCGATCCGTGGCTGCTGCCGCTGCTGGCGGGGATCACGACCTTCTGGCAGTCGCGACTGATGGGCGGAAGCGATCCGTCGCAGCGCGCGATGACCTACATGTTTCCGGTGCTGATCGCCTGGATCTCGCGTCAGTTTCCCTCCGGACTGGCCCTTTACTGGGTAACCTCCAACCTGTTCGCGGTTGCCGAGCAATACGTCATGGCGCTGCCGCGCGGACGGCAGGGCGGGGAGGGTGCCCGGTGAAGTCGGTACAGGCCGAGGGTCGGTCGGTGGAGGAAGCGGTGCGACAGGCCCTTGCCGAGACCGGCTGGGCCGAGGACGAGGTAGAAGTGGAGGTTCTCTCCGACGCGACGACAGGAGTGCTGGGCTGGTTCGGCCGGCGGCGCACCGTCGTGGTGCGGGTGCGGCAGCGGGAGCAGGAAGCCGAGGGACCGGTAGCCTTCCTGCGGGAGCTGGTGCGGCTGCTCGGGCTGGGTCCGGCCTCCGTCCGGGCGCGCGAGATGTCGGACCACGTCCTGGTGGAGTTGAGCGGTCCCGAGGTGGGACTGCTGATCGGGCGGCGCGGAGCGGTGCTCGAGAGCCTCC
This sequence comes from Symbiobacterium thermophilum, assembly GCA_020725145.1. Taxonomy (GTDB): domain Bacteria; phylum Bacillota; class Sulfobacillia; order UBA995; family UBA995; genus DYFO01. Next base: position 1,860 of record DYFO01000035.1, read on the forward strand.
AGACGGTGGTGGGCGCCGTGGTGGCCCGCCGCTCCCCGGAGCACAAGCGGGTGATCGTCGATATCGAAGGCTACCGCCGCAAGCGGCAGGCCACCCTGGAGCGGCTGGCGGCGAGGCTGGCAGAGCGCGCCCACCGTACCGGGGCGCGGGTGATGCTCGAACCCATGAGCGCCGCCGACCGCAGGATCATCCACCTCGCGCTGCGCGACAACCCCTTCGTGACCACCCACAGCGAGGGCGAGGAACCGCGGCGGCGGGTTGTCATATCTCCCCGCGGGGGACCGCGGGGACGCCAGGGCAGGGCCTAGTGGCGGTTGGCGGTGCCGGAGGACGCGGCGCCCTTGCCGAAGGCCTCCGCCGGTTGGGCCTGGACCTGGATCCCGAGCGCGAGGAGCTGCTGGCGCGCTACCGGGACGGTCTGATCGCCGCGGAAGTGAACGTCTCCGGCCTGCGTGAGCGCACCGACGTGGAAGTCAAGCATCTGGTCGATTCTCTTACCTGCCTGAAAGTGCTTTCCCTGCGTACGGGCGACCGGCTCCTGGACATCGGCAGCGGAGCGGGCCTGCCCGGCATTCCCCTGGCGATCGCCGTTCCCGGACTCGAGGTCACGCTGCTGGAGGCCTCGGCGCGGAAGAGCGGCTTCCTGCGCCGTACGCTGGGCGAACTGGGATTGCCGAACGTGCGGGTGGTGACGGCGCGGGCCGAGGATTACGGCCGCGGTGTTGCGCGCGAGAGCTACCATGCGGTGGTCGCGCGGGCGGTGGGCCCGCTGGCGGTGGTTGCCGAGTACGGGTTGCCGCTGCTACGGGTAGGGGGCTGGCTGCTGGCCATGAAGGGACCGGCGGTGACGAGCGAACTTCAGTCCGGGGAGGAGGCTGCCCGCCTTCTGGGGGGAGGTACGCCCCGTGTTGTCGAAATGACGCTGCCGGTGCTGGGTCACCGGCGTTGTCTGGTGCTGGTGCCGAAGGTGAGGGCAACCGATCCCAGGTATCCGCGGCGCTCCGGGGTGCCGGCCCGCAGGCCGCTGGGCGGGAGGTGAGGGGCATGGCGGTAGAGGGTGAGGAAGAGGTACTGATGCTTCCGCTGGCCGCCATCGTGGAGAATCCCCATCAGCCAAGGCGGACCTTTGACGAGGTCCGCCTGCGGGAGCTCGCGGAATCCATCCGCGCCCACGGCGTGATACAGCCGGTGGTGGTGAGACGGACCGCGGACGGCTACGAGCTGGTAGTGGGGGAGCGCAGGCTGCGCGCCGCGGCCCTGGCCGGTCTGAGCGCGGTGCCGGCGGTGGTGCGGGAACTCGGTGATCGCGACGTGGCCTTGCTCGCGCTGGTGGAGAACCTCCAGCGTGAGGATCTCGATGTGATCGAGGAGGCCGAGGGTTACGGAAGGCTGCTTGAAGAATTCGGGCTGACTCAGGAGGAGCTGGGCAGGCTGGTCGGCAAGAGCCAGTCGACCATCGCCAACAAGCTGCGGCTACGCCGCTTGGACGCGGCCGTGCGTGAGCGCATTTCGCGCGAACGCGTCAGCGAACGCCACGCGCGTGCCCTGCTTGACCTGACCGATGCGGAGTGGCAGCTTCGCGTGCTGGAGGCGGTGGTGGCGCGCGGGCTGACGGTGCGCGAGACCGAAGGCCTGGTGGCGGAGGTGGCAAGGGCCCTGGCGGAGGGCCGCCCTCCTCCGGATCCGAGCGCGCCGGAGCGGCCGCGGCTGGTACGGCGGGTCATCAAGGACATCCGGATCTTCCTCAACTCCTTTCAACAGGCGGTGGACGCGCTGCGGGAGGCCGGGTTTCAGGCGGAGATGACGCGCGAGGACCGCGGCGATTGGCTGGAGATCCACGTGAGGGTTCCCAAGCAGCGGGGGAGGGTTTGAGCGGTGCGGATGCCGCGTCCCGAGGACGTGCGGCGGGCGGCCGAACGCCTGCGGGGCCAGGTCGTGCGCACGCCGGTGCTGGAAAGCCCGTGGCTCAGTGCCGAGACGGGTGGCCGGATCTACCTGAAGGTGGAGAGCCTGCAGCGAACGGGGGCCTTCAAGTTCCGGGGGGCGCTCAACGCGCTGGGTGCCCTGGACGCCGCCGATCGGCGGCAGGGAGTGCTGACCGCGTCCAGCGGCAATCACGGCCTGGGCCTGGCGCTGGCCGGGAGGCTGCTCGGGGTCAAGGTGACGGTCGTGGTGCCACACCGTGCTCCCGAGATCAAGGTGGAACGCCTGGAGAGGTTGGGGGCCGAGGTGAGGCGCCACGGCGAGGTGTACGACGAGGCCTGCGCTTTCGCCGCCGAGCTGGCGCAGCGGGACGGCCGGGGTTTCATCCCGAGCTTCGACCACCCCGACATCGTGGCCGGCCAAGGGACGGTGGGCACTGAGCTGTTGGAGGACGTTCCTGGGGCGGAGCTGTGGATCTGCCCTGTGGGGGGAGGGGGACTACTGTCCGGGCTGGCGTTGGCTGCGGGGTCCGAGGGGCCTCGGGTGGTGGGCGTGCAGGTCCGTGGGGCGGATGCCATGCGGGCGTCACTGGCGGCGGGACGTCGGGTGCGCAACGCGCGCGTGGATACGCTGGCCGACGGCATCGCCGTGGCCATGCCGGGGGAGCTGACCTTCGCGATATGCGCCGATCGCAGCCTGTCGGTGGTAACGGTGGAGGACAGCGACCTGGTGTATGCCGCGGGCGGGCTGCTGGTGGAGGAGCGCCTGGTGGTGGAGGCCGCGGGAGCCGCCGGCGTCGCCGCCCTGCGGGCCGGGGCGATCGCGGCAAGCGGCAGGAAGGCGGTGGTGGTGATCACGGGCGGAAACGCCCCGCCCGCGTTCATCGCGCGGGCGCTCGAGGCCTGGTGTGGTCGGGCAGGAAACACCTCACCGGCGGAGAAATAGCCGGGCGAGGCCCCACGCCGGTCAGGGGTGAGAGACGCTGGGCAAGATCATGGCCGTCGCCAACCAGAAGGGCGGGGTGGGGAAGACGACCACCACCGTCAACCTGGGCGCCGGGCTTGCAAGCCTGGGGAAGAAGGTCTTGCTGGTCGACATCGACCCGCAGGGACATACCGGAAGCGGACTGGGCATCGACCGGCGCGGCATCCGTCGCAGCACCTATGACATCCTGATGGGCGATACACCGGTGTCCGAGGCGATCATCGCCACCCGCTGGCCGGACCTGTACCTGGTGCCTTCCACGGTGGACCTCGCGGGAGCGGAAGTGGAGCTGGTGAGCGCGTTGTCGCGGGAGAGCCGGCTCAAGCAGGCGCTCGCGGAGGTCAAGCACGATTACGACTTCATCCTCGTGGATTGCCCCCCCTCGCTGGGCCTGCTGACGGTGAATGCGCTGACCGCCGCGGACACCGTGCTGGTTCCCATCCAGTGCGAGTACTACGCTCTGGAGGGGTTGAGCCAGTTGCTCAATACCGTCCACCTCGTGAAGACCCACCTCAACCCCGAGTTACAGATAGAGGGGGTGGTGCTGACCATGTTCGACGGCCGCACCAACCTCTCGCTGGAAGTGGTGGAAGAGGTCCGGCGGTATTTCCGCGACAAGGTCTATCGGACCATCATCCCGCGCAGCGTGCGCCTGAGCGAGGCGCCCAGTCACGGGTTGCCGATCACCGTCTACGATCCGCGTTCTCGTGGGGCCGAGGTCTACCTCGAACTCGCAAAGGAAGTGGTCGAAAGTGCCTAGGAGGGGCCTGGGACGCGGCCTGGAGGCCCTGATCCCCGGTACGGACGAGGGGGAGATCCAGGAGCTGCCGGTAGAGGCCGTAACCTGTAGCCGGCTGCAGCCGCGCCAGACCCTCGACCAGGCGAAGCTGGAGGAACTTGCGCAGTCCATCCGGGAGCACGGCGTGATCCAGCCGGTGGTGGTGCGCCGGGCGGGCGACGGCTACGAGCTCGTGGTGGGGGAGCGCCGGTGGCGGGCCGCGATGCTGGCGGGAGTGGCCACCATCCCCGCGGTGGTGCGCGAGCTTGAGGACGCGGCCGCCATGCAGCTGGCGCTGATAGAGAACCTCCAGCGCGAGGACCTTAACCCGATGGAGGAGGCCCAGGCCTACCGCCGGCTCATCGAGGAGTTCGGCTTCACCCAGGAGGCGATTGCCCAGCGCGTGGGTCGGGATCGGACGCATATCGCGCATTGCCTGCGCCTGCTCGGGCTTGACGGCGAAGTGCAGGCCGCCATTTCGCGAGGAGAGCTGTCGTTGGGGCACGCCAAGGTGTTGGCGGGTGTGGGGAGCCCGGCGGAGCAGCGGGCGCTGGCGCGGAAGGTGCGCGATGCCGCCCTGTCGGTACGCGCACTCGAGGAGCTGGCGGGGAAGGGCGGCGACGGGCGGAGGCGTGCACCCCGCCAGGATGCGCGGGCGCCCGAGCTCGTGGATCTGGAGGATCGACTGACGCGACAGCTGGGGACGCGCGTGCGCATCCGCCCGGCCCGCGAGGGGGGGCGCATCGAGATACAGTACTTCAGCAGCTCCGATCTCGAACGCCTGGCGGAGTGGCTGCTGGGCGAAAGGGGCGGGCCGGTGTGACACGTGGCACACCGGCAGAGCGAGGAGGAACCCGGTGCTCGGCACACTGGTAAACGTGCTGGCCATCCTGGCCGGCGGGGGTATCGGCCTGCTGGCAGGGCGCGGGCTCGGCCTGGGCGTGCAGGAGACCGCCGTGCAGGGCATAGGCCTGGCGGTGCTGTTGATAGGGTTGGGCATGAGCCTGCAGGCGCACACGGGCATCCTCGCGGTGATCCTGGCCTTGGCCCTCGGCGGCTCCCTGGGCCGTTTGGCGGATATCGATGGGAGGCTGAACCGCGGCGGGGACCGGCTGCGCCGGGCGCTGGGGCGGGTGGCCGGCGAAGGCTTCACCCAGGGTTTCGTCACCGCCACCCTTCTGTATTGCGTGGGCGCCATGGCCATCATGGGCGCTCTGGAAGGGGGCCTGCGGGGCCACCACGATATCCTCTACGCCAAGGCGATGCTTGACGGTCTGACGGCCGTGGTCTTCGCCGCCTCCCTGGGCATCGGGGTGCTCTTCTCGGCGCTTGCCGTCCTGGTCTACCAGGGGAGCATAGCCTTGCTGGCCCGCCAGTTGGCTCCTTTACTGGCGGGCTCGGCCCAGGAGGCGATGACCGGCGTGGGTGGGCTGCTCATCGTGGCTATCGCCCTGAACATGGTGGGAGCCACCCGACTGAAGGTCGCCGACCTCTTACCCGCGATCCCGCTCGCCCCCCTGCTGGCTTCCTGGCTCTCGCGCTTCGGCCTGTGAGCGCGCGCCCGCCTCACGTGCTTCCCACATCACGCGCGAAAGTGGCACCCCGGCGGCGCGGGCGGCCGCCCGGCAATCCTCGTACTCCGGCCAGACGCGCAAGACGCCACGGGGGCCGCGCACCCGCCTGACCCGAATGCTCCCGTAAGCCGTCTCCAGCGTGAGTTCCTCGACCGGTAAGCGAAACCTGAGCGTGGGGTGCCAGCGCAACCCGGGGGTCACCCCTTCGCGAAAGCAGACGGCCGCCAGCGCCGGGGCATCCTCAGGCCGCGTCAGCGCGCACACCGTCACCCCGGACCTGCCCTTCTTCATCACCACCGGTACCATCCACGCGTCCAGCGCCCCGGCCTCCAGCAGCCTGTCAACCAGGTGCGCGGTTTCCTGCGGGCTCACGTCGTCCACGTTGGCCTCCAGCACGGTAACCGCGTCCTGCGACCACGGCGGCAGGTCCTCGGGCCTGGGCGTGCGCGGCGGTGCGTCCTGCCCCACCACCAGGCGCAGGAGGTTCGGCGTCGGAAGATCCCGGGCTCCGGCCCCATAGCCCACGCATTCCACGGTCATCGCCGGCCAGGTCGCGGACGGCTCGGCGAGCGACGCCACGAGCGCCGCACCGGTCGGGGTGACCAGCTCCTCTCCCGCGGGGCCGGCGGTCACCGCGAATCCCCGCAGCAGCTCCAGCGTTGCCGGGGCGGGCAGCGGAAGGTCGCCGTGGGCGCCCCGAAGCTTGCCCGGGCCCACGGGTAGCGGTGAGCACAGCAGCCGCTCGATGCCCAGCCGCTCCACCCCGGCCACCGTACCGACCACGTCCACGATAGCGTCGACCGCCCCCACCTCGTGGAAGTGCACGCGTTCCACCGGCTGCCGGTGCACCCTGGCCTCCGCCCGGGCCAGCCGCTCGAACACCGCGGCGGCCTGCTCCCGCACCTTCGGCGAAAGGCGGCTTGCCTCGAGCACCCGCATGATGTCGGCGAGGGTCCGGTGTGGCGGACGGCCTTCCTCCAACCGGACCTCCACGCGGGTTCCCCCGAGTCCGGCCCGCATGACGGGGTAGATGCACAGCGCGTACCCGTCGATTCCCAGGAGCCCGAGATCGCGTTCCAGGTCCGAGGGCTCAACGCCCGCGTCCACCAGCGCGCCGAGCATCATGTCACCGCTGGCGCCCGAGAAGCAGTCAAGGTAGCCTATGCGCATGCATCAGGCCTCCCCGCTTCCAGGATGAGGGCCGCCAGGCGCGCCGCACCGAACCCGTTGTCGATGTTCACCACCGCCACGCCGCTGGCGCAGCTGTTCAACATGGCCAGCAGCGCCGCCAGCCCTCCGAAACTGGCTCCGTACCCGACGCTGGTGGGCACGGCGATCACCGGCGCGGCTACCAGGCCGCCCACCACGCTCGGCAGGGCCCCTTCCATGCCCGCCACCACCACCAGCACGCGCGCCTGCCGCAGACGCGCGTGGTGATCGAGCAGGCGGTGCAGCCCGGCCACGCCCACATCGTAAAGACGCTCCGCCGCCACCCCCATGAGCTCCAGGCTGACCATGGCTTCCTCGGCCACCGCCTGGTCGGCGGTACCCGCGCTGACCACCAGCACCTCCGGCGGTCCCTCCCGTGACGGCGCCTCCGGACAACCCACCGCCACGATGCGCGCCGTCGGGTAGTAACGCGCCGCCGGCAGCCGGGCGGCCACCTCACGGTACACCCCGGGGTCGACCCGCGTGGCCATGGCCACGCGGTGATCCACCGCCAGCCGCTCGAGCAGGGTGGCCAGCTGTTCGGGGGTCTTGCCCGGGCCGAAAACGACCTCCGGGTAGCCGCCGCGCAACGCACGGTGGCGATCCAGCCGTGCGAAGCCCAGGTCCTCGTAAGGCAGGGTGGCCAGCCGCGCCAGTACCTCTTCGACCTCCAGTTCGCCGTCCCGCAGCCGTCGAAGCAGGGCCCTCAACGCTGCCACGTCCACCTGCATCCCCTCCTCCGCACGTGATTCGGCCCCGCTACCGGGCTTCTCCTTTCGTGGAGGAAAACTCGGCGGCCGGGTCGAAATGCGGGCCCGGACACGTCGAAGGAGGAGTGCAGGTGTTGGAGGGGTTCCGGGAACTGACCGTTCCCTCTTCGTTCCTCCTCGGGGGGCTGGTGGCGCTGGCGCTGGCCGTCTGCATCGGCTGGGTGCTGCAGGCCCGCCTGGCCGCTCAGGTCAGGAACCTCCCCTCTTTCCGGTTCGAGAGGGAATTGCAGGCGCAGGGCCAGCGGTTGGAGAAGCTGCGGCAGCAGCTTGACAGGCTTTGCGAGCGCATGGAGCGCCTCGAGGAGGCGGCCTGCGGCGCCTTCCAGCGGCTTGGCCTGGTGCGCTACAGCGCCTTCGCCGACACGGGGTCGGATCAGAGCTTCTCGCTGGTTCTGCTGGACGCCCGGGACAACGGCGTGGTAGTGACTTCTCTGTACGGGCGTAACGAAAGCCGCGTTTACGCCAAGCCCTTGCTCGACGGCAAGTGCCCGTACCGCCTGTCCGGCGAGGAGCTGGCCGCCCTGGCACGGGCGCGGGACGGCAAGCGCTGGGCGTCACTGGCCACCGGGGAAGGTGGAGGGGCAGAGAAGTCCTAGGCTCTCTGCACAACTTTCCTTGCACTAGCAGGGATTGCCGGTGCCGGCGTCGAAACATCGGCGACACTTGCTGACCTGGGGTCCGGTGAGGCACCCGATGCATCGCCAGGCGGACAACCTGTACACCATAATCTTCGTGCCGCATTCCGAGCGACCGGTTGCCTCTTTCAGGGTTCGCGCGGTGCACGTGCAGATCATCGTCCTCGTCCTCGTCCTCTTCCTCCTGGGTCTGCTCATGGTGATCGCCCAGGCCTCGCAGATGGTGGCCCACATGCGCGAGCTCGAGGAATTGCGCCTGGTCAACCAGGAACAGCGTCGCCTGATCCGTGCCCTCGCCGATGAGGCGGCTCTGCTTCAGGAGCAGATGCGCTCCCTCCAGGAGCTGGAGCGCCAGCTTTTGGAGATGACCAGGATCTCACCCCAGGAACTCCGACGGGCGGGGCCGCAGAGTTTCCTGCCGGCAGATGGCGCCGCGCCCGCCACGGCCAGGGCCGCCTCCGCCGTCCGTCCGGGCGCCGTGCCCCCGGCGGCGGGCAACGTGGTGAGCCTGGCGCCCATCGCCCAGGCCCGCGACACCGAGAGTGAGCTGGCCGAACTTCGCGAACAGATCGCGCTTCGCCAGGGCACCCTGGAGGTGCTCCGCCAGAGCATCGCCACCACCCAGGCCGAACAGGCGGCGCGCCCCAGCGGTTGGCCGGTGCAGGGCCACATCACCTCGCGCTTCGGTTACCGTTCCTCCCCGGTCGGCGCAGGGGTGGAGTTCCATGCCGGCGTGGATATCGCCACCCGCCGCGGGAGTCCCATCGTCGCCACCGCCGACGGGCAGGTGGTCTTCTCGGGCTGGATGGGACGTTACGGCAACACCGTCATCATCGACCACGGCCACGGCTACCGGACGCTGTACGGGCACAACGACAAGAATGCGGTGGCGGTGGGAGAACGGGTCACCAGGGGTCAGATCATCGCCTACGTGGGTTCCACCGGACGCAGCACCGGCCCTCACGTGCACTACGAGGTTCACCAGGCGGGCAAGCAGATAAACCCGTTGCCCTACCTCAAGGGCCAGTGACCGGCGGTCCACGACCCCCATCACTCCCACACGCACCACGCTCGGGAGGTAGATCCATGTTCAGACGAGATTCGGACGCGGGGTTGGACCGCGTGGAGACGGTCATCGGCCGCGGAGCGCATCTCAACGGCACCTTCACGGGAGCCGGAACCCTCCGCATCGACGGTAAGGTGGAGGGCCAGGTGGTCCATCGCGGCGATGTCGTGGTGGGCGAGACGGGACTGGTGGAAGCGAGCATTCAGGCTCGCAACGTAACCATCGCCGGGGAAGTGCGGGGTACGGTGGAAGCCGAGGGCAAGCTCGAGCTGGTTTCCACCGGCAAGCTTACCGGGGACATCAAGGTTGCAGCCTTGATCGTTAACGACGGCGCCTACTTCCAGGGATCCAGCACCATGCGCCAGTCGGAAGACCAGGCAAGATCGCGCAAGCCGACCGCGCCGGCGGAGTAGGTTCGTCCGCCTCTGCCATGCCGTGAGGGGTGAGGCGTTGAGGACTTTCGTCGTGGTAAACGAAACGGCCGGCGCGGGCAAGGCCCGGCGTCTTTGGTCCCGGCTGCGCGACGGCCTGACCGGCCCGACCTGCGACTGGGCGAGCACGCGCCGGCCCGGTCACGCCCGCGAACTGGCGCGCGATGCCGCATCCAGGGGTTACGACCTGGTGGTGGCCTTCGGTGGTGACGGTACCGTCCACGAGGTGGTCAACGGCATCATGCGCGAGGAGCGGGCCGAGGCCGCCCTCGGTATCGTTCCGGCGGGAACCGGCAACGACATCGCACGCTCCTTCGGGGTGCCGTCCGATCCCGCCGAGGCCTGCAGGGTGCTGCGCGAAAAGCCCGTGCTGCGTCGCATGGACCTTGCCCGGGTCAAGGACCGCTACTTCGTGGGGGTGGGCGGCGCGGGATTTGACGCGGAAGTTGCCGCGCTGTGCAACCGCTGGCCCAAGTACCTGCCCGGGACCATCACCTACGTGCTGGGGATCTTCGCCCTGCTCGCGACCTTCAACCCCGTCGAGGTGGAACTGGCCCTGGACGGCGAGGTGCTTCGCCAGCGGATACTGCTGGTGGCGCTAGGGAACACCCAGTACTACGGTGGGGGCATGCGGATGTGCCCTCTCGCCCGACCGGATGATGGGTTGCTGGAGGTGGTGGTGGCCGGCCCTCTCGGCAAGCTGGAGACCATACGTTTGCTGCCGACCCTGTTCAAGGGCCGACACATCCTCCACCGTCTGGTCAGCTGTTACCGTGCCAGGGAAGTGAGCATCCGCTCCGCCACGCCGCTGTCCTTGCAGGCCGACGGCGAGGTGCTGGGGCAGCTGCCGGCCACCTTCCGGGTCCTCCCGGGCGCCCTTCCGGTAGTGGCCGGCGAGCCGCTTGCCCCTCTGAACCTCGAGGGGGTGAACCCGGCTGTTCCTGGATCGGGCTGACGCGGGACGTCGCCTGGCCCGCAAGCTTCTCCGAGCCGACCTGCGCGATCCGGTGGTGCTGGCCATCCCCCGGGGTGGGGTGGTGGTGGGTGCCGAGGTGGCCAGGGCACTCGGCGCTCCCTTCGACCTGATCATCCCCCGCAAGGTCGGTGCCCCCGACAACGAGGAGCTGGCCATCGGCGCGGTCGCTCCCGACGGCACCGTCTACGTGGATCGGCGACTGGTCAGCATGCTGCGGGTCCCCGATGCCTATCTCGAAGCCAAGGTCGCCCGCGAGATGAAAGAGATCGCGCGTCGGATGGAGCATTACCGCGGGAACCGCCCTTTCCCGTCGCTGGCGGGCAAGACGGTGATCGTCGTCGACGACGGGGTAGCCACCGGGGCAACCGTGCTCGCGGCCATCATGGCCTTGCGCCGGCGCGAACCCGCGCGGGTGGTGCTGGCGATCCCGGTGTCGCCACGCGACACGCTTGGGCGCCTGCAGCAGGAGGCGGACGAGGTTTTCTGTCTCGCCACCCCGGAGCCTTTTTATGCGGTGGGTCAGTTCTACCAGTCTTTCGAGCAGACGTCCGACGACGAGGTGGTCCGCCTGCTGGCGGATAATCCGCCGCCTGCCGGAGAACACTCTTCCCCCGGGAGGTGACCGGCATGCCCCAATGCCGGGTGGTGGCGGTGGAGGGTTCCCTGGCGAACGTCGCGGCAACCCTGCGCGAGCGGGGCTACCAGGTGGTGGAGCCGGGCGCGCCAGCGTGTTCCCCGGGGGTGGTGGTGCTCACCGGCCAGGATGCCGACCTCAGCGGCATGGGCGGGACACCGCGGGACGTGCCGGTTATCGTGGCGCGCGGCCGTACCGCGCGTGAGGTAGCCGACGAGGTGGACCGGCGCTACCCCACGACCGCCCCGTGGGGGGAAGGTCGCGGCTGAGGGGGCCGGCGGGCGCCGGAGGCCACCGCCGCATCGGGAAGCAGCCGGAAGGCCTCGGCGATAACCCCGGCCATCCGTACCACCAGCGAAAGCCGCGTGTTCTGCAGCACGAAGTACTCCATGAACCCGCCGACGTTGACCACGCCCGTCAGCGAGAGGTCACCCACCTCCGGTAGCCGCTTGTGCACCCCAGCTCCCGGGCGCAGCGGACCGGGTCCCAGGTTGATGGTGCCCACCGCCTCGGGCGCGCCGAGGCAGGCATCCACGGCCAGCAGCGGTAAACCGGAATGGCGGGCCGCCACCTCTTCCAGCACCGCCTCGAGATTCGAGGCGTGCACCGGCTCCTCCAGCGTGCCGCGCACCACCAGTCCGGGCAGCCCAAGCTCTTGCAGCCGGCTGCCGGTCAGCGGGCCGAGGGCATCGCCGGTGGAGCGGTCCGACCCCACGCATAGCACCACCACCTGGCGCGCCGGGTAGCCGAGGCCGGCCAGCCCGTCGGCCAGCCTCCCACCCAGCGCCAGCGCAGCCCGTGGATCGGCGATGTGCACTCGGAAGTCACCGGCGCCGGCGCTCCGACACGGATGCAAGGCGGCTCCTGGCAATTTCCCACCTCCCCTGGCAGTCGCGACAAGTATATGGGGTCCGGCGCCCGGATATGCGCCGGGGAGGAGGGGGGGACCGTCGGGTGGCGAAGAACCGGCCTGATGGACCGCTCTTCGACGGGGACCGTGGTGGCCGGGCTCTTCCTGGTGCTGGCCCTGGCGGGCCTGGTGGGGCTCCGCCTGCTCGGCCCGCAAGCCGGGCCGGGCAGGCGCGCCCCCGGGGAGATCACCCCGGACCTGGTGTGGGAGCGTCCGCTGGCTCCGGGCACGCGTGGAGGTTTCACCCCCGCCGGTCTGATCCTGTTGATCGAACCCCGTTCCTCGGGGACCGGCCTCCGGGTCATGGACGTGGAGGGGCATTTGCTGGCGACCCGCGATCTGGGAGACGCCGATTTCTGCCTGCCCGCCGGGGGCCGAGAAGCCGTTACGGCTTACTTCCTGCTCAGGGCCCGTCCCCGCCAGACGGCCGATGCGCCGTACGGCGAGACGGTGAGGCTGGAAACCCCGGGAGGGTCGTGCAGGTGGCAGTACGCCGTTCCCGGAGGAGTGGTGCTGGCCGCCGCCAGCACCACCGACGCCGGACGCTCGGTACTGGCAGTGCTGCAGCTAGATCGCGACCGCCCCGAAGGACACCTCCACCTCCTGGACGCCGCCGGGGAACTCACCGCCAGGTTCAACCTCGAGGCGGGGGCGATCCACCGTCTGGTGCTGGGAGCCGAGGGCTACCGGGTGGCCGCCGCCGATCCACGGGCCTTGCACTACCTCGATGCCGGCAGCGGGCGCCTGTGGACCAGGATTCCGCGTGGCGAACTGCGGGACGTGGCCCTGCTCTCTCACGGCGGACCGGTGGTGCTCACCGCCGTGTCCCTGCAGGCCTACGACGGCCATGGGCGCCTGCTTTGGAGTCGCCTCCTGGAAGCCCCGGGGCTCGCGCTGGCGACCTTCCCGGGAGGGCTGATCGCGAGCACGCGTGCGGGCCTGACCGCCTACCGCGAGGACGGCCGTCGTCTGTGGAACTGGCCGGGAGCCCCGGCCGCGCGGAGCGTAAGCCTCTGCCCCGACGGGACGAGCCTGCTTGTGGTGGACGAGGCGGGCACCGTGTCTTTGCACCGTCTTCCCGGGACCGCAGGCGCAGGGATCGCCACCGCTTTCGGCGAAGACGCCATGGGAGGCGGACCTTGAGCAAACGCAGCCTGTACCTGTGGACCCTGTTGGGGACGGCGGCGGTGGCGGCGATGGTTGACTGGATGCGGGCCCTGTTCGTGCCCGGGTTGTCGGGCTGGGCCGCCACCACGGCTTATTTCGTGCTCGTTAAGCTCACGGGCGACCTTATCCGCGGGCTGGCCGCCTCGCGACCTGGCGGCACCGCCTTCTACGCCGACAGGCTTGGCGAGCTGGTGTTCTTCGCCTTGTTGGGCGTGGTGGCGGCCGTGGCCATCGACATCACCGGCAAGCTGCTGGGTGCACGCGCCAACCCCGCGGCGGTGGCGGTGGTGGCCCACCTGGGCATCCTGATGCTGGGAGGTGACGGGCGGTGAACTGGCTTGACTGGACCATCTTGCTCTGGCTGGCCTGGGGGGCCATACGGGGTCTGCGCCGGGGTATCGCCATCGTCTTCGTGGGCTTGGCCGGATTCCTGCTGTCGGTCGCCGCCGCCTTTGTGGCCTGCCCGCGGCTGGTTGCCTACCTGCAGGAGCGGTACGGTCTCGTCGACGCGGCTGCCGCGTCGCTGCAGCGGTACCTGCCGCTTCCGGTGCCCACCCTCGCCATACGCCTTGAGGGCTCCTCGCCGGAGGAGCTACGGACGGCCCTGGCCGACCTCCCGGTGAGCGGATGGCTTCGCGGCCTGCTCCTCGACCATGGCCCCGAGGTCGCCGCGCTGGGGACGGAAAAGGGCCTTGAAAGTGTCGGTGATGTCGTGTACCACCTCCTCGGTAGCTACCTCGTGGCGGTGGCGGTCTTCGTGGGCGTCTTCCTGGTGGCCCGCCTGCTTCTCGGCTGGCTCGGCGGTGCCCTCGGCGACGCGCTCACCGCCGTTCCCGTGGTAGGACCGCTCGCCAGACTCGCCGGGGGCGTGTTGGGTGCGGCCGAGCAGGGGCTGGTGGTGGTGGTGGTGCTGGGACTGGCGAGCGCCGCGTCCTCACTGGCGCCCTTTCTAGGGCCGCCCGTGCAGGCCTCGCGGCTGGCGCCCACGGCCCTTGAGCTCTTCCGGCGCCTCTTGCCCATGGCACCAACCCTGCAAGGTCTGCTGGGAAGGTAAAGAGGAGGAGAACATGCTCGAGTACCTGCGCGGACTCATCGCCCCGGGCGGCCCGCTCACCGCGGCTACCCTGACCACGCTGCTGGTCAGGGCCCTTCAGATCCTGCTGGTCATCGGCCTGGGCCGCCTGGCGCTGGTGGTGGCCGGCCGCCTGGTGGACGGGTTGCTGAGCGCGCACCGCCCGGCCGGAAGGTACCTGGAGGAGCGACGTGCCCGCACGCTGGCCACGCTGGTCAAGAGCGTCCTGCGGTATCTCGTCGACTTCCTGGTCATCCTGACCGTGCTGTCCATGATGGGGATCGACACAAGCTCCCTGCTGGTGGGAGCGGGACTGCTCGGACTGGCCGTCGGCTTCGGCGCCCAGAACCTGGTCCGCGATTTTCTGAGTGGTTTTTTCATCCTCCTCGAGGATCAGTTCGCGGTGGGCGATCATGTGCGAGTCGGTGGTATGGAAGGCGTGGTGGAAGAGATGGGGCTGCGCACCACGCGCCTTCGCTCCTTCGGCGGCGAAGTGCACATCATCCCCAACGGCAAGATCGAGGACGTCACCAACATGAGCCGGGGGCCGATGCGGGTCATGTTCGACGTCAGCGTGGCCTACGAGTCGGATATCGACCGGGCCATCGCCGTGATCGACGAGGCGCTGGCCCGCTACGCGGCCAAGAGCGAGGACATCGTGGAAGGCCCCAAAGTGCTGGGGGCCGAGCAGTTCGGGGAGTCGGGCGTGAACCTGCGCATCTGGGCCCGGGCGCGGCCCCTGCAGCAGTGGGCGGTGGCCCGTGATCTTCGCCGCGAAGTAAAAAAGGCCCTCGACGCCGCCGGCATCGAGATCCCCTACCCCCGCCGGGTCTTGATACCGCCCGAGACCAACTCCGCCGGCCGCAGGCCGCGGGAGGGATGAACGCGCGTGCGCCCCGGAGAGCACCGGTTTGAGGTGGGAGAGGTGGTAAGGCTGCGCAAGGTCCATCCCTGCGGGTCCGACCGCTGGGAGATCACCCGCACGGGGATCGACTTTGGCCTGCGCTGCCAGGGGTGCGGTCGCCGCGTCATGGTGCCGCGTCGCAAGTTCGAGCGCGCCGTCCGCGCGGTGGTGGGCCGGTTGCCGCCCCGCGGGGTCGGGGGACCGGCATGAGCCGCTCGTGCGGCCTGGTCGGGCTGCCCAACGCCGGCAAGTCGACGCTGTTCAACGCGCTGACCCGGGGAGGCGCCGAGGAAGGCATCTACCCCTTCACCACCATCGGTTGTCACCGCGGGACGCTGACCGTTCCCGATCCCCGCGTCGACCGGCTGCGTGAACTGGCCGGCTCGCGCATCGCCACCCCGGCCGGCATCGAGGTGGTCGACATCGCGGGACTGGTGCGCGGCGCCAGCCGCGGCGAGGGCCTGGGCAACCAGTTTCTCGCCCATATCAGGGAAGCGGACGCCGTCATCCACGTACTGCGGTGCTTCGAGGCCCCGGCCGTCAGCCACCCCGAGGGTGAACTCGATCCCCTGCGGGACCTCCAGATCGTGCTCACCGAGCTGTGTCTGGCCGACCTGGAAAGCGTGCGGCGCCGCCGCGAACGCGTAGCCCGCCAGGCCAAGAGCGGCGAACGCGCCCTGCGTGAGGAGCTTGCGCTCCTGGACCGGGCTGAGGAAATCCTGGACCGCGGGCAGCCGATCGCCGCCGCGCTCACCGCCGCCGAGAGGGAATACCTCTTCCGCCGGCTGTTCTTGCTGACCGCCCGTCCCTGCGTGTACCTGGCCAACTTGGACGAAAGGGCGGCCGCCGATCCATCCTGCCGCCCGTGGTGGGAGCCGCTTGGTGCGCGGGCGGCCGCCGATCGCGTGGAGCTCGTCCCCTACTGCGCGCGCCTGGAGGCCGACCTGGCCTTGCTGGATCAGGCCGCACGCGAGGAATTCGCGCGCGAGCTCGGTGCGAGCGGTCCGGAGCCCCTGGTCGGGGCGATCCTGCGGGCACTGGGCCTCGTCACCTTCCTGACCTGCAACGCCTCGGAGACCCGCGCCTGGTTGGTGCCGGCGGGCACCACCGCCCTCGAGGCGGCGGGCAGCGTTCACTCCGACATGCAGGAGGGTTTCATCCGCGCCGAGGTCACGCCGTTCGACGCCCTCCTCGCCGCCGGCTCGCCGGCGGCCGCGCGCGAAAGCGGCCTCACCCGCATCGAGGGCCGTGACTACCCGGTTGCCGAGGGAGACGTCATCCTGTTCCGCTTCCGGCCACCGGGTTGACCGAGGAGTGGCCGCCGCAATCCCCTGGCTTGAGTCATGGGGATAAGGCGGCCGGTTTGTATCTTCAATCAGGCAGCTTGGGAGGGGTATAACGTTTCCATGCCGCGGTACACGGTGGAGTACAAATCGAGCAACAACGTGGTCTATTCCTGCAAGTACCACGGCATATGGTGTCCCAAGTACCGCCGCCCCGTCCTGGTCCCCGAGGAAGAGCGCCTTCCTCGTCCCGTTCTGCGAGGCGGTCGTGCGGGAGCACCGACGCATCCGGCGACTTCAGCGCAGGCCGGATCGCCAGCGCCGTGCGAACAACCCGGAAAACTACCTGCCCGAGGGGCGAGTGAAACCCGGCCCGAAGCGCTGGCGGAAGTCCAACCGCCAGCGCCGGACCGAGGGCGTGCTGGCGGAACTCCACCGCCGTGAGGCGGCCCATCGCAGGACGCTCCATGGCCGGTTGGCCAACCACGTCCTGGCAATGGGTACGATCCTCCGCCGCAAGGCTGAAAGTGCCGGCGGCAGGGTGATCGAGTTTCCGGC
>DYFO01000036.1 GCA_020725145.1 Symbiobacterium thermophilum
CGAGGCAAAGAGACCTTCCGCGCCTGCCCGGGAGGTTCGCGCCCGCTCCTGCCCGGTGGTTCGTGCTCCCCGGACTCGGCGTCCTCCTTTGCCCCACCACCGGGCAGTCCGCGGCCGGACGCCGGGTTTTCCCCGTCCCCGTTGCCCTTGTCCTTGTCCTTATCCTTCCCCGTATGGTCCGGAGGACCTCCACCCGGACGCCCGTCATCGGGCTGCCCTTTCGCCGGCGGCTCCGGCGGCGAGGACGGTCCGCCCTGATCGGCGTTGCCGGCAGGGTCGGCTTCCGGAGCGGGGGTAGCTTCCTCATGCCCGGCAGCCGCCCCGGCCGGTGCCTCCACTTTCTTCTCCAGGCCCGGAGGTAGCGGCTGACCCCGCCGGTCGAACTTCTGCACCAGATCCTCGAGGGATCCCGGGCGGTCGGCCTCGGCCATCACTTGTGCCGGTGAGCCCCCGGCCTGCCGTATCACCTGCCCCAAGGGCTTTTCCCGCACGTCCGCGACCTCCAGGCCGAGACCTTCCGCCTGGGCGTGAAGCAGCACCGCGTAGCGTCCCGCCGACAGACCCAGTTGGGCCGCCTCCTGCCGGAGGGCGGGTTCCGTCCTCAGGGTTGCCACCAGCACGTCGTCTCCCCCGGGATCTTTCCGCAGCTTCCCTTCCACGGTGCGAACGGCCGCCTCGATCCGATCCAGCAATGCCTCCGCGACGGGATCGGTGGCGACCGCCGCCACCACCAGCGTTCCGTCGCGGCCGGAACCCAGAAGCCGCTCCGCGCACGCCAGGCGAACGAGTTCGGAGAGCACGTGCTCAAAGGCCTGGCCGCGGCAACGCCCCAGCGCCGCGAGCAACCTCTCGCCTCCCGGGTCAAGTCCGATTCCCTCCACCACCCGGCCCCGCGCGTCCAACCCCAACTCCATGCTGGGGTTGATGTCGATCGACACGTAAGCCGCAACCGGTCCCGGCTCAAGCCACAGGGGTGTCAGCCCCAGCACGAAAAGGACGATGCACGCCGTGGCCACGACCGGTCGCATGGCAGGCCACCAGCCGGCGGCCCGTCCGACCGTCCTGCCAAAGGTCACCTCGTGACCCGGTTCGCGGGGCTGCTCGCCCAGTCGCACCCAGCGGAACTCGCCGCCGGGCGCCAGCACCAGTGCCGAGTCACCCTCGACTTCCAGTACCACGCCCCGTCCGGTGCCCCTCGGTCCCATCCCCATCACTCCCGGGAGAGGTAGCCCCTCAGGTAGGGCAGGTCCTCCAGCAAGATCAAAGCCACGGCCACGATGTAACGGCGGTGGCGCTCAAGCGTCTTGCGGCTAAGCCCCGAACGCGCCGCCAGTTCCTTCAGCGGTAGCTCGCGCCGTAGGCGCAGCCGGTCCGCCAGGACGGGATCGTCGGCGAGCATGCGGGCCACCGCGAAAACCCGCCGCCGCGTGTCTTCGTGCCTCGGGCACACGCGTGCCAGTTCGCCCAGGCCTATCCCGAACTCGGCCAGCAGGCTCCGGAAGCGGCGGATCTCTTCCCGGCGCTCCCAGGCTTCGGCCGCCGCCTGGAACGCCTCCGTCGCGTGGCGCAGGCCGCTCTCGGCCTCCTCGGCCTCGGAGGAGTAGACCGCACTCAGCGGGATCTCTCGCCTCGCGGCCCGATTGCGGCGGTAGTAGTCGATGAGCCGCCGCCTGATGACCGTCTCCGCAAAGCCCAGGAAACTGACGCCGCGGCCCGCGTCGTAACCGTCGATGGCTTCGTTGAAGGCCGACAGCCCCACGCTGAATTCGTCGTCACGGCCCGGGCTCAGGTAACGGCGGCTGACCGCCACCGCCACCCGCAGCACAAACGGCTGATACCAGCGGAGCAGCGTCTCACGGGCCTCGGCGTCTCCTGCCCGGGCTCGATCGAGCAGCACACGCGAACGCGCGGCCCGCTCGCCCGCCGTGCCCCTATCTTCGCGGTGGGATGTCAACCCGTCCGCCACTCCGTCCGTTATATACTTCGCCGCCGCGGACGCCTAAGCGGGGGTAACGTCCCCGCCTTCAACGCCGCCAAAGCGAGAGGATCAGGGTGATTAGGATGCTTGCAAGCAGGCAAGTCGCCAGCGGCAGGTAAAGGGTGAATCCTCCTCGCCGGAGCACCAAGTCCCCCGGCAGCCGCCCCAGGCCGGCCGTGAGCCCCAGGCCCAGGATGACGAGCACCACCCCCGCTCCCACCAGCAGCCTTCCCAGCTCGGTCATTTCCGGGTAGTTCTCCCTTCTTCACGATCTGCCCGGCTAAAACGGCATCCGCAGTAGGTCTGACGGTAAAGCCCGCGTTGGCGGCTGCAACCCCGCGCCTTGCTCCAGCCGTCACGGAAGTCCCGGTACAGGAATCCGACGCCGTGCCGGGCGGCGGCCTCCTCCCAGGCCTCCACCACCAGCTCGTGCCGCTGGTAAGGACTGACCAGCAGCGAGGTGGTGAAGAAGCCGAGCCCCATCCGCGCCGCCCGGGCCGCGGCCAAATCGGCCCGCAGCCCATAGCAGCCCCGGCAACGCCCCGGAGCCGAAGTTCCCCACCGCGCGGTCGCCGCGACGAACGCCTCGGGGCGGTAGGGTTCCACCAGCAGTTCCAACCCTTCCTGGTGCGCGAGGCGGCGTGCCGCCGTCAGCCTCCGGGTGTTCTCTTCCGGCGGGTCGAGGTTGGGGTTGGCGAAGTGCCCCGTCACGTCCCATCCTTCGGCACGCAACACCTCAAGCGGCCAGATCGCGCAGGGACCGCAACACACGTGCAAAAGAACCCGCCCGGCCATCATCCGTCCTCGCTGTCTGCGAAGAGGGGAGCAGGGCGAGGATCGGCCAGCCCCAGATGCCGGTAGGCCAGGCCCGTCAGAACCCGACCACGGGGCGTTCGCTGCAGAAACCCCAGTTGCATCAGGTAGGGCTCGTACACATCCTCGATGGTCTCCGGCTCTTCGCTGATCGCCGCGGCTAGAGTATCAAGGCCCACGGGGCCGCCCCCGAACATGCTGGCGACCGCTTGCAGCAGGCGGTGGTCCACGCGGTCCAGCCCGAGGTGGTCGACTTCGAGCATTTTCAGACCGGCCCGGGCGACTTCCGGCGAAACCCGCCCGTCACCCGTGACCTGGGCATAGTCCCGTACACGCTTGAGCAAGCGGTTGGCGACGCGCGGCGTTCCCCGGGCCCGCCGGGCGATCTCGCAGGCCGCTTCCGAATCGAGGCGGATCTGAAGGATGGCAGCGGCCCGGCGGACGATCTCGCCCAGCTCGTCCTCGCTGTAGTACTCGAGGCGGCTGACCACCCCGAAGCGGTCGCGCAGTGGAGAGGTCAAAAGACCGGCGCGGGTCGTCGCGCCGATCAAGGTGAAGCGCGGGAGGTCGAGCCGGATCGAGCGAGCCCCGGGGCCCTTGCCGATGATGATGTCGAGCGCGTACTCCTCCATCGCGGGGTAGAGGATCTCCTCCACGGTGCGACTCAAACGATGAATCTCGTCGATGAACAGCACGTCGCGGTCTGCCAGGTTGGTCAGGATGGCTGCCAGGTCGCCCGGTCGCTCGATGGCCGGTCCGGAGGTCACGCGGATGCCGACCCCCAGCTCGTGGGCGATGATGTGGGCCAGTGTGGTCTTACCCAGGCCCGGCGGCCCGTACAGAAGGACGTGGTCCAAAGCCTCCCCACGCTCGCGGGCCGCCTGGATGAAGATGGCCAGGCTGGTGGTCACCCGGGTCTGCCCCACATACTCGGCCAGGGTGCGCGGACGCAGGGCGAGGTCCAGGCGCCCATCCTCCTCGCCCGCCCTGCCCGAAACCAATCGCGGCTGCCGGTCGCCGGCCATTTGGTCCTCCCGTCTCAGCCGAGATACTTGAAGCTGGCCTTAAGAAGCTCGGACGCCGGCACATCTTGCCCCAGGTCTCGGACGGCCCGCTCAAGCGCCCGCCCGGCTTCGAGGCGGTTGTAGCCTAAAGACACCAGGGCTTCCATGGCCTCGGCGGGCGCGTTGCGTGCGCCGCCGGGTACGCGGGTCGGAACCGGCAGATCCCCGGTGCCCAGTCCGGCGAGCTTCTCCTTCAGTTCCAGGATAAGACGCTGCGCCGTCTTGCGCCCGATCCCCGGCACTTTCGTCAGCACCGCGACATCCTCGAACAACAGGGCCTCAAGGAAGTCACGGGGACCGAGGACGGACAGCACGCTCAGCGCCAGACGGGGGCCGATACCGCTCACCTTCAGCAACGTCTCGAAGAGCCGGGCCTCCTCGGGCTCGGCAAAACCGAAGAGCTCAATGCCATCCTCTCGCAGGTGCAGATAGGTGTGGAGGATGGCCTCCTGTCCGACCCCGGGCAGGCGAGTTCGGGCGGCCGGTCCAACCGTTACCCGGTATCCCACCCCCGCCACATCCACCACCACCGTGGAGGGCCCCAGGCTGGCCACCGTGCCGCGAAGAAAACTGATCACCGCCCCGTCACCTCTTCGCCTTGCCAGCGGTGCAGGCAGCAGATGGCGGCGGCCAGAGCGTCGGCGGCGTCGGCGGGGGCGGGAACCTCACGCATGCCCAGCAACGCGCGCACCATGAACTGCACCTGCGCTTTGTCGGCGGCTCCGTAACCGGCCACTGCTTGTTTGACCTCAAACGGAGCGTACTCCACCACCCGGGCGCCGCCGGCGGCCGCCGCCAGCATGGCCACCCCACGGGCCTGGCCCACCGCCATGGCACTGCGGGCGTTCCGCCCGAAGAAAACCTGCTCCATCGCGACCACCTGGGGCCGGTACTCCTCCACCAGAGCGAGCAGGTTGCGGTAGATGATCGAGAGGCGCTCGGCGGTGGGCAGACCGGCAGGCGTCTCGACCACGCCATGGGTCACCGCGTCAAGGCGGCTCCCGACGGAACGCACCAGACCGTAGCCGGTTCGGGCCGTTCCCGGATCCACGCCCATGACCAGCATGGCGAAAACCTCCGCCTCCCTAGTTCAACGGGCAGGCGGAGTCTTCCTTGCGGAAAGGAACCTACAAGTCAGCTGTCCAGCCCTTCCAGCAGACGCAGGACCGCCTCGTCACCCTCCACCACGATGCCCTTCTCCAGGCGGAGACGATCCTCCGGCCGCAACGCGGCCGGATCCACCGCCGCGATCCTGTCCAGCAGAAGATGCGGCGGGCGGCCGAGGAAGATACCTACCCCGCCCTCGTGTAGGCGTAAGGTGCGATACACCCGCATCTCCGGACACACTCCGGCGACCGAACGGACGAAGAGCACAGCGTCAGGTGAAAAGCTGGCCAGTTGCCAGCCCGGAGCCAGCCACGCGGCCAGGCGATCGCGGGTCCATCCCGCCATACCCGTGGACGTGGTGGTGAACTCCTCGCTGGCACCGCAGCCCTCGTATTCCACCCGCCACGTGACTTGCGCCTCGCCAAGCAGCGTTTCCACCGCCGCCCGCACGGGCGGGGCAGGCGGCACTTGAGGCGGCCTTCCCGGCTGCCTTGCCCGTACCCCCAGGGCCAGGGCGGTCAAGGCTGCCGCGAGCAGCAGCACCGCCGTTATCGTCGCGGCGCGGCGCGATCCGCGCACGCAGCTCTCCTCCCAACCCGGCGACCTGCTCCTAGCATCGCCGGGCCTGGCGGCAGCTATGCGGATTTCACGGACCCGGAAGACCTCGCGTGAAGCGGCTAAAGGCCCAGAGCAGACCGGGAAGCCCGGGGACGGCGGCCAGCACCGCCACGATCACCAGCCCCAGGCGTGCGAAGACGAGCTGACGTTCCGGATCCTCCTGGTGACCGCCCAGGAAATACGATGCCACGAGGAAGAGAACGGCGCTCAAGGGCACCAGCACCCAGTAGCCAAGGTTGGCCACCACCAGCAGCTGGCTGGCACCCAGATGCGCCCGCGCCTCAAACCGCGGCGAGTCGATGGAGGCCGTCCCGGTCACCGGCCGGTTCACCAGCCAGTAACCCGGCTCGGTACCCGGTCGCCGGATGCGGGCGTTGGGAGCGAGCTCAACCTCCAACGTGATCGGCGCACTTGCCGACGGTTCGAGATCACCGGTGATCGAATGCACCACCCCGGAAGCCGTCAGGCGCTCCACGGGGCGTAGCGTCCAGACCCCGGGCCCGCTGGCAAGGGCCAGCGCCGCCCAACCGATGGCGAACACCACCGCCAGCGCCAGCGGGTAGACTCCCCGGGCGACCGCCGGACGGGGAAGCCATGACATGAAACGGCACCTCCCTGGCCTCCCGTCGGGGAGACCCGTTGTATATGGCAGACCGTGCCGCCTCTGCGTTCTGCGGGGCGTGCATCACCGGTCGGCCGACGAACTATCGACAAGATCCTTTTCAAGAGCAGGCGGCGTCTGCTATACTTGTCCTCGAAGGCAGAGTAGGCACCGCGCGTTAAGTGTTAGGGGATGGGAAGTCGCCCCTAAACGAAAGGCCATCCGGCCTGCGGTGCGAGTGCCGCATCCGCTGCCACTTGAGGGACAAGAGGCTTCGGGCCTCCCATCTCTTTGGTGCGGCGTCTGCCAGCCAAAGAGAAGGGAGGTGAAGCGTGTGTCCCGAGTCCGACTCCTCGCATATCTCAGCCTGCTCATCGCCACCAGCGTAGTGCTCACCCGCTTCTTCGGATTGATGCTCCCCATCGCCGGTGTGGGGGCGCTACGGCTGTCTTTCGGTGAAGTGCCCATCATCCTGGCCGGGTTGCTCTTTGGGCCGGTGGCCGGCGGCGCAGTGGGCGCTCTGGCCGACCTCATCGGCTACCCCATCAACCCCTTCGGCGGACCCTACTTCCCGCCGCTCACTCTCACCTCGGCCCTGCACGGGATCTTGCCCCCGCTCATCATCAGGCTGTACGCCCGGCCACCGTACCGCTGGAACGAGCTGCTGGGAGCGGTGCTGCTCAACGACATGATCACCGCCATGACGCTGCAGACCATGTTCCTTTCCGTCCTGCTCAACCGCACCGTGTTCCTGCTGCTGCCGACGCGCGTTCTGGCGCGTTGCTTGCTGGTTCCGGTCTACACGACCTTGCTCGGCCTCGCCCTGTCCGCGTATCGGGCGCTGGAGCATGGCCGTGTGGCCTGGGCAGGTGCCTCTAGCGGCCCCGGTGCCGCGGGAGACTGAGTCCACGAACGGGGGAAGCCGACATCATGCGGCTTCCCCCTCATTCCCCCTCGGCGTCCAGGTTGGCGTGCACCCGCTGGACATCCTCGTGCTCGTCAAGCGCCTCCAGAAGCTCCACGGCCCGGCGGGCCTCCTCGCCGGACAGCCGCACCGAGGTACGGGACACCATGGTGATCTCGGCTTCCGACAGCTCGAGCCCGGCTTCTTCCAGCGCCGAGCGTACGCGGTCGAAGTCCCGGGGGTCGGTGACGACCTCGTAGCCCTCCGGCAACCGGCTCACGTCCTGCGCTCCGGCCTCCAAGGCTGTCAACAGCACGACATCCTCGTCGGCGGCCGGCGACACCAAAAGCACACCCTTCTTCTCGAACATCCATGAGACGCACCCGGCCTCACCGAGGCTGCCGCCGTGCTTGCCGAAAAGATGGCGGATGGCCGCGGCGGTACGTCGACGGTTGTCGGTCACGATCTCCACCAGCACCGCGACCCCGCCCGGCCCGTAGCCCTCGTACAGAAACTCCTCGAACCCGACACCTTCCAGCTCGCCCGTGCCCTTCAGGATGGCCCGCTGCACGTTATCCGCCGGCAGGTTGGCCTCCCGCGCCTTGCGGATGGCCTCCCGGAGCCTCGGGTTGGCGTCGGGGTTGGGCCCGCCCTCACGGGCGGCGACCATGATCTCCCGCGAGAGCCGCGAAAATACCCGGCCCTTCTGGTCGTCAACCTGAGCCTTGCGCCGCTTGATATTGGCCCACTTGGAATGACCGGCCACCGTCTCACCCTCCCCCTCTCACAGCTCGGGCTCCTCCATCGCAGGGGCTGCCCTGGCCGCAACGTCCACAAGCTGATCAAAGACATTCGCGACCTCAGGATCAATGAGCTGCACCGACATGTGGTCGGCAAGGACGTGGAAGTCGCTCTTGCGCATGAGGTTGGGCAACCCGAGGCGCTTGAAGAACTCCGCAAAGAGAGGAGTGAGAAATTCATCGCTGACCTTAAGCCCTGCGGACCAGGGTGAATCCTTACCGAGCTTATGCAGAGCCTTCTCAATCTCCTCAATGCACTCGGCCATCACCGCTCTTCTACGATCGCCTTCGGTCCTGTCGAACAACTCGCCCATCCCGAGTCGAGCTGTAGCGGCTGCGTATTCAAGGAGAACCTCTCGATGGCACAGGTAATTCTCAATCTCCCGTCTTTGCCACAGGACTTCTACCAGGCCCCCCTCGGTACGGGGATCGAACCGGTCCTGATGGTCGAGGAGCACCATCCCCACGAGGTCTGGCTTGGCTTCCTTCAAACCGAAGAAGTGCGAACGCGCTCTCTGTATATCGTTTCCGACGTACTTCACAAACGCGCGCTCAAGCTTCACCTGCGCCTGGTGGCCTAGCTTTCTAGCCAGCGACCGCAATATAGCAAGGTCGGTGGAGCCCTCAAGGTAGAGAACCCATCCTTTGTGCTCGGCTCGGTAGTAATCCTCAAAACCGATCTCTTTCAGCGCCTTGCTCACCTGGCTACCGCGACCGTCAATGCGGTGGGGCTTGCCAACGAGTGCTATCACTACGTCCCTGCCGGCTGCCTCATTCAGAACAACCTCAGAATGGCTGGCAGCTATTATCTGGTTACCCTGTTCGCGAGCTACCTCGGTCAACACCTGGTAGATCTGTTGCTGACGCAGAATCTCCAGGTGAGCGTCCGGTTCGTCAACCAGGAGCACTGCACCGCGGTTGCTGTACAGAAAGGCCAGGAGGAGGAGCGTCTGCTGCAGACCACGCCCCGAGCACGAAAGATCCATGCGTACTCCGTGCTCCCGGTAGCACAGCGTTATCTGACCGCGCTCCTGTATGTACCGGGGTTCTTCCAGTTCGGTACCGTAGAACAGGCTGCTTATCTTGTTTTTCAACGTATTCCATCGGTTGCCCCCATCGAACTCCAGGAGGCGGTAGCAGAGGTTTCGCAGCACCTCGGCCGTGCGACCTTCGCCGATCCGCACGTTAATGGCTCCCGGGTCCAGACGGTCTTCCTGCGCCGCAAGCCCGGACATCGGAGTAAGGTACGCGATCCGGACATCGGCAGCCGCGCGAGGTACCGCCATTCTCTCCCCCGACGGCCTCCGCAACGGGCGGCAGTACAGCGACTCCTCGTTGGCATAGTCGAACTCCAACCCGCACTGCCACTGCTCTTTGCCTAACACGCCTTCGACGAGGATGTCTACCCGCACGTTCTGCGTGCGCGACCCGCCTGGGCAACGCTGCGAAGCACGGACGCGCAGACCGTGCCACAACAGGTTGGTGTCGGGGACGGGAAGCGCTATCAAGTCCCTGCGGTTGATGGTGACCCCTGGCCGCCTTTCGGGCGGCTTGTTGCCTCTTTTGTGTATCCAACGCTTGACCCCGATCTCCCACAAAGCAAGTGCCTGCAAGATGGTGGTCTTACCGGAGTTGTTCGGACCGATAAGCACAACTGGATTGCCGAGCTCAATGTCGAGCTCCTGAAACCGTTTGAAGTTCCTAACTACCAAACGTGTCAGCAATGTCCCTTCACCTCCACAAGGAGGTCCGCATAACCGTTCTTGACCAAGCCCCTACCATCGGGGTCGCAACGGGGGACAACGCTTGTGACGGGAGGCCCTCCGCATGCGTTCCACCCGCTCGCGCACCGCTTCCGGGCCCTCGCCCGTGAGCAGGTAGGCATCCAACTCCCGGTAGGTCAGGCCCATCTCTGCCTCGTCGGTCTGGCCGGCCCATAACCCGGCCGTGGGTGCGCGTTTCAGCACCGCTTCGGGCACTCCCAGGTAACCGGCAAGCGCGTAGACCTGAGTTTTGACCAGCCTGCCCAGAGGTAGAAGGTCCGCACCCCCGTCACCGTACTTCGTGAAGTACCCGGTCTCCAGCTCGCTGCGGTTGCCGCCCCCCAGCACCAGGTAGTTGAACTGGTTGGCGAAGAAGTACCAGGTTGCCATCCGCAGCCTGGCCTTCAGGTTTCCCCGTGCAAGGCGGGAACCTTCCTCTCCCGTAGCCGCGAGCAGCGTCCGGTAAGTCGAGGTAAGGTCCACCACCCGGGCGGGCACCTCCAGCCTGCTGGCCACCAGTTCCGCCAGCTCCCGGTCGGCGGGATCACTCTCGCAGGGGAGGATCAACGCCAGCGCGGCGCCGGGGCAGGCACGGCGGGCCAAGGCTGCCACCACCGCCGAGTCCACCCCTCCGCTCAGTCCGAAGACCACGCCGCAGGCTCCTGCCCGGTCTACGCTCCGGCGAATCCACCGCGCAAGCCGGGAAGCGACGCTCGCCGCGTCGAACCTCTCACCCATCCTGTCGAGCACCTCTTTTCACATCGTCGAGGGCTGCGTTAAGGCTACCGGTGCGGTACCCCATTAGATCCATCGTCACCCAAACGTAACCGAGCTCCCGTAGCCGCGGCACCACCTGCTCGCGGCATCCGAGCAGCAGCGCAAGCTCCCCGGCCCCCACCTCCAGGCTGGCCAGCCCCCCATGGTGACGGACTCTGACCTGCCGGAATCCCAGCGACCGCAGGTGTCTCTCGGCGGCCGCCACCTGCCCCAGACCCTCGCGGGTCACGGGTTGCCCGTACGGGAACCTGCTGGCAAGGCAGGAACCTGCCGGTCGATCCCAGCCCTCCAGCCCCAGCCCGCGCGACAGCTCCCGGACATCGTCCGCGGTCAGGCCCGCCTCCTGCAGGGGACTGCGCACCCCCAGCTCACGGCACGCCCTGATTCCCGGACGGAAGTCGTCAAGGTCCGAGAGCGTCGAGCCGTCGGCCACCCAAACCAGCCCCAGGTCCTGGGCCAGGAACCCAAGCCGCTCGAACAGGGCCCGCTTGCAGTGGTAGCACCGGTCGGGAAGGTTGGCCCGGAAGGCCGGCGCGTCTAGCTCGGCACCGGGTACCTCCAGGTGACGCAGCCCCAACCGGGCGGTCACGCACCGGGCCATCTCGA
The DNA here is from genome assembly GCA_020725145.1 of Symbiobacterium thermophilum. Lineage (GTDB taxonomy): Bacteria > Bacillota > Sulfobacillia > UBA995 > UBA995 > DYFO01. Next base: position 11,032 of record DYFO01000036.1, read on the forward strand.
GGTCCTCCTCGGGGTGAAGCGGCGAAACGGCGGTGGCGGCCACCACCCGTGACCCGAGGGCCGCAGCGGCCACCGCTACCAGCAGGGTTGAGTCGACCCCACCGGAGTATGCGACCAGCACGGAGTCCATCTCCCGGACGATCTTCCGGAGCCTGCTTAACCCGTCCATCGCGGAGCTTCGGCCACCGTTTCCCTACAGGTTTCGCCCGCAGGGTTCCCCGGCCGCAGGCCCGGCTCCTGCCGCACCGTCGGCTGACGACGTCCGAGAAGGCGTAGCGAGTTAAGGATCACCCCCAGGGCAACGCCGGAGTCTCCCAGCACCGCCAGCCACAGGGTAAGCCAACCGGGGACGGCGAGCGCGAGCAAAACCAGCTTGGTACCGACGGCAAGTACCACGTTCTGGACCACCACCCGCGACGCCCGCCTTCCCAGCGCGATGGCGGACACCACCCCACCGAGGCCGGTCCCCAGTAGGGCCACGTCCGCGGTTTCCAGCGCGACGTCGGTCGCTCCCGCTCCCATGGCGATGCCCACGTCGGCTGCGGCCAGCGCCGGGGCGTCGTTGATACCGTCGCCCACCATGGCTACAGTGCCCGACCGCACACTCAGCCCGCGCACGCGCAGGGCCTTGTCTTCGGGACCCAGGCTTCCCTCGCCCGCGTCTGCCCCCACGGCCCTAGCGGCCTCGGCGGCCGCCTGTGGGCTGTCGCCGGACAGCACCACCACCGTGTGCACCCCCATCCCGCGCAGGGCCGTGACCACCTGCGCGGCCTCGTGCCGCACGGCGTCGTGAAACGCGATCACCCCGGCTACCTCCCGGCCCCGGGTTACCACGACCGCCGTCGGGCTTCGGGCCACCGCCGCCTGCAGCTCGGGCTCGAGGGCGCCGGCGTCGAGCAGGTCGGGGCGCATGACGTGGCAGATGGCACCCTGCACCACCGCCCGTGCCCCGCGCCCGGGCAGAGCCTCAAACCCGGTCGCCTGCGGCACGTCGACGGCTTCCTCGTCCGCCGCCCGCCGCATCGCCGCACCGAGCGGGTGCTCCGATCCCGCCTCCACCGCGGCCGCCAGCGCGAGCAGCGCGCGACCTGACCACCCCGCGGCCGGATACACCCCGGACACCCTCGGACGGCCCTCGGTCAGCGTCCCCGTCTTGTCGATGGCCACCGCACGTACCCGTCCCAGCGTCTCGAGGGCCCGGCCCCCCTTGATGAGAATGCCGGAGCGCGCGGCCTGCGCGATGGCGGAGACCACCGCTACCGGCGTGGCGATGACCAGTGCGCAGGGACAGGCCAGCAGCAGGAAGGCCAGAGCCCGATACAGCCAGGGAACCATGGGTTCTCCCCGGACGAGCGGCGGCAGGGTCGCCGTCGCCACCGCCAGCGCCACCACCAGCGGGGTGTACCGGGCGGCGAAGCGGTCGACGATCCGCTGCGAGGGGGCCTTCTGGGCCTGCGCCTGTTCTACGAGGTAGATGATGCGGGCGAAGGTGGTCTCGCGGAAGCCGGAGGTGGCCACCACTTCCAGCACTCCCTGCCGGTTGAGCGCGCCCGCGCGCACGGCCTCGCCCGGGGACGCCGCACGGGGGAACGGCTCGCCGGTGAGGCAGGATTCGTCCAGCCACGAACTGCCCGCCACCACCTGCCCGTCGACCGGCACGCGCTCACCCGGCCGCACGAGCAGGCGATCGCCGGGCCGGACCGCGTCCACTTCCACCGGGCGGAAAGCGCCGTCCCTCCACGCAAGAGGCCGGCGGGGAGCCATGTCGATCAGCGAAGCCAGCGCGCGCCGCGTCCGGACCAGGCTGGCCTCTTCAAGCGCCTGGCCCAGCGAGAAGAGGAACACCACCAGCGCCCCCTCCTCCCACTGGCCGATGGCCACGGCTCCTGCGGCCGCCAGCGTGACCAGCCCGTGGATGTCGGCGTCAAGTCGCCGCAAGGCGGCAAGACCCCGCGGGAGCACCCGTGCCCCGCCTGCCAGCATCGCCGCACCGAGCAGCAGACGGGCGAGGAGCGGCGTCCCCAGCCACCGGCCGGCCACCAGGCCGGCCGCCACCAGCACACCCGAGGCGATGGTATCAAGCGGGCGTGGCGCGGCTTGGCGTTCGGCGCAGCCCGAACAGGAAACGGCCTTCAACCGCGATCACCTCTGCCGCGGCACCCGAGCACGTGTCCAAGCCCCTCCCGCAAGATGGCCCGCACATGCTCGTCGTCCAGCGCGTAAAAGACCTTGCGGCCGCTCCGGCGGTATCGGACCAGGCCCATGGCCCGCAGCAGCCTCAGGTGGTGCGAGACGCACGAGACGCTGAGCCCAACCAGCTCGGCGAGGTCACACACGCAGAGCTCCTCGGCCGCCAACGCCGAGGCGATATGAACGCGGGTGTGATCGCCCAGGGTCCGGAACAGTTCGGCCAGTTCGGGCGGGGGAGCAGGCCGCTCTTTGGCCCTGGCCACGCGTTCGCGATCGGCGGCCAACTCATCGCAGTATTCGGCGGACATGGCTCTCGCCTCCTTTCTATGCTTGTTCAACTATTACAAGTGTAAAGGAAGGGCCCGCCCATATCAAGTACCGCATGCTCCCGGGGTCAAGGACATACCGTGTACGGGTCCCACCCGCAAGGAGGTGGGCTTCGGTGCCCCCAGGCGACAACGTGCCCCGCCGGCCCTGGCACGCCCTTCTCCCCGGCGATGTACCGGCCGTGCTGGAGACGGATGCCGCCTGCGGCCTGGGGGCGGCGGCGGCCGCCGCCCGGGCCCGTCGTTACGGCCCGAACCGTCTGGCCGAGCCGTCCGGACCGAGCTTCGCACACATCTTCGCCGCCCAGTTCACCAACCTCATGGTGCTGGTGCTGCTCGTCGCCGCGGGCATCTCGCTCGCCCTGGGCGAAGTGGCGGACACCCTCACCATCCTCGCCATCGTGCTGTTGAACGGCGTGCTGGGAGCGGTTCAGGGCTACCGTGCGGAGAGGGCGCTCCAGGCACTGGCCGACCTGGCCGCGCCGTCCGCCCGCGTGGTGCGGGACGGCCGCGTGCAGGTGGTGTCCGCCGAGAACCTGGTTCCCGGTGATCTCGTGCTCTTGGAGGCAGGAGACCGCGTCCCCGCCGATATCAGGCTGCTGGAGAGCTTCGCGCTGGAAGCCGACGAGTCGCCGTTGACCGGTGAGTCAACCCCGGTGGAGAAACGGGCAGACCTCGTGCTGCCACCGGGCGCCCTCCTGGCCGACCGGCGGAACCTCCTGTACGCCGGTACCACCGTCACCCGGGGAAGGGGCAGAGGGGTGGTGGTGGCCACCGGCATGCAAAGCGAGCTCGGCCAGATCGCGGGGATGCTTCGCCCCGGGCCTCCCGAGCCAACCCCGCTGGAACGCCGCCTCGAGGAGCTCGGTCGGGTGCTGGTGATGGCCTGTCTTACGGTGTGCGCGCTCGTCGTGATGGCAGGACTACGGCGCGGCGAGCCTTTCCCTCACATGTTCCTCACCGGGGTCAGCCTGGCGGTGGCCGCCATCCCCGAAGGCCTCCCCGCGGTGGTCACCATCGCCCTGGCGGTCGGGGTGCAGCGCATGGCCCACCGGCATGCCATCGTACGTCGTTTGCCGGCCGTCGAGACCCTGGGCTGTGCCACCGTAATCTGCGCGGACAAGACCGGCACGCTCACCGAAAACGCGATGACCCTGCGTGAGCTGGACGGCCCGGCACCGCTGGCGCTGGTGGTCGGCCTGCTGTGCTCCAACGCCCGAGTGGAGCCGGGGGCCCGTCGACCACAGGGCGATCCTACCGAAGCCGCCCTGGTGGTCGCGGCCGCGCGGGCGGGCCTTGACCGTCACCGGCTCGAACACCTCTACCCGCGCCGGCTGGAGATACCGTTCGAGCCCGAACGTCGCCGGATGTCCACGGTGCACGAGGTTACCGCGAGAGGACAGCTGGATCCACTGGGGGCCCTGCCCGGGGAGTACCTTCTGCTCGCCAAGGGCGCACCCGACACCGTGCTGGGTCTGTGCTCGAGCCACTGGCATGACGGTGGGCCGGTGATGCTGGAGAAAAGATGCCGTGCTCACCTCCTCGGCCGTGCGGAGGAAATGGCGGCCCGTGGCCTGCGCGTACTGGCGCTGGCGTACCGGGTGCTGCCTGCGGTGCCCGGGGAGGCGTCCGATGCGGAACTGGACCTGTGCCTGCTGGCGCTGGCGGGGATCGCCGACCCGCCCCGTCCCGAGGCGGCCGAGGCGCTTGGCATCTGCCGCCGCGCCGGCATTCGGGTGATCATGGTAACCGGGGATCATCCTTCCACCGCGCGGGCCGTCGCCCGCGAGCTGGGCCTGGCGGGGGAGGAAGACCCCGTGCTCACGGGCCTTCAACTCGACGTAATGGACGACCGCGAGCTTGTCCGGGCAGTCCGTCAGACTCAGGTTTTCGCCCGGGTCGCCCCCGTCCACAAGCTGCGGATCGTCCGCGCGTTGCGGGCTCGCGGGCAGGTGGTGGCCATGACCGGTGATGGCATCAACGATGCGCCGGCATTGCGGGAGGCAGACATCGGGGTGGCCATGGGCCAGACGGGTACCGACGTCACGCGTGAGGCGGCCGACATGGTGCTCGCCGACGATAACTTCGCCACCATCGTCGCGGCGGTGGTAGAGGGACGGGCGGTATACGACAACGTTCGGAGGTTCGTGCGCTATCTTCTTTCCTGCAACACCGGGGAGATCCTGCTGATGTTGCTGGGCGCCTTGCTCGGCCAGCCGCTTCCCCTGCTGCCGGTCCAGATCCTCTGGGTCAACCTGGTCACCGACGGCCTCCCCGCCATCGCCCTGGGGCTGGGTCCCGCGGCCGCCGACATAGCGGAGCGTCCTCCTCGCCATCCGCGCGAGAGCGTCTTCGCCCGCGGCCTGGGAACGCGGATCATCGGACGCGGGCTCATCATCGGTCTGGGCGCCCTCGGCGCCTTCCTCTTTGGACGTCACCTTGCACCCGCAAACCTCGAGGTCGCGCGGACCATGTGCCTGGCCACCCTGGTGCTGGCCCAGCTGCTGCACGCCTTTGACTGCCAATCCGAAACGCGCGCCGGCATTGTGACAAACCCCTACCTGGTGGGCGCCACCGCCTGCTCGGCGGCGATGCTGCTGGCCGTCATTTACCTGCCCGTGCTACAGCCGGTCTTCCGAACCCATCCCCTTGCCCCTGCGGCCTGGCCACCGGTGATGCTCGCCGCGGCCCTCGGGCAGCTACTGATGGGTATCGGGAGGATGCTGCCGGGCGTTCACCGCCCCGAACCCGGTATGTCGAGTTGGAGGTAGGTCTGGGGGACCTCGCCCAGCAGCACCGTCTGGGCGATGGGGAAGCTGTTGCGCAGCTCAACCCCGGTAGAAAGCAGCGGCATGACCACCTTCATGGTCACGGCCACCTCAACGTACAGCGTGTGCTTGGTCTGGTTGATGCCGGCCTGCTCCATAGACTCACGCACGTTGACCACCGGGATGGCGGTAGGCGTCAGGCGAATCGGTATGCGTGGACCGTAGTTGGCAAAGAGCTTGCTCCCCATCACCTGCCCGAGGGGAATGCCCACGGTAGCCGCGCTCAGCCGTTCCAGCTCTTGCTGGATGGCCAGGGTGGTGGAGGCGGCCAGCTCGTTGATGGCGGTGGTGTTGGGCTGCATCACGGTGATGCGGCCGCGATCGTCCTTCTCAAGATGGATGAGCTCCCGGTACGACAGGGTTGACGTCCGCTTCTGGACGACCCGGTACATGGCCTCCATGGCGATGTTGGTGATGCGCGCCTCCGCCAGAAGATGCAGCGTGGGACGAATGGTCCATTCCAGCAGCACGAGGGCCGCGGCCAGCAAGAGGAGCAGCGCCGCCAGGCAAAGACCGGCCGAGGGAGGCCGCGCCGGCGGGGCCACGGAACGGCGGTACCGGGCGACCCGACGCCGGGCCAGCCAGCGCCGGAAACGGAGCACGGCCGCCACCTCCACAAGCGATCGTATCGCCTGGCCATCATATGGGTCGGACGTCCCGGGAGGTGCCTGTCTCCAGGCGCAGCCGGGCCGCGCGCCGTTTGCCGACCCTCAGCACCATGCCGTCGGATGGCGCCACCACCATCCACGGGTCCTCAGCCGGCCGGCCGTCGATGCGCACGCCACCCTGTTCCACCAGGCGGCGCGCCTCCGAGGCGCTCGTGGCCAGCCCCGCAACTACCAGCAGCCTGGCCAGCGCGATCCGGCCCCGCGGCATCTCCGAGGCGGCCACGACCACATCGGGCACCTCGGATGGGAGCTCGCCCCGGCGGAACACCGCCTCGAACTCGGCCGCCGCGTCAATCGCGGCCTTTTCGCCGTGGTACAGCCTCACCACCTCTTGTGCCAGGCGTGCCTTTGCGTCCCGGGGGTTGAGCTTCCCCCCGGCCATGGCCTGACGCATCGTCTCGATCTCCTCGGGCGGGACCTCCGTACACAGCTCGAAGTACCTCGGGATGAGCGGGTCGGGGATGGACATCAGGCGGCCGAACATCTCGGCCGGCGGATCGTCGATGCCCACGTGGTTGCCGAGGCTCTTGGACATCTTCTCCACCCCGTCGGTGCCCTCAAGCAGAGGCAGGGTCATCACCACCTGCGGGGCCAGCCCGTACTCCCGCATGATCTCGCGGGTGGCCACGAAGTTGAAGGTCTGGTCGGAGCCTCCGATCTCAACGTCCGCGGCGAGGTGAACGGAGTCGTAGGCCTGGGCCAGCGGATAGAGCAGTTCGTGGATGAACACGGGTATCTGCGCCTTGAACCGGCGACCGTAATCATCGCGTTCCAGCATGCGGGCCAGTGTGTAGCGTGAGGCCAGCTGCAGGACGTCGGCGAAGGACATGCGACTCAGCCAGTCGTGGTTGAACACCACATGGGTGCGTGCGGGGTCGAGGATCTTGAGGATCTGCCGCTCGTAGGTGCGGGCATTACGTCGGACCTGCTCCTCGGTGAGCACCGGGCGGGTCTGCGAGCGACCGCTCGGATCGCCAATGCGCCCGGTGAAATCCCCCACCACGAAGTAGACCTCGTGGCCCAGGTCCTGGAACTGCCGGAGCTTGCGCAGCACCACGGCGTGTCCGAGGTGGATGTCGGGAGCGGTGGGATCTGCCCCCAGCTTCACCTTGAGCGGTCTTCCGTCGCGTGCCGCGCGCTCGATGCGATCCCCGAGCTCTTCGGGCGTTATGACCTGGACGGTTCCCCGCAGCAGGATCTCGAGCTGTTCGCGGGGTTCGATCGTTCGGCGCATGCTCGTCCCTCCCCGGGAAACGACACGCCCCTCCGTCCCCAGGGACGAAGGGGCCGTTCCTTTCGCGGTACCACCCTGGTTGACCCGGCCGGCCGGGCCCTCTCCATGCGCTTAACGGGCGCGGACGCCACGGCCTACTCGGAGCCTGCGCCTGCCGGGGCGCTCCCTTTGGGCCGTGAGGCTCTGGAGGGTAAGCCAAACCGGTCGCCGTCGGCTGTTCGCACCGTCCACAGCCTCTCTGGGGCGGCCCGTTCCGGTTGCCGTTGCTCCGTCATCGCCCGAGCACCTTCCCCCGGAGGGGAAAGGACTTTGGAGATCGACTGTATTATAGCACGGCGGGTGCCCGGCCCGACAGCCCCGGGTGGGCGTCGGCATTTCGTGAACCCGCGGGAGGAACTGCATGTTCAAC
>DYFO01000037.1 GCA_020725145.1 Symbiobacterium thermophilum
GAAAGAGTTATCTCAATCCGAGACAACTCGGTCACAAAAGCGTGAGACGGCACACTTGCCGGAGGGTAAGCGGCAAATCGGGGTGGAAGCGCTGGTTGGTGTCAGTCACCACTTCTCCAACCCTCTCGAGCGCCTCTTGATCACCAAGCTCCGGCTGCTATCCTCTGACGAGTCTCATGATACGTTTGTCGTGAGAGCCCACACACTATTCGGTATCCCATACTCCGACGTCAAGGTCACGCCACACGGCACCGACTTCTACATAGAGGTCATAAGGCCTCGACTGTGGTGGCTTCGGCGGTAGATCATGTGGGTCTCGGACCTCTTGGGACGTGCTCTTCCCCAGAGTCAAGAGGGAAGGCCAACAGCGGCCACAAGGGACGAATGCGGGGCGGCTCCTCGGGCGTGGGTCGCTCGACGTCCCGCGTGATCAACCCTGCCAGTTACTGACCTGCTACAGGAGTTTTGGGATCGCGACTTGGCTCCACGACTATCCGGGCTTGTCCCGTTATGTCTGGATCAGGAAGGATCACGGCGGAAGATGACCGCCTCCGGAGGCTCTTCTCCGGCCCGCGCCGCCCGGCACAGGCGGCTGAATACGGTCGTGAGGACGGCCAGTGGTACGGCGATCCAGAGGGAGGCCAGGGTGTCATCCAGGAGTCCCATCCGGCCGAGCAGCGCCTCCAGGTTCAGCAGCGCGTGCAGGCCCACGGCCGCCAGGTAGCCCCTCGCAGCCTGGCCCTGCACCAGGCCGGTTGCCGTCACCGCGGTCATCACCGCGTGGGCGAAGGTGACCGCCACCCTCTCGCCCAGGAAGCCGGTGTAGGCCCAAAGAGGATAGCTGGCGAGGGCCGGCGACCGGGCGATGCCCCGGGCGATCCACCAGATCTCGCTGAGGCCGAAACCGGCTCCCAGGGCCATCCCCGCCCACAGGGCGGCACCGGTCTCGTTCAGGGCGGCGCGCAACCGGCCGGAGAGCAGTGGCAGCGCCTTGACTGCTTCCTCGGTGACGGGAGCTGTGAACAGTACCAGGACGGCGAACCAGAAGGGAGCCTCCGCCGGCCGCTCGACCCCCGCCCATCGCGCCACACCCACCAGCAGCGGCCGCTTCACCCAGTCATTCACGGCGAAACTGAGAGGCAAGGTGGCGGCCGCAAGCCAGGCCAGACGGCGGTGACGCCCGGCCATGGCGTGCACAAGACCCAGCCAGGCCGCGGCCGCGATGCCGGTGGTGATGATGGCCATGATGTAGGCGGGGGCCACGGGATCCACCTTCAGCCGGGACCGGGGTCCTGCGGCCGGCGGAAGTATACCTGCTGCTCCGCCGGCCGGCCCCGGGCGGACCGCCCGTGCAAGCGCAGGAACACCAGCACCAGGAGAAGGAAGGCGGCGATCACCGTGGCCTGGGTCGCCGCCGGTCCGATGGTCCCCATCTTCCCGAGCAGGGCACCCAGGTTGCCCAGGGCGTGCAGGCCCACCGCCGCCAGGTAGCCCGCAGTGGCGCCCCGGGCCCCGCTCCTGGCGCCGGTCAGCGTCACCGCCGTCATGACGCCGTGGCCAAAGGTGGCCAGCAGCCGCTCGGTCAGGAACCCGTAGTACATCCAGACCGGGTAGCCGGCCAGGGCCGGCACCTCACCCAGGCGCCAGCCGAGGTAGCCGATCTCACCGATGCCGAACCCGAGACCCAGGTACATGCCCAGCCAAAGGGCGGCCCGGCCGTCGCCCAGGCGGGCCCGCAGGGTCCGGGCCAGCAGCGGCAACACCTTGACGGCTTCTTCGGTCACCGGCGGCAGCAACAGCCGGAAAGCCAGGAACCAGAGGGGCAGCGCGGCCAGTGCGGCCTCCGGGGCCACGCCCGCGACGCTCGCCACCGCCCGGTAGACCGGCGCCTTCACCCAGAGATTGACCACCAGGCTGAGGGGGACGGTGAGCAGGGCCGTCCACGCCAGCCGGCGCTCGCTTCCCGCCATGAGGCGGTACAGCGCGAACCAGAAGGCCGCCACCAGCACGGCGGTGATGGCGGTCGCCAGGTGAGCGGGAACCACCGCTCAGGTCCGCTCCAGCCGGCCGGTGAGCTCGCGCAGGAAACCCTCCGCGTCCAGGGGCGTAATCCCGTACTTGCGCCGGCCGGTGGTGATGAGGATTATGTCCTGCAGCGATCGGGTGGCGCACATGGTGACCGTGCCCACATCGGCGTAGGGAACCCGGAAGAGCGCGTACCCGGGCCCCCGTACGCTGGAGATGGGGTTGAGGACCAGGTCGCGCCTGGTCACCTCCCGGATGTCCGCCAGCGGGATCACCCAGCGGAAGGGCCCAAAGCGCAGGGTCAGATCCTCCTGGCCCAGCTCGTACCGCATGCCGGGAAGCCATGCGGCCAGCAGGGCCGAGAACAGGGCAAAGAAGCCAAAGAGCAGGGCCATCGCCGGTCCCAGCCAGGTCCCGGCGGGGAGGACCAGCCCGAGTGCGGCCAGCCCGATCATCAGCAGGGCCATGGCGCCGATCCAGATCGAACCCTGTGACGGCGCCGCGCGGTAGATCTTCATACCCAAGAGCCTCCCCCGTCTTAATCCCCGGGGCTTCCGGCGGGTCAGCCGGCAACCTGCGGGGTCCACCGTTGTTATACTGTAGTAATAGGTTGATACAGTTTCCCAAAGCTATTGTACTCGTGCCCGGCGAGCTGTCAATGGTGCGCGATCACCATCACCATTCAGGACCTGAGGTTTCGATATAGCGGCCGGCTAGCCCCCTGTGTGCGTGCGATCGGAATCCGGGAACTCGAGAGGATACGTGTGGGCCTGGATTATGGTTTTGAAGGTAGCGTGCCACGGGGTATTGCGGAAGCAATCGGGCTTGCGGGCGGTGAAGAGTCGCCAGGGGACTTGGCGGCTTGATTGTTAATACCGGTACCCTGCGTCTTTCTTCAGGGCAGGGGGCTCAGGGTGGAGCGTGGGGCTGAGGGTTCCCCTGGTTCTCGATGCGGCTGCGCTGATCGTAGGCATCCAGAACGGCCAGGGGGGCCGCTCACCGGGCCATTGGTCAGCAGCACCAGGGCCGGCTCGTCTCCAAAGATTTGGCAGTCCTCGATTCCCACCACCTCGGTCACCCGGCGCTGTATCTTGGCCGGGCCACTCTCCTTGGGCCGCACGGCCACCATCTCGGTGCGCAACCGGATTCCTCTTGACGTCCGGCCGCCGCCGGTGTAGATTGGTTCCAATCACATAATCCACAGGCTGGGAACGGGACTAGTAGCCGCAGCCCTGCCGGCGCAGCGAGTCGGGGATGGTGGGAGCCCGACGCCGGGAAGAGCGCGCGAATGGGCCCGGGAGCTGCCGGCCCAAAGGCTGCCGCCGAGTAGGTCAGGCCGGATTCCTCCGTTATCGGGAGAGGGTATAAGGGCCCGTTCCGCCGTAGGGGCCCCGTACCCCAGGAGCGAGGCAGGCGGAAGGCGGATCCGTCCGGCACTTGAGCGGGGTGGCACCACGGTCGAAAACCCGTCCCCACAGGGGGCGGGTTTTCTGCATCCTGAAAGGAGGTCGACGCGGTGAAAGAGAGCACCAAGTTCCCGCTGGCGGAAAGTGAGATCCCAACGGCATGGTACAACCTGGGGGCGGACCTTGAGCTTGCGCTTGCCCCTCCGCTACATCCGCGGACGTTCGAGCCGCTGGGGCCGGACGATCTGGCCGCGCTTTTCCCGCCTTCTCTCATCGAGCAGGAGATGACGCGGCAGCGCTTCATCGACATCCCCGGCGAGGTGCTGGACGTGTACCGGCTGTGGAGGCCCACGCCGCTGGTGCGCGCCAGGCGGCTGGAGCGCGAGCTCGGCACCGGTGCCCGGCTGTACTACAAGTACGAGGGGGTAAGCCCGGCGGGCAGCCACAAGCCCAACACCGCGGTGGCCCAGGCGTACTACAACCGCCGGGACGGCACCCGTCGCCTTACCACGGAGACGGGAGCCGGGCAATGGGGGTCGGCGCTGGCCCTGGGTTGTGCCTTTTTCGGCCTGGAGTGCACGGTGTACATGGTCAGGGTAAGCTACGATCAGAAGCCATACCGGAAGGCGCTGATGCGGACGTACGGCGCCCAGGTGGTACCCAGCCCCAGCCCGCGCACCGCGGCGGGTCGGGAGGTGCTGGCCCGGGATGCCGCATCGCCCGGCAGCTTGGGCATCGCCATCAGTGAGGCGGTGGAGGAGGCGATGGCCGACCCCGGCACCCGCTACGCGCTGGGTAGCGTGCTGAACCACGTGCTGATGCACCAGACGGTGATCGGGCTGGAGGCCAGGCGCCAGCTGGAGCTGGCAGGGGACCATCCCGACTTCGTGATCGGTTGCTTCGGCGGCGGCAGCAACTTCGCCGGACTGGCCTTCCCCTTCATCGGCCTGGAGGCGCGGCGTCCGCAGATCATCGCCGTGGAACCGGCCGCCTGCCCGACGCTGACCCGAGGGGTGTACGCCTACGATTACGGGGATAGCGCGGGCGTGGCGCCGGTGGTCCGGATGTACACGCTGGGGCACCGTTTCATCCCGCCCCGCATTCACGCAGGAGGGCTGCGTTACCACGGGTCAGCGCCCATGGTGAGTGCCTTGGTGAGCCGGGGCGAGGTCCTGGCTCGGGCGGTTGGGCAGCGCGCGGTCTTTGAGGCGGCGGTCCGCTTCGCGAAAGCCGAAGGCATCGTGCCCGCTCCCGAGTCGGCCCACGCGGTGTGCGTGGCCATCGACCTCGCCTGCGAGGCGGCCAAGACCGGGGGCGAGCCCTGCATCCTCTTCGGGCTCAGCGGCCACGGCCATTTCGACATGGGAGCCTACCAGTCCTATCTGGATGGGGAGCTCGAGGACTACGCCTATCCCGCGGAGGCCATCGCGCAGGCCGTCTCCTGCCTGCCCGGAGTGTCCAACGCGTGATTCGGGCCTGCTTCGCCCTGATCGAAGGGGGGGCCTTGCTGCCCCACGAGCAGGTGGAGGAGGAGCGGCTGACCCGGCTGCTCGAGGAGATCGGCCAGGACGGTTACCTGCGGGAACCGGTGCTGGTGGACCATCGCAGCCTGGTGATCCTGGACGGCCACCACCGGGTGCGGGCGCTGCTCGGCCTGGGTTGTCGTTTGGTCCCGGCGTACCTGGTGGACTACGGCAGCGAGGCCATCGAGGTATGGCCGCGGCGTGAAGACATACCGGTGGACAAGGCGGCGGTGGTGGAGCGGGGGACGAGCGGGCGGCTGTGGCCCCCGCGCACCTCGCGGCACGTGCTACGCCAGGCCCTGAAGCCGCGACCGGTCGGGCTTGCCTTGCTGGTCCGCCTGTAGCTCGCCGGTAGCCGATGGCAGATCTCGGCTGGAATCGGGTCCTCGAGGCGAGGAAACAATAGCCGTGGCAACGCTCCGCCGGAGGCAAACCTTGCGCTTCTCACCCGGTCTGGTCAGGCATGACGGCAACGCTTCGCTGTTCCGGGCGGTAGAGATGTCGATCCTCGCCACCCTGGCGGGATCCCCATTGCACGTGCACGCCGAGGGCTTGCGGGGCACCGGCAAGACCACCATCCTGCGGGCTGCCCGTCACGTGCTTCCCCGCATCCGCCGCATCCGAGGTTGCCTGTACAACTGCGACCCGGACGCCCCTCACTGTCCGCTGCACCGGGATCGCGGCCCGTGGGAGACGGAGTGGGTGCCCATGCCCTTCGTGGAGATCTCGCAGTCGGCCAAGGTGGGCACGGTAGTGGGAAGCGTCGATCTGGCGCGCCTGACCGACCCCACACGGCCGGAGGCGGCGCTTTTGCCCGGGTCCATCCCTCAGGCCCATCGCGGCATCATCTTCGTCGACGAGATCAACCGGCTGGCTGACACCGCCCCGGAGTTGGCCGACGTACTGCTGGACGTGATGGGCACGCGGCCCGGCCGCATCCAGATCGAGGAGACCGGCCTGCCCCGGGTGGAACTGCCCGTCAATATCGCGGTGTGGGCGGCCTCCAACCCCGACGAGGATCCGGGACCGCTCGAAGATATCCGTAAGCAGTTGTCGGACCGCTTCGACTTCGTCGTGGCCATGGCCCGCCCCGGGCGCGTTGAGGTGGTGGCGGAGATCCTGGCCCGACGGGATGAACGGGCGCATCCGCCCTGTCCGGAGCCGGGGCCGACATGGGAGGAGTTGCTCGACCGCTTCCGCCGCATCAGCGTGTCCGGGCTGCTGCAGCGGTTGGTGGCCAGCCTGTACGTTGACTTCAGCCTGGAGAGCCTGCGCTCGGTGGAGGCCATCCAGCTGGGGGCGAGGACCCACGGCGCCCTGGAAGGGCGCGACCGGGTGGCCTTGCGCGACGTGCTGGCCGTCACGCCGCTGGCCCTTCACCACCGCGCGGACCTGGCCACCGTCACCGAGATCATGAAACACCTGGAGGAGTGGGAGAACCGATCGACCTCCGAACAGCCTCCCGCCGGCGGACAGGCGCCCGAGGAGCAAAGCACGGTGGCGGGCAAGCAGACGGGTTGCGAACCAGCCGCGCCGCCGGCGGCCGCCCGCGACCAGTTTGCCCGACCCTGGGCGGGCCTGTTTGAGCGGCTCCGGCGAGGCTTCGAGGGAAGGCCGGCCAAGGACACCGAACACCGTGCTCCTCATGGAAGGACCTCGGGCTGGGCGGGCGCGGAATCGCCGGGCGCCGCCCGCGGGATGGTCGAGCGGCCGGGACGTGGCAGGGGAATGACCCTGCCAGGGCAGGTCGCCGACCCCCTACAGGTGGCGCCGTTCGCACCCCCCTTGCCGGCGAGGCCGCTCGTCGAGCTAGGACCCGACGAAATGGTGCGGTTCCCCGACCCCGCGCCATGAAGCCCGAACCCCCCGCCGGGGGCGCCGCCCAGTTCACCGGCCGGCAGCTGGAGACCCTCCGAAGCGTCTCCCGGCAACTTCCGGCGCTTCTGCAACGGGGACAGGGCGTATGCCTAGGTCAGACCACGGTGGTGAGCCGGCAGGTGCATGCCATCTCGCCGGCCCAACCCGGAGAGGTCCAGGTCCTGGCGGGCGGCGATGCCGGACGCATATTCTATCGCCGCCAGCGTGCCGGAGAGGTGATCCATGTGGACGTTTTCCACCAGGTCGCCCAGGTGGATCACCGGCGGGTGGCTCGAGCCCTACTCAAGGCGATCGAGCGCTACTGGCGTGATTTCGCCTGGATGGAGGGAGTGACGCTGCCGCCGACCCCGGGCAGGCTGGCCGACTACATCGACTTGCAGACCGGCACGGGAGGCGGCCGCCTGTCAGGCACCCTGGCCTACGGGCGCAAAGAGTCGCTGCGGCGTGCCCACCTCAACCACGTCCACCTTGCGTTGAAAATCGACGACAGCCATCTCGGACTTCTTTTCTACCTGACGGCGGCGGTGGAGCGGGAGGTCGCGGTGCAGGGGTATGAGATAAGGAGGGTGGAGCGGCTGCGGGTGGTGGAAGGCAACCCCCGGGCGGGAAGCGATTTCTCTCCGTACGGCGGCTACTCCGACTCGCTGCTGCAGCAGCGGGAGTCGTTGCCCGCGGACCCGGCGGTCCGCCGGCAGGTCGAGCTGCAGACCGCCCTCGACCTGGCCGACGACATCGGCAGCGTCGCCGAGTTGCAGGAACTGCTGGAGAGCTTTCGAGGGGAACCGTCGTGGTCCGAATTGCAGGAACGCCTGCGGAAGCTTCCCGGCTCCAACCAGTGGCTGGAGAGGCTGCAGGCACACGGGCTGGTACGGGCGACAAGACGCGAGTACCGGCTTACGGAGGCGGGAAGCCGTCTGTGCGAGTTCGTCCGCGCCAACCGGCAGGAGATCGAACTTAGCCTCCGGAAGGCGCTGCGCCACATCGCCTTCTCGGCCTCCCTGGCCCGAAAGGAGCGCCACAAGTCGGCGGACGACTGCCGCCGCCCGGGCCATCACCGGGCATCCCCCGTGCCCGAAGGGGCCTGGCTTGCCGGGCTGGCGGTGCCGGAGACGGTGGTGGCGGCCGCCTGCCGCCGGCTCCGCGAGGGCCCGACCTCCCCCAGGCTTTGCCGGCGCGATCTGCGCGCCTACCGGCGCAGCGTCGGCGAGAAAGTCAACGTCTGCTTGCTCATCGACTCCAGCGCCAGCATGGCCGGGTCCCGTATCCGGGCGGCCCGCTACCTGGCAGAGCATCTTTTGCTGACCGGCCGCGATCGGGTGGCGGTGATCTGTTTCCAGGAGCGCCAGGCTTCGCTTTACGTGCCCTTCACGCGCAACTGGGCTGCCGTACAGGCCGGCGTTCGGCGCATCCGCCCCCTGGGGTTGACGCCACTGGCCCACGGCCTGGTGGCCGCGCTGGAATACGTCACCTCCTGTCGCGTGCGGGATCCCGTGATCCTGCTCATCTCCGACGGCATTCCCACCGTGCCCCGGTGGACGATGAACTCGCTGGCGGACGCGGTGGAGGCGGCCCGGATGCTTGCCCGCAAAGGGGTCCGCTTCGCCTGCGTGGGTCTTGAGCCCAATCGCCGTTTCCTGGAGGAACTGGCGCGCGAGGGTCGCGGAACGCTGCACGTGGTGGAGGAGATCGACCGCGACGTGCTGGCCGACATCGCGCGGCGGGAGCGGATCACCCGGACTAGTTAAGCGAGGGGGTATCAGCGCGCAGCCAGCACCACGGTGGCCGGTGCCTCGGCGGACCACGGCCGGCGATCGAAGTCCCCCCAGCGTTCCCGCACCGTCATGCCCGCCGCCTCCAGGGCGGACTCCAGGTCGGCCAGCGTCAGTGGCCGGATCAGGTGAGTGGCCTTCAACGTTTCCCCGCCGCCGGCGTCCGAATCCAGTTCCAGGTGAAAGGCAAGCACTCCCCCCTCAAGACGTTCGTAGCGGCGCCGAAAGATCAGCCCGGCGGAGGGCACAGGGATGGGGGGAAACGCATAGGACGGCCGGTCGGCGAAGTGGTCGAAGTTGACCACCTGGACGAGGAAACACCCTCCATCCACCAGGCAGGCAGCGATGTGGCCGATGGTGCGCTCGAGATCCCCGGGCGCCGCCGCGTAGACCAGCGAGTTGCCCAGGCAGGATGCCCCTCCAATCCTTCGTCCGAGCCCGCGATAGGTTTCGGAGCGCGACATGTCGCCCAACCGCAGATCGATCGACAAGCCGGCCCGCTGCGCCGCGCGGCGTGCCTGTCGGATCATCAGCGGGTCAAGGTCTATCGCCGTCACCCGCATTCCCCGCAGGGCCAGGAAGATAGCGTGCCTGCCGGTGCCGCAGGCTACGTCAAGCCAGCGGGGCGCCGGCGCGCGGTCGGCGAGGTCGCCGAGCAAGGCTTGCACGCTGGGCCGCGGCGGAAAGATGGCGTCGTACACGCGGCTGAAGGCGGTCTCGAAGGAGGTCACGCCTTTTCCGTTCGCTTCGGCGAAGGTCCTTCCCTGCTCCAGCCGGCCTGGGGGAGAGGGATAGTGTGGGCGGAGAGAGAAATAGCCGGCGGGAGGTGTGAAGGCCTTGTACCTCATCGCCGGGCTGATATTCGCCTTGCTGGTGGCCATCTTCGCCGTGCAGAACGCCCAGCCCGTGCCCGTGCGCTTCCTGGTATGGGGGCTCGAGGTGCCCCTGGCCCTCGTGATCGTAGGTATGGCCGCGGCCGGAGGTCTGCTGGTGGGGCTGACGGTGCTGGTCAGGCAGGTGGGTCTCGGTTTCCGGCTGTGGAACGCACGGGCCGAGCACCGCCGGCTGGAAGGTGAACGCAGGCAGCTGGAAGAACGCCTGCAGACGCTTAAGACCGAGCTGGAGGGGCTCCGCGAGGAGAACACCCGCCTGCGGGGCGTCGCGCCGGCCGGTGCGACCGAGCCGGAGCAGCCGTGAAGCCCGTCTCCCCGCGGGCGACCTGGGTGGTGGCCCGCGCCGAGCCGTACGAGGTCGCACGTCTGCAGTCGGAGCTGGGGGTCGGCCCCGTGCTGGCGGCGGTGCTGGCCGCCCGCGGGATGACGGATCCCGGCCAGGCCCGTCGTTTCCTGTTCGCCGGCCTGGAGAGCCTTTACGACCCGGGGCTGATGGCCGGCATGGAAGATGCGGTCGGGCGCGTGCTGGCGGCGGTGCGTTCGGGGGAGCGGATCTGCGTCTACGGTGATTACGACGTGGACGGCATGGCCGGGGCGGCCATCCTGGTGGACTGCCTGCGGCGCCTCGGGGCCGATGTCGGTTATTACGTTCCGGATCGTCTGGAGGAAGGTTACGGGCTGAACGCCGATGCGCTCCGGGAGCTGGCACGGCGCGGCGCCCGGCTGGTGATCACCGTGGACTGCGGCGTCGCCGCGGTGCGGGAGGCGGAAGTGGCCGCCCGGCTCGGACTTGACCTGGTGATCACCGACCACCATACGCCGGGATGCGTGCTGCCGCGGGCGGTGGCGGTGCTCGACCCGCTGCGCGAGGGCTGCGGCTATCCGTTCAAGCACCTTGCGGGCGCAGGGGTAGTGTTCAAGCTGGTGCAATCGCTGATCGCGGAGGCCGGCGACCGCGGCGAGCCACGGCCCGAGGACTACCTCGAGCTCGTGGCCCTGGGCACGGTGGCCGACATCGTTCCGCTCACCGGCGAGAACCGCGTACTGGTGCGGGCCGGCCTGGCGGCACTGTCCCAGACCACGCGGCCGGGCCTGCGGGCGCTCGTGGAGAACGCAGGGCTGGCGGACCGCGAGATCACCGCAGGGCACGTGTCCTTCGCCCTGGGTCCCCGGCTCAACGCCACGGGCCGCGTCGGCCGTGCTACCACCGGGGTCGAGCTTCTGCTCACCACCGACCGGGACCAGGCAAGGGAACTCGCGGGGCAGCTTGAGCAGGCCAACCGCGAGCGCCAGGCCATCGAGGCCCGTCTGCTGGAGGAAGCACAAGCGCAGGTGGCGGCAGCCGGCGAGCGCCGCTGCCTGGTGCTGGCCGGCGAGGGGTGGCATCCCGGAGTGCTCGGCATAGCCGCTTCCAAGCTCGTGGAACGCTACTGCCGGCCCGCGATACTGCTGGCGCTGGAGGGCGAGACCGCCCGGGGATCGGCCCGGAGCGTCCGCGCGTTTGACATATGTGAGGCCCTGCGGGCCTGTGAGGATCTGCTGACGACCTACGGCGGGCATCCGCTGGCGGCAGGGCTCACGCTGCCTGCCGAGCGGGTGGCGGAGCTGGCGGACCGGCTCGAGGAACTGGCCGCCGGCCGACTGGATGACGCCGACCTCGTACCGCGGCTGGTGGTGGACGCCGAAGTGCCGGGCTCGGCGGTCGATCTCGCGTTGGCCGAGG
The DNA here is from genome assembly GCA_020725145.1 of Symbiobacterium thermophilum. Taxonomy (GTDB): domain Bacteria; phylum Bacillota; class Sulfobacillia; order UBA995; family UBA995; genus DYFO01. The sequence goes on from DYFO01000037.1 coordinate 11,218, forward strand.
AGCTGGCCTTGCTGGGGCCCTGCGGGTATGGAAACCCCCACCCGGTGCTGGCCTTGCGGGGAGTTCAGGTCAGGGAAGCGCGGGTGGTGGGCAACTCCGGCAGGCACCTGCAGTTGCGACTGCGTACGGAGACGGGTGGGCTTTTGACGGCGGTGGCCTTCAACATGGGTGAACGTCTTGCGGAGCTGCGTCAGGGCGCCGCCGTGGACCTGGCCTTCACGCTGCACCGGGATCGGTACAACGGCCGTCAGCATGTCGCGCTGCACGTACGCGATGCGGCGGTGGCCGGTGCCGACTGGAGCCGGCTCCTTGAGGTGTGGGACGGCCAACAGGTGGCGCTGGTGCTGGGGCCCGACGGCCGCTGGGCCGAGGAGGCGGCGGAAGCGCTGGCACCGTACCAGCCCCTGGTGCTGCACGCGCGCACCCGGTCCGAGCATCGCTGTGAGGTCTACACCCGACTGGAGGAAGCGGCCCGAACGGTGCTGGTGACGACCTTTTTCCACGGGGGATACCTTCTGCGCCGCTTCGGGTCCGTCGCGGGCCGGTTGGGGCTGGTGCTGATCTGCGACCCGCGATCGGGACCGCTGAGCGAGGGCGAGCGGGAGGCGCGGGCCCTGGCGATGGGGACGCTGCGCCAGACCCTGGGCGAAGCAGGTGTCCCCCTGGTACTGGCGGCCTGTCCGGAGCGCGGGCAGGACTGGCGTGAGCTATGCGCCGGGGCGGCCGACGTCTTGCCGCCCCGGCCTGTCGCGGCCGCCGCCTACCCGAACCGCGAGGCCCTGGGACGCGCCTACCGTGTTCTCCGGGATTGGTGCGGGCGTGCGGGGGTGGCCGAGCTCGGACAGGGCGCCCCGGTCGTGCAGGCCCTGCGGGCCGCACTAGGCGGCGACCCGGGCATGGTCGAGACGGCGGTGGGGGTTTTCGAGGAACTGGGGCTCGCGGAGCTGTGGAGCGAGAACGGACAAGCCCGTCTCATGCTCAACCCGCCACCGGAGGGCAGGCTTGACCTGGCGCGAAGCCCTTCCTTCCTGGAAGGCCTGGCGGCGGGGGACCTGAAACCCTGAGGAAAGGGGTTGGCCCATGGAAGTCGATCTCAAAAGCAAGATCCGGGAGATCCCCGATTTTCCCAAGCCGGGGATACGCTTTTGCGACATAACCACCTTGCTGCGTGACGGCCGGGCCTGGCGCCAGGCGGTCAAGGCCCTGGCAGACGCATACCGCGAGCGCGGTGTGGAGATGGTGGTGGGTCCCGAAGCCCGGGGCTTCATCGTGGGAGCCACCGTGGCCTACGAGCTCGGGGTGGGCTTCGTACCCGTGCGCAAGCCGGGCAAGCTGCCCGCGCGGACCCTGCGAGGCGAGTACCTGCTGGAGTACGGCAAGGATGCTCTGGAGATCCACCTTGACGCGCTGGAGGGTTGCCGCAGGGTGCTGGTGGTGGACGACCTGCTGGCGACAGGGGGAACCGTCAGGGCGACCGTGGACCTGGTGCGGCAGCTGGGCGTGGAGGTCGCCGGGGTTGCCTTCCTGATCGAGCTCACGTACCTTGGTGGCAGGGAGAGCCTGAAGGATTGCGAGGTCACCTCGCTCATCCAGTTCTGACGGGAGGGGCGGCGTCCTGGTAGCCGAACCGGCAGGCGTCAAGCAGCTGCAATACAAAGCGCTGGCGCACGACCCCGGGGCAGACCCGGAGCTGATCGCCAGGGCTTACGCCTTCGCCGAGCAGGCCCACCGCGGACAGCGGCGGGCTTCGGGAGCGGATTTCATCGAGCATCCGCTGGCGGTGGCGACCATCCTGGCCGACCTCGAGCTGGACACGGTTACCATCGCTGCCGCCCTGCTCCACGATGTGGTCGAGGACACCCCGGTGACCCTTGAGGAGGTGCGCCAGACCTTCGGCCCGGAGGTGTCCGGGCTGGTGGATGGGGTGACCAGGCTGTCGCGTCTGGAGTACCGCAGCCGCGAGGACGAGCAGGTGGAGAACCTGCGCAAGATGTTTCTGGCCATGGCCCGCGACATCCGAGTTATCCTCATCAAGCTGGCGGACCGATTGCACAACCTCAGGACGCTGGGGCACCTTGAGGCCGAAGCCCGCCGGCGCATCGCCGAGGAGACCATGGAGGTGTTCGCGCCGCTCGCCCACCGGCTGGGTATCTACCACCTGAAGATGGAGCTCGAGGACCTCGCCTTACGTTACCTGGACCCCGAACGCTACTATCAGCTGGTGGAGTTGGTGGCCAAGCGGCGCTCGGAGCGGAAGACCTTTATCGAGCGCGTCATCGCCATGCTCCGGGAGCGGCTGGCCGCCGACGGAATCGAGGCGGACATCCAGGGCCGGGCGAAGCATTTTTACAGCATCTACAAGAAGATGTACGAGCAGGGACGGGACTTCGCCGACATCTATGACCTGGTGGCCATCCGCGTGCTGGTCGACAGCGAGCGGGACTGCTACGCCGCGCTGGGGATCGTGCATTCGTTGTGGAAACCCATCCCCGGTCGGGTCAAGGATTTCATCGCCGCGCCCAAGCCCAACATGTACCAGTCCCTGCACACCACGGTGGTGGGTCCGGAGGGCGAACCGGTGGAGATTCAGATCCGGACCTGGGAGATGCACCGCACCGCCGAGTACGGGATCGCGGCGCACTGGCGGTACAAGGAAGGGGGAAAGACGGACCGGGCCTTCGAGGAGAAGCTGGCCTGGTTGCGGCAGACGCTGGAGTGGCAGCACGATCTGCGCGACCCCCAGGAGTTCATGGAGGCGCTGAAGGTCGACCTGCTGGCCGATTCGGTGTACGTCTTCACCCCGCGCGGCGACATCATCGAACTGCCGGCCGGAGCCACTCCCATCGACTTCGCCTACCGCATCCATACCGACGTGGGTCACCGCTGTGTGGGGGCCAAGATCAACGGCCGGATCGTCCCGCTGCATTACCGGCTGAACAACGGCGACATCGTCGAGATCCTCACCTCACGGCAGTCAGGCGGGCCCAGCTGGGACTGGCTGAACCTGGTGAAGACCGGCACCGCCCGCAACCGCATCCGCCAGTGGTTCAAGCGCGAGTTCTGGCAGGAGAACGTGTCCCGGGGCAAGGAGATGATCGACCGCGAGCTCAAGCGGGCCGGGGTGGATGCCGACGACTATCCTTCCGCCCTGCGCCAGCAGGTGCTGGAGGATACCCGGAAGCGGCTGAACCTCGGAAGCGTTGACGACCTGTGGGCCGGGGTGGGGGCGGGAAGCGTGACCGCCAACTACGTGGCCCAGAAGTTACGGGAAGCCCTTTCGCGCCACCAGAAACTTGAGCGCGTCAGCCAGGCGCAGCGGGGGGCGCCGGAGGTAGAGGTGAAGCCCTGGTCGGGGTTTGGCAAGCCCAGCCAGGGTGTGCGGGTCCGGGGAGTGGACAACGTGCTGGTGCGTTTTGCGCGTTGCTGCAACCCGGTTCCCGGAGATCCCATCATCGGCTACATCACCCGTGGTCGGGGCGTGTCGGTGCACCGCGTGGACTGCTCCAACGTGCGCTACATCGGCGCCGAGGCCGAGCGGCTGATCGAGGTGGCGTGGGACGCCGCCACCTCCGGCACCTTCCCGGCCGAACTCGAGATCAGCGCCTTCGACCGCCCCGGGCTGCTTTCGGATCTCCTTCACACCATCGCCGAGACGCGGACCAACATCAACGCGGTGCACGCACGCGCCGGTGCCAACCGCGTGGCCGTCATCGACCTTGTGCTGGAGATCCGGGACGTCGACCAGCTCAAGTACCTGACCGACAAGCTATCCCGGGTCAGGGACGTCTACAGCGTCAGCAGGGTGCTGCGCGGCGGCGAGGCCTGATCGCGGGGAAGGGAGGTGGCCCCATGGCGCCCGGCACGCCCGACGGAAGAGGGTTCTGGGATCGGGTCTTTCGGGGACTGGCGGACGCCGAGGAACGCTTCAGGGAGCGGTTGGCCGAGGCTCCACCGCCGTCGCAGCAGCTGGTGATCGGGTTTCTGGGCGCGGAGGGACGCCCGCTGCGGGTGTTGGAGATCGGTTGCGGCACCGGGACGCTGGCGCTGCGGCTGGCCCGTGAGGGGCACCGGGTGACGGCCGTCGACATCTCGGAGGAGGCGGTCGGCTTCGCACGCCGCCTGGCCGCGGGACTGGCCGCGGTGACCTTCGAAGTAGCCGGCGCCGACCGCCTTCCGTATGCCGATGCGAGTTTCGAGGCGGTGGTCGCCGCCAAGGTGCTGGACCACCTGGACCGCGCGGGCCTTGAGCGGGCGGCGGCGGAGATCCGGCGGGTGCTGGCGCCGGGCGGCGCCTTCCTGGCAACCTTCGATCCACCGCTCCAGGAGGTGCCGGGTGCCTACTGCGAACCGGAGGACGGGACACGGGTCTACGCCGAGGGCGAGTACGAGGGGATGGTTTGGCGCCCGGTGTCCGACGACGAACTTCGGCGGCTGTTCGCCTGGGGCGAGCAACTCGAGCTCGAAACCACCGCCGACGGCGAGAGGCGGCTCGGCGGCAGACGCCCGGGAGGGTAAGTAAGGATGCGGGCGGTTATCCAGCGCGTGGAGCGGGCGGAGGTGGCCGTGCAGGGCGAGACGATCGCCGCCATCGCCCGGGGTCTTGTGGTCCTGTTGGGTGTGGGGTCCGGCGATGGCGAGGATGACGCGCAGCGCCTGGCGGAACGCACCGCGCACCTTCGCATCTTCGAGGACCAGGCGGGCAAGCTGAACCTGTCGGCGCTGCAGGTGCAGGCACAGGTGCTGGTGGTCTCGCAGTTCACCCTCTATGGGGACACCACCCGCGGCCGCAGGCCGAGCTTCACCCGAGCGGCCGACCCGGCACGGGGCGAGGCGCTGTACCACAGGTACGTGACTGCCCTGCGCGAGCAGGGCCTGGCGGTGGCCACCGGCGAGTTCGGTGCCCGCATGAAGGTAGCGCTGGTCAACGACGGCCCGGTCACCATCTTGATGGACACGGAACAGGCGCTGTGAGGAGGTAGGGGGAGTTGTTTCTGACCGGCTTTGCCGTAGGACCGTTCGCCGCCAACTGCTACCTGCTGGGATGCGAGGATTCGGGCCGGCTGGCGGTGATCGATCCCGGGGGAGAGGCGCGCCGCATCCTCGATGCCATCACCCGGTCTGGCTTGCAGGTGGCCTGCATCCTGAACACCCACGGCCACGTGGACCACGTGGCCGCCAACGCGGCGGTCAAGGAAGCCACGGGAGCCCCCATCCTCATCGCCGCCGCCGACGCTCCCATGCTCAGCAGTCCGGCCCGCCAGCTGGCGGGTGTGCTGCTGAAAGGGCTGGCGGGGCCGCCGGCCGACCGTCTTGTGCGGGACGGCGAGGTGGTGGAGGTCGGCAACCTCCGTCTCAAGGTCTTGCTCACGCCGGGGCACACCCCGGGCAGCGCCTGCTTCCTGGTAGAGGGTGAGGCCCTGCTGTTCACGGGGGACACGCTTTTCGCAGGATCGGTGGGGCGCACCGACCTGCCGGGCGGCTCCTGGTCGGACCTGGTGGACAGCATCCGTACCAAGCTTTTCACGCTTGATGAGAACACCCGAGTGTTGCCCGGACACGGGCCGGACACCACCATTGGCGAGGAGCGGCGCTCGAACCCCTTTGTGGGTACGGGTTAGAAGCTGAGGGCCTGGGGAAGGAAGGCCAACAGCCACATGGCGGTGGCGGGGGCCATCAAGTTGCGGGTACGCTGAAACAGGTACCCCGTCACCAGGAAGGCGACCGGCACCGCCAGCAGTGTCTCCGCCCAGAAGGCGGCCGTAGGAGGCGTGCCCGCCAGCAGGCCGGCCGACGCCCGCGCCAGACCGGCGAACCAGGCGGTGGCCGCTACCGCGGCCGCCCCGCCGGCCATCCGGTCCAGCGTGTTGTGGATGAGGCCGCGGTAGTATATCTGGGGGAAAAGCCCGGAGCCGAGGAAGGTCCCTCCGGCCAGCGCGGCAACCCCCAGGAGGCCGCCGGGCCGCAGGCCATCCGGCAGCGCAAGCGCACCGCCCAGCACCATCAGCGTCCCGAGGATGCCTCCGGCCAGCGCCGCCCGGCCGAGGTTCCGCGTGGTGAAGCCCAGATAGTCGGGCCTCCACCCTTCACGCCGTGCGTGCAGCAGGGTCAGGCCGGCCAGCCCTAGATACAAGAGCCCCTCACCCCAAAGGCCGGGCCGGCGGGCCAGCACCCGTCCCAGCACCTCGACCATGGCCATTCCGGCAACGACCGCCAGCTGCAGCCGGAGGCGTGCGGGAGGATGCCGCCAAACGCCCTCGAGGTCGGCGGTGAGTGCGTAGGCCACCGCAAGGAATAGCAGCGCGCTGATGGCGAAAACGCCGAAGGTGACCGGCAACACCAGTGGTGCATGACGCGGAGCGGCGAAGACGCCCGGGTCAGCGCTGAGCCGCGGTAGCTGGAAGTCTCCCCCCGTTCCCAGGCAGGGCACAAGCACGCGGACGGTCTCGCCCTCGCTGTAAAAGACTTCGGGATAGCCGTAACCGTGAAGGCGCCCGAGCGAAGTCGGCCCCGTCCAGAAACGGCGGACCACCCCGTAAAGCCTGAGGAGGTTGGGGTCGGCAAGGTTGTGCCGCAGGATGGCGGCCGCCCGGGCGAGGACCTCGCCGTCTTCCACCTGCCGGGCACAGGCCAGGGCCTTCAGGTCCTCCAGACCCTGGTAGTCAAGGGGGAGGTAAAGGGCCTGGAAACCGTCCTCGAAAGTGGTCAGTCCGGTGAGCTCGCGGAAGCGGCGGCCGGCCTCGTCGGGCAGCTGGAGCAGGTAACTTCCCTTCCCCAGCACGATGGTCCCACCGACCTCCTGGCCGGAGCGGAGGACGGGAACGATGTGCCCGTGTTGGATCTCAAGCTCCAGGTAGTCGCCGGTCAGCACGAGGTGCTCGAAAGCGTAAACCTGTTCCCCCAGGCGCTCGGCGATCAGGCTTCCCAGGCTGGAGGGGTCGAGACCGACCAGCGCCAGGGCGATGATCCCCAGACCCAGCGCTCCCAGTATCGTCCACACCAGCACGGGAAGGGGGTTGTGCCTGGCCATCACCTGATCATCCCTCCTCGGTCCAAGCTGTCTGGTTCCATGCCCGCCCTGGCAATTCCTCTAGCAGCAGGAAGGCGGCACGGTCGCGTCGTTGTGCCGGGGGGCACCCCCTGATTTTCACTATAGCCC
>DYFO01000038.1 GCA_020725145.1 Symbiobacterium thermophilum
GTCGAGGGAATACCAGAACGGGAACACGAGGTTGACGTCGGCCGCGCGGCGGCGGAGATGGGGGAAGGAGTCGTCAAAGACCTCGCCCGCACCGTTCTCGAAGACCACCCCGAGCAGGTACGCCGGAGCCGTCGAAGGCCGGCGGGTGGGCCGACATCCCACCAACGGCAGGACGGTCAGCAGCATCCCCGCGGCCAGGCAGGCAGCCCAGCGCGCAGGTGCCACGTGCATTCAGGCCCCCCACGCCGGCACGGTCACGCGGTCACACCGGGCTTGCCCCGCCGGCAGGTCCCCCGGCACGGGCAGCCAGGTCCCTCTCGGCCAGGTTGATCATGCGCCGCACCATCCGGCCGCCGATCTGGCCTCCCAGCCTTCCACCGACCGCCCCGTTGACCCGAGACGGAAGATCTGCCCAGCCCCGGGCCTGGATGACGGGAGTGAGCCCCAGTTCGTCGGCTACCTCGTACTTGACGGTTTCCAGGAGCTGTCGGTAGCTGGTGTCGTCGGTAACCCGGCCGGCGGTGTCCGGCCGTCGGGCTACCCCGAACTCCCTGGCCACTTGCAGCTTAAGGGCCTCCAGACCGGAGCGCGAGCCCGGCACCAGGCTTTCTCTCGCACGTCTGCGCGCCATGCGGTTCACCTCCCCGCGCGACCGACTCAACACTAGCATTGCCTCTGACGCGGTGCGCATGAGTGTCAGTTTTTGCGGAGCGTTCAGCGCAGCGGTCCCAGGGTTCGTGATACCACCTCGGCCAGCAGCGCGGCCGCCCGCTCGGCCTCGGCTCTGGGCTGGGTGGCCGTTCCGATCTCGATGAGCAGGCAGCCCGGATCGAGGTGCTGGTTGTAGTTCCCGCGGGCGAGGAAGATGCCCTTGACCAGACGCGGGTAAAGGTCGTCGGCGCCGGCTTTCAGCCTCCTGGCCAGTTTGAGGTTGGCGGAGCGCAGTGGGTTCTGCCGCCCTACCACCAGCAACACGCGGGCGGTCACCTTGCCGTCGATCCGGGTCCGGTACACGGTCGCCGGTGCCGCGTCGCGGTGCACGTCGAAGAGGACCAGGGGCTGGCTGGCGAGATTGCGCACCACGGTGCGGGCGGAACGCAGGTAGGCAAGGGCGTCGTGGGGCTCGTGCCGGCTGCGGTCGTGGATGGCTACGAAGCGCTTCTCCTCCAGGTTGTCGGCGAAGATGTGCCCCACCTCAAGGATGCCGCCCTTGCCGGGGGTGAAGGCCCGGCCGTCGGTGGGGATGTAGGATTCACCGGAATGGGTGTGGTAGACGACCGCGACCGGCCTGGCGGCCCCCAGCGGGATGGCCTGCGGTGCGGCCGTCGCCGTGACGGGTAACGGGACCTCGCGGGCGTGTGCCTGTCTTCCCCAGACACGCACGACTTCGTAGCAGATATCATCCTCGGTGATGAACAGATCGCCGCGGGAGAAGGCACGCGAAGTTACCAGGAGCACGACCCGGCCCGGCCCGTACAGCGTGAAGACGCCATTGGGGGCTTCGGCGACCTCGCGCGGGCCGAACGGCGAGGCCGAACCCAGTGAGCCCGGTGAACGCTGCCAGACGACGGCCAGGACGACGTTCAGGGCGATGACGATTGCTCCAAGGGCAACCCGCAGCTTAAGCGGCATGTTGCTAGCGTGGCCGGCTGTCGGGCACTTGATTCCGGAAGGAAAAGGAGGGCAGCCGTAGAAACCCAGCCCTGGGACGCCTCGCGCGGCATGGAGGTGACCGAACGGGTGGCCATCCAGGGCGAGCGGTTCTTCTCCCTCCAGGAGATCTGCGTGCTGCTGAACATCGCGCCCCGCACTTTCCGGCAACTGCTGCGTGAGTACGCCGGCCTGCTGGAGTGGGAAGTTCCTGCCGACCAGGACATGCCACGGGGGCTACCGGCGGAGGTGTTCGATCGCTTCCGCACCATCGTGGAGATGCGGGCGGCAGGGCGGGACTTCGAAAGCATAAAGCGCGCCGTATTGCGCGAGCGCGAGGTCGCCGAGCCCCCACTGCCACGCACTCCGCCCGTGGCCGACGTGTCGAACTCGGTGGTGATCGCCCTGTTACGGGAGCTGAGCGACGAGCTGAAGCAGGCCGAGGAACGCTGGGGGGAGGAGCGCGAGCGGATCCTGACCGCTCTCATTCGGGTGCAGCAGGAGCTGCAGAGCCTTCGCTATGAGCTTGCCAGCCACACTTCGCGCCGCGAACGCAAGCGGAAGAGCTTCTGGGCTTCGCTGTTGGGCCTCTAAAGCCACACCTGTGAGACTTCCAGTACCCGGAAACCCGCGTTCACCAGCGAGTAGGAACTCCACGAAGGCCCGGAAGACGTCGCCCTTGCCGATCCCGCCGGTAACCCGGTCATGGCGATCGGCCACCGGAAGCAGGTCGAAATCGTGCCGATACAGCAGGGAGGCGGCTGCCTCGAGTATCTCGTCCTCAGACACCGCTACCACGTCGGCGACCCGCTTCTCGCGCAGGAAGCGTCCGGCTTCAAGCTTGCTAGCGGTCGCGGCGACGAACACATCCCAGAGCGTCAGCACGCCGGCGAGCTTGCCGCCGCGGGTCACCGGCAGACCCTCAAAGCCCCGCTCGCGCATCAGCGCATACGCTTCCTCCAGGGTAGAAGAGGACTCCACGGTCACCGCTTGGCGGCACATCCAATCGGCTATCTTCACGCCGTCTCCCTCTCCTCGCTCGGCGGTGCCTTGCACAACTGCGACGACCCGGCGTCCGATCCCTGCGCCGGACCCGCACTTGGCCGCCGGCGGCACTAACCGGTATAATTAGCGTAGCTTGCGGGAGGGAAAGCCGTCTGCGTTTTCACATCCTGCCCTACGGTTGCCAGATGAACTTCCATGAGGCCGAGGTGCTGGGCGGGCTGCTTGAGGAAGCCGGCCATGCACCTGCGGACGGGCTCGACGAAGCCGACCTCGTGGTGCTGGTGACCTGTTGCGTGAGGCACAGCGCCGAGGACCGCGCCCGCGGCAGGCTCGGCGCGTTGAAGCGCTGGAAGTCAGAGCGGCCCGGGCGCATGCTGGCAGTCGGAGGATGCATGCCCCAGCAGCCGGGCGCCGCCGAACGCCTGGCGCGGACCTGTCCCCACGTGGATCTGATTTTCGGTCCCCACAACCTGCATCGCCTGCCCGAGATGCTGGCCGCGGCCTGCGGCGCGTCGGTCCCCCGGGTGGAGATCGCGCCGCCGCCGGACGAACCTCCGGAAGGTCTGCCGGCCCGCCGTCAACCCGGAGTCAGGGCCTGGGTGACCATCATCCACGGCTGCAGCCGCTTCTGCGCCTACTGCATCGTACCGCACGTCCGTGGCCCCGAACGCAGCCGTCACCCCGACGCCATCCTGGCCGAGCTTCGACAACTGGCAGATGCAGGTTACCGCGAAGTGGTGCTCCTGGGCCAGAACGTCAACAGCTACGGGCGCGACCTGCAAGGCCACGGACCCGAGGTGGACTTCGGAGACCTCCTGGAGCTGGCGGACGGCGTTTCAGGACTGGCGCGCATCCGTTTCACCACCTCTCACCCGGCCGACTTCGCCGATCGTTTCATCGCGACCATGGCCCGCTGCCCCCGGGTATGCGAGCACGTTCATCTCCCCGCGCAGGCGGGATCGGATCGCGTCCTGGAGGCCATGCGGCGGGGATACACGCGCGAGCAGTACCTTGAGCTGGTGCGAAGGCTCCGCGAGGTTTTGCCGGGCGTGGCGATCACCACCGACCTGATCGTGGGCTTCCCCGGCGAAACGGAGGAGGACTTCGCCGCCACCCTGGCTTTGGTGGAGGAGGCACGCTTCGATGCCGCCTTCACCTTCATGTACTCGGACCGGCGCGGCACGGCGGCCGCGGAGCGCGAAGGCAAGGTCCCGCTCGAGGTCCGGCGCGAGCGCCTCGCGCGTCTCAACCAGCTGCAGAACCGGATCAGCCGTGAGGTGAACCTGGCCCTGGAGGGGTCGCTGCAAGAGGTCCTGGTAGAGGGCCCGAGCGAGCGCGATCCCGACCGCCTGACCGGCAGGACCCGCACCAACAAGCTGGTTAGCTTCCCGGCCGGCCGCGAACGGCCCGGCGAACTCGTCCAGGTGCGGATCAGCAGGGCGCGGAGCTGGACGCTGGAGGGCAAGGTGGAGGACGCGAGGTGAAACCGCGGTGAGCGGCAGCCTGACTCCCATGATGACCCAGTACCGCCAGCTCAAGTCCCAACATCCGGACAAGATACTGTTCTTCCGGCTCGGGGATTTTTACGAGATGTTCTTCGAGGACGCGCAGGTCGCCTCCCGCGAACTCGGCATTACCCTGACCTCGCGTGAGGTGGGCAAGCGGCAGGGCAGGGTGCCGATGGCGGGAGTGCCCTACCACGCCGCGGGTGGGTACCTGGCCGCCCTGCTCGAGAAAGGTTATCGGGTGGCCATAGTGGAGCAGGTTGAGGACCCGAAGTCGGCGCGGGGCCTGGTGCGCCGCGAGGTGGTGCGCGTGGTCACCCCGGGTACCGTGCTCGACAGCCGTTCGCTCCGCGAGAAGGAGAACAACTACCTGGTGATGGTGCTCGCCGGCGGCCGCCCGACCGCCTACGGCCTGGCCGCCCTGGACTTTTCAACCGGCGAGTTCTGGGTCACCGAGTTTCGCGGCGAGCGCGCCCGTGCGGCGTTGTTGGACGAGCTGGGACGGCTGGAGCCGGCGGAGATCCTCGTGGAGAGCCCCGAGGAGGCACGGGAGACGGGGCTCGACCGAAGCTGGCCGGGAAGGCTGACGGTGGCGCCGCGTGGAGGCCGATCCTATGCGGCGGCCGAGGAGCTGCTCCGGCAGCATTTCGCCTGTTCCTCACTGGAGGCTTTCGGCTGCCAGGGCATGCCGCTGGCGGTATGCGCGGCGGCCAATCTGCTCGCCTACGCAAAAGAGACCAGTTTCTCAGGGGTGGTCCAGGTTACGCGGCTGGTAACCCGACCCTCGAAGGCCCACATGCTGCTCGACGCGGCTACCTGTCGCCATCTGGAGCTGGTGCGCGCGTTGCGGGAAGGAGGAAAACGCGGCACGCTGCTGGGGGTGCTGGACCGCACGGTCACCGCCATGGGTGGGCGCCGGCTGCGCGAATGGATGCTGCGCCCCCTGGTAGATCCCCAACAGATCGGCAGGCGCCAAGACGCGGTGGCCGAGCTCGTGGCGGACTCGCTGCTCAGGGGCAAGGTGAGGGAGCTACTGCGCCGGGTGCAGGACCTTGAGAGACTGGCCGGGCGCATCGCCGGCGGGGAAGCGGGTGCCCGCGACCTCGTGAGCCTGGCCGAGAGCCTGGAGCTGATGCCGGAACTGGCCGCGGTGCTGGCCGCGGCGCAGGGTGAGCCCTTGGCCGAGCTCGGCCGTGCCGTTCCCGACGTGACGGAGGTGTGCGGGCCGATCCGCGAGGCCATCGTGGAGGCGCCGCCGGTGGGGCTGCGCGAGGGCGGCCTGATCCGCGACGGCTATCATCCGGAGGTAGACCGGCTCCGAGAGGTGGCCGGCGGGGGTAAGGGCTGGATCGCGGCGCTGGAGGCGCGTGAACGTGAGCGCACCGGCATCAGGTCGCTGAAGGTGGGGTTCAACCGGGTATTCGGCTACTACCTGGAAGTCACGCGGCCCAACCTCGGCCAGGTGCCCCCCGACTACGAGCGGCGGCAGACGCTGACGGGAGCGGAGCGTTTCGTGACTCCGGAGTTGAAGGAACGCGAGGCCCTGATCCTGGGCGCCGAGGAGCGTCTGGCGGTGCTGGAATACGAGCTTTTCCAGAAGGTGCGGGCGACGGTGGAAAGGCACCTGGCCACCGTGCAGGCCGCCGCGGCGGTGGTCGCCGAGGTGGATGCGCTGGCCTCGCTGGCGGAGGTAGCGGTGGCCCATGGCTACGTGCGGCCGGAGATCGTCCCGGGCAGGCTGATCGAGATCCGCGAAGGCCGTCACCCCGTCGTCGAGCAGTTGCTGCCCGGCCGTTTCGTTCCCAACGATGCCCATCTTGCGGGCGAGGGAGAACGCTTCGTGGTGCTGACCGGGCCCAACATGGCCGGCAAGAGCACCTACTGCCGCATGATCGCCCTCATCTGTCTGATGGCGCAGATGGGAAGCTTCGTGCCGGCTGCGGCCGCGCGCGTCGGTCCGGTGGACCGGATCTTCACCCGCATCGGTGCCACCGACGATCTGGTGATGGGGCAGAGCACCTTCATGGTGGAGATGCAGGAGGTCGCCAACATACTGCACAACGCCACCGCGCGGAGCCTGGTCATCCTGGACGAGATCGGGAGGGGAACCAGCACCTTTGACGGGCTAAGCATCGCCTGGAGCGTGGCCGAGTACATGCTGGACGCCTCAAGACCCGGGCCGCTCACCCTGTTCGCGACGCACTACCATGAGCTTACCCAGCTTGAGGGGATGTTCGCCGGCGCCATCAACTACACGGTGGCGGTGCGCGAGTCGGGTGAGGACGTGGTGTTCCTCTACCGGGTGGTGCGCGGAGGAGCGGACCGCAGCTACGGCATTCACGTTGCCCGGCTGGCAGGACTGCCGCCGGTGGTGATCGCGCGGGCGCGGGAGATCCTCTCGTTCCTGGAGGCAAGTCGCGGGCACGAAGATGTCCGGCGTCAGGTGGCGGTCTCGCGGCCGCGCACCGTGACCCAGTACACCCTGTTCGAGCCGCGGCCGAGTCCCGTGCTGGAGGAACTCAAGCAGGTCAACCTGTTGTCCCTGAATCCCCTTGACGCCCTGAACCTGCTGCACGAGCTGCAGGAGAAGGCCCGGCGCGAGAGCTGAAGGGAGGCGGAGCGCATAGCAAGCATCAGGCGGCTGGACCCCGAGACGGTGGGGAAGATCGCCGCGGGAGAGGTGGTGGAGGGTCCCGCCTCCGTTGTCAAGGAGCTGGTGGAGAACTCCATCGACGCCGGCGCCCGCCGGGTGCAGGTGACCATCGTCGACGGTGGCAGGGAGTCTATCACCGTCATGGACGATGGCTGCGGGATCGAACCCGACGACGTGTTGATGGCTTTCCAACGCCACGCCACCAGCAAGATCAGGGATGCGGCGGACCTTCAGCAAGTCACCACACTCGGCTTCCGGGGGGAGGCACTGCCGGTGGTGGCGGCGGTGAGCCGGGTTACGATGCTAACCCGCCCGTCGACCACGGCGGCCGGCACGGAGATTCGTCTGGAAGGGGGCCGAGTGCTCGCGACCGGACGCGTCGGGTGCGCCCCGGGCACGGTGGTCACCGTGGCCGATCTCTTCTTCAACGTCCCACCCCGGCGCAAGAGCCTGCGCTCGAGTCGTGCGGAGGCTGCACGCACGGCCGAGGTCATGTCCGCCCTGATGCTGGCCCGGCCGGACATCGCCTTCCGGCTGCGTTCGGCAGACCGCGAACTTTTGGCCAGTCCGGGGACCGGGCGCCGGCTGGACGCGCTGGTAGCGCTGGTGGGGCTCGGCGACGCCGCACGCATGCTGGAAGTGGAGTGGTCCCGGGAAGAGATCAGCGTGGTCGGATTCGTGGGAGAACCTGGCCTGCATGGGGGGACGCGATCGGGGCTGTTCACCGTGGTGAACGGTCGTCCGGTGCGCGACCGCGTGGTGGCGGCGGCGGTGGAGGACGTGTACCGCACGCTTTTACCCGCCGGACGTCACCCCGTGGGCGTGCTATGGCTGGAGCTGCCCCGAATCTGCATCGACGTGAACGTGCACCCCGCCAAGCTCACGGTGGCCCACCGCGACCCACAGCTCGTCCGCCAGGCGGTCACCGCGGCCGTCGTGGATGCGCTGGGCCGGGCTCCCATCGCCCGAAGGCTCTGGAGCATCCCTGCCCGCCCACCGGAATCCCAGTCGCCGCCGACACCCGTGCAACAGGAGATCTGGCAGGTAAGGGAACAGCCCGCGGAGACCGCACCGCTCAACCTCGCAGACTTCCGAGTGGTGGGTCAGGTTCACCGTAGCTACCTCGTGCTGGAAGGGCCACAAGGTGTTTACCTCGTGGACCAGCACGCGGCCCACGAGCGGGTAACCTACGAACGCCTGGCGCCCAAGAGCGATCCGGGGGCAGGTACGCAGCTCTTGCTGGTGCCGCTGGTGCTGGAGCTGAAGCCCAAGGAGCGGGCACGCTGGGAGGAACTTGCCGTGCTGCTTGAGCAGGCGGGCTTCGTGGCCGAGCCCTTCGGCGGCAACGCCGTGCTGGTGCGTGGAGTACCGGCAGCGGTTTCCGATGTGGCCGGCGAGTCCTGGCTGCGTGCCGCGCTGGAGAAGCTTGGGGAAGAGGAACGCGCCGACGATGAGGGGTTACGCCGGGCGCTGGCGGCCTGCCGGGCGTCGGTCAAGGCCCGGACCGAGCTGGGCAGGGAGGAGATGGAGGCGCTTTGGCGGGATCTGGCGGCCTGCCGACACCCTTACGCCTGTGCCCACGGCCGCCCCACGCTCCTGAAGGTGGGTCTGGATGAGCTCGAACGGCGCTTTGGCCGTACCTGAACCCGAGCGCCTGCTGGTGATCACGGGGCCCACCGCCGTGGGCAAGAGCGAGGTTGCCCTGGAGGTGGCCGTGAAAGCCCGCGGCGAGATCGTGTCCGCCGATTCCATGCAGATCTACCGGGGCCTGGACCGAGGCACCGCCAAGCCGTCCGCTCAAGATCGCGCCAGGGTTGCCCACCACCTGGTGGACGTGGTGGAGCCGGACCGGACCTTCAGCGTGGCCGAGTATCAGTCGCTGGCCCGCGAGGCGGTGGCGGCGATCAACCGGCGAGGGAAGTTGCCGCTGCTGGTGGGGGGGACCGGGCTTTACATCAGCGCCGTCGTGGACTACGCCGAGTTTCCGCCGGTTCCGCCGCGTCCGGCGCTCCGGCGCCGGCTGGCCGCGATAGCGGCGGCGCGGGGAGCGGCCGCCCTTCACCGCTGCCTGGCGGCACGCGACCCGGAGGCGGCCACGCGCATTCATCCCCACGACGCAAGACGCCTCATCCGGGCCCTCGAGGTGCTCTCGCAGGGTGGCACCCTGCGGATGGATGGCAAGCCACCTCCCGCGTACGACCTCCTGATGTTCGGATTGTCAAGGCCCCGGGCCGAGCTGTACCGCCGCATCGAGGCCAGGGTGGAGCAGATGTTCCGGGAGGGCCTGGTTGAAGAAGTCGCCGCCCTGCGGGCCCGCGGGCTCGGTCGCCGACACCAGTCGCTGCAGGCCTTAGGCTACAAGGAGGTTCTTGGGTATCTCGCAGGGGAGTACGACCTCGACCAGGCCCTGTACCTGGTGAAGCGCAATACCCGGCGCTATGCCAAGCGCCAGCTGACCTGGCTTTGCCGAGACGCACGCATAACCTGGATAACGCTCGGGGAGGACATGACCGCGGCGGGCGCCGCGGCCGCCATCCTGGAACGCGTTGCGGAGCGCTGGGAGGGTGTAGTAGAATAGGTTGAAGCCGCGGCGGGCTTACAGGGGGCTGGCCGATGACGAAGAACCAGGGTAGTCTCCAGGATGCTTTCCTCAATCAGGTTCGCAAGGACAACGTCCCGGTGATCGTCTACCTGGTCAACGGTGTGCAGCTCAAGGGCATGGTTCGCGGTTTCGACAGCTACACGGTGATCCTTGATTCCGACGGGCGGCAACAGATGGTCTACAAGCATGCCATTTCCACCGTGCAGCCGGCTCGACCCGTGAACCCCGTGACCTCGGAGCGCGAGTCGAGGTCCCGCGACGCCGAAGAACGCTAGCAGGTTTACCGTAATTCCTATTATGAAAACGGCCGGGCGGGCCACCTGACCCGCCCGGCCGCCGTGCTTACGGGCGCGGTAGCGCCAGGTCCGCAGGGCCGTGCGCCGACCCCACGATGGCGGGGTTGACGCGCTGCACCAGCTCGGTGATGATCGCGGCGTGACGGACTTTCTCGCGCGCCAGGAAGGCCAGCGCCTCCGGAGCCACCCAGGGCTTGTACAGCGCGCCCACCGACGCCCCGGGCTCGATTTTGAAGTAGCAGGGCGCCGCCACTCGGGCAAGCTCGGCGGTTTCCCAGAAGCGGTTTTGGCCTCCGAAGGACTCGAAGAGGTAGACGTGCAGGTCCATCGGCAACCGCACGGCCGAGCGGATGGATGCAAGCTGCGGTAGCGTGAGGTCGACCACCGGGTTGAAGGTGCTGGCCCCGATCTGCTCCAAGAGACGGGCACCGGCGGGGTTGGCGTGGCCGGCGAAGATGGAGACCTTGAATACCACCTCGCGGGGGATTTCGCCCCTGTCCCGAAGCTGGGCGAGCACCGCCAGCACGCCTTCGTCCCAGACCAAAAAGCCCCGGAACCCGGCGTCGATGCAGCGTTCAAGGTCGGCCAGCAGGTAGCGGAGGTTGTCCACACCACGGATGCGCAGGCCCGACACCGCACCCTCAGGCGTAGCGATCTGCTTGCCGAGGTCCCACTGCGGCCGCGGGCCGGGGGTCATGATCACCTCGAGTCTGGCCTCGGCCGCCACCCGCGCGAACTCCCGCAGCTCGGCGGTGGTGAGCAACGTCGCCCCCATCACCGTGCATATCAGGCGGTGGACCGGCGTCTTGAGCTTGTGCATCTCGTCGATCAGCGCCTCCAGCGTGGACAGGCGCTCGATGCCGGAGATCTCGACGCGGTAATGCGCACCGTCGGCGAAGCGGTGGGGCGAGTCGGGCAGATCGTAGGCGTCGCGATGCGGCAGCCCCACGGTCTGGAGCCAGCGGTCGACCTTGCTCACTTCCTCTTCTCCTCCTTCTGTGGGGAAGGAGATGCTGCCAGGAGCTCGTGCAGCTTCTCCAGTTCCCCCTGCTTCATGGGGTAGCAGTGTTCCGGGCCGGGGAAGCGGCCTTGGCGCACGTCTTCGAGGTAGGCCCGGAAGGCCTCAAGGATGAGTCCGTTCAGGTCGGCGTACTTCTTCACGAAACGGGGGGTGAAGGCCTCGAAGAACCCCAGCATGTCGTGGACGATCAGCAGCTGTCCGTCGCAGTGCGGTCCGGCGCCGATGGAGATGATGGGGATGCCGGCGCGACGCGTGACCTCGCGACCCACCTCCGGCGGCACTGCCTCCAGGAGGATGGCGAACGCCCCGGCCTCCTCCAGTACGGCCGCGTCCTCCACCACGCGTGCGGCGGCCGCCGCGTCACGCCCCTGGGCCCGGAATCCGCCCAGCATGGCCAGTGACTGGGGGGTGAGGCCAAGGTGACCCATCACCGGAATGCCCGCCGCGGTGAGGGCCCGCACCACGGGTGCAAACGCCCGGCCGCCTTCGAGCTTGACACCGTCGCAGGCTGCTTCCCGCATAAAGCGTCCGGCGTTGCGGACGGCCTCCTCCACGCTTACCTGGTAGGATAGATAGGGCATGTCGCCGATGAGGAAGGCCCCGGGGGCTCCCCGGCGAACGGCCTGGGCGTGACCGATCATCATGTCCATGGTTACCGGCAAGGTGCTCGGGTAGCCGTACACGGTCATCCCGACCGAGTCGCCCACAAGGATGATGTCGATTTGTGCCTTCTCCTGGAGCAGGGCCATGGGGTAATCGTAGCACGTCAACATGGTGATGGGTTCTCCCCTGGCCCGCTTGTCCAAGAGGTACGGAATGGTAACCTTCTCCCGCATGCCGTGTCCCGGCTTCCGAGCCGGGTCTCCCTCCTTTACCCGGGTTGAGGTATGACCGCCACCTCCAGAACTACCGTGGCAGGGGCCCAGATCCCTGCCGGCAGCGGTCACCAGATGCCCTGCAGGGCCTAACGCGGCCGAAAGATCAATGTGGCCACCGTGGCCGCCGCGATCTCTTCCTCGAGATAGAGCAGGGTCTTGTACTCCCCTTTGAGCCACAGGGCCATCTGGTCGTCGTAGTGGACGCTGAAGGGGTGGCCGGAGATGCCGATGGCCAGCACGTCCAGCCCACGCAGGTCGGCAAGGTCCACAAGGTAGCGCCAGGGCGCGCTGGAGGTGACGGCAAAGGGTCTTGGCAGACTGAAGCTTGCCGCGCCGGGAGTGACGTGACTTCCGCCGGTGGGGAAGGGGCCACGGTTGAAGATCAGGTGGAGAGGTCGTTGAGCCCCCAGGGCGTGGTCGAAACTCACGGTGTGTAGCTTCCCCCATTCCCAACGTGCGGGGTCCTTCCCCAGCGCCTGCTCGAGCTCTTCGACGGCGCGGGCAAAGGCGGCTGCCATCACCTCTCGCAGACCCTCGCGTTCGGGCGTTCCCACATCGTCAAACCAGTCGGCATGGCCTTCGGAAAGCATGCGGTCCAGGGTGTTGACGGGGCTGCCGTGCCGGAGGAACGCCGCATAGAGGTCCTCACCCATCTCGTCCAGGAAGGTGGCCTCCAAAAGCTTCAGATACAGCGTGTGGAAGATCGTCGGTCCCGCGGCCTCGGGGAGATCGTGGGGATCGTCAAGCCACGCCTCAAGTTCCCGCAGGGCGGCGGCGGCCGTCCCCTCCATCCCGACGGCGTCCAGCTCGCGTAGGATGACGGGGCCCAGAAGACGCGCCTGCAGGTTGACCCAGGAGTTCTGGATGGGGATCATGTCTTCCAACGTCAGCTCATGACGGTCTGCCAGGGCTTCGATGATCGCCTGTGCCCGGTAGGGAGGCGCCCACTGGTGGGAGAGGAAATAGGGGTACTCGACGCCCGCCACGCGGTGGTTGGCGGTAACGATGTAGCCCTCGGGTGGGTTGAAAAGCTGCGGGATCTCATCCCAGGGCACAAAACCCACCCAGTCGTACTCGTCGGTCCAACCCGGCACCGGCACCAGTCCGTCGCCCGCGCGCCGGATGGGAAACAGCCCGTTAGCGCGGTAGCCGATGTTCCCCTCGCGGTCGGCGTACACGAAGTTCTGGGCGGGCGCCGCGAAGTTCTCAAGCGCCCGGCAGAACTCTGCCCAGTTGCGGGCTTGGGCCAGGCCAAGCATGGCCGCGAACTCACCGGTGGGCGCAAGCGCGGTCCATCGCAGGCTGCAGGGCACGTCAAGCTCCTCCAGCGCTTCACTGATCAGCGGACCGTGCCGGGTTACAAGGACCTCGAACATCACGGGTTCGGAGCGTCCCTTGACCCTGATCTCGTGCCGTTCCACCTCGGCCTGATACCACTTACCCATGTACTCGAAGCGTGTGGGATCGGTGGGATGGCGGCGTTCGAGGCGAAGGTCCTGCACGTCCGGCCCGACGTTGGTGACCCCCCAGGCGATGTGCCCGTTGTGACCTACGATGACGCCCGGTATTCCAGGGAACATGACGCCGGTGACGTCGAATTCTCCTTCCACCGTGAGGTGGTTTTGGTACCAGATGGACGGGGCTCCGATCCCCAGGTGCATGTCGTTGGCCAGGATCGGCTTGCCGGAGGCGGTGCGGCTTGGGGCGACCACCCAGTTGTTGGAACCCCGGAACTGGTCGCGGGCCCACATACCGGTGCTCTCGGCCACCTGCTGCAGCCGGGCCAGTCCCTCAGCCAGTCCGGGCTGCTGCGGCAGCCGATGCAGTCGATCCACGATCGACGGGCCGTCGTGGGGATAGGTGGGGAAGAGGGAGGCGGCCTTCTCCGCTCCGAGGTGCGCGGTCAGTCGCCAGAAGAATATCTCGGTCTGCATGTTGCCGCCCAGGTCCCATGCCATGTACTTGGCGATGGCCAGCGACTCGGCGATCTGCCATGGATCGGGTTTGTAGCCCAACAGGGTGAACTCCAGCGGGAGACGCCCGGCGTGTTCGCGGATGAAGGCGTTGATCCCGTCCGCATAGGCCTGCAGGGCGCTACGGAGCTCGGGCGGAAGGTCCGCCTCGGTTGCGCGGGCGGCCCGCATGAAGCCCACGGCCCGCAGGAAACGATCCGCTTGCAGGAAGCCCTCGCCGAAGACCTCCGAAAGCCGGCCGCTGACCGCCCGGCGGGTAAGATCTAGCTGGAAAAGGCGGTCCTGGGCGTGGACGTACCCCTGGGCGAAAAGTACGTCCTCGAGGGTGCTGCCGCGAATATGGGGTACGCCGTAGGCATCGCGACGCACCACCACGGGGGCGGTCACCGGCGCCGCCAGCTGTCCTTCCAGCCTGGGCAGGCTTCTGCGCACAAACCACAGTGCTCCTGCCAGAGAGCTTCCCAGCAGCACCGTAAGTCCAACGCCCACGGCGATGACGATCTTGGCGCCTCGTCTCATGTTCCCATCCCGGTCTTCGCCGGCTCCGCCGGGTGGCGGGCGTCTCCCCGACCGGGGCGCTGGCCTCCTTTCCGGCAGGTTTGGGTCCTTGAGCGCCTGCGGGAGACTCCGACCGGACGTGCGGTCCGGCCGCCCGGCTGGCCGCGCCGGTCCTCCCTCACCGCCCGGCCTGGAACAGCTCGCGGAACCGCTCCAGCACCTTGCGGGGGGTCACCGTCGGCCTTTCGTAGCGGGGGAGTTCGGGTTGGATACCGGCCAGGTACCTGGCTATGCCCTTCAACTCCTCCAGGTCATACCGATGCATCATGGTGATCGTCTCCATCTGCGGCGATCCGCCGCCGTGCAAACCGGCCACCTGCATCACCCCCGCCAGGTCGGAGACGAGGGTGGTCTCGATCATGCGGAAGCAACGGTGGACGTGCTCGACGGGCACCGCAGGGTCGCGTGCAAGGTACTTGTGCAGAAGCTCACCGGTTTCCTCGGCGTAGAAATCGGCCTCCAGCGGCAAGGTGGCGCAAAGGCCGCCGGCCAAGTCGGCCAGGATGCAAAACTCGTTGTAGGTTTGTTCGCCGGCCAGCTTTCTCCCGGCGTTGGTCAGGATCTCATCGGGTATCCACACCCCGGAGGGAGAAGGCTCGGCGCGCCGGGCGCTCGCCTCGCCCGCCGCGTAGACCAGCTCTGCCACCATGATGAGGTGGGCGAGTTTCTCGCGTACGTGCCCCGCGCGCTCGATGCCGTTGTACTCGGCCACCAGCGCGCCCTGGCTGGCGAGGATCTCGGAGACGGCCGGTTTGCAGCCCGTATACGAGTGCCGGTGGTAATGGGCGAACAGCAGCGCAAGGAAGCCGGCGTAGGGCGTCACCCGGGGGTCTTGCAGCCCGTCCATGAACACCCGGTCCCGGGGCACCAGCACGTCGTCGAAGATGGTGAAGGACTCCGCATCACCCATCCGCGCGATCGGGGCCTGCAGGTGGGTCCGGGGGAAGGGAGAGGCCGTTCGCACCACTAGCTTGACCCCCTCCCAGTCCGCGGGCAGCGCGAAGGCCACCGCGTATGCGCCGTCCTGCTCGGTCATGAAGCGGGTAGGCAGGACGATGATCTCGTCGGCGTACGGCGCTATGGTGTTGTGCAGCTTCGCTCCTCGCACCACGATGCCGTCGCCGCGCGTTTCTACTATCCGCAAGTACAGGTCGGGATCCATCTGCTCATGCGGCCGCTTCATCCGGTCGCCTTTGGCGTCGGTCTGGGCGCAGTTGGCGCAAAGGTCGTTGTCCTGGAAGTACCGCAGGTAACGCTCAAATCGGGGGTAGTAGGCGGTGCCCAGTGCCTCATCCATCTCGTAGGTTACCACGGCCAGCGCGTTCAGCGCGTCCACACCCATGCAGCGCTGGATGCATCCTCCCACCCGGTGGCACAGCAGGCGGGTCATCTTCTGCTTGGCAAGCAGGTCCTCAGGGCCACGGTGAAGGTGGCAGAAACGGTTGATGGTGTGGCCGCTCAGGTGGGAGACTGCAGTACACACGTCCGCGTAGGCCGGGTCGGCGGCCCGCTCGTAGGTCTCCCGGATCACGTTGATCCCCGGCGCCAGCCGCTCATCGTCGCGACCGATACGCCGGCCGTTCATGTAGACGTTGGGGGCCATTTTGTGAAGGCGCTGCCGGTAGCTCTCGAACGTGCCCACCGCCATCTTACTCACCCCCGCGGGAATTCGCCTTCTTGAGAAAATTCCCTTTTGTGGCAACGCGCCGACCGGCTGCCAACTTCCGCGACCGCGACGTATACTGGCACGGTGCCACTTCCAGACAGGGGCGGGGATCGGTCTGGGCCACGATGCGCGGGCGGGACAGCCCAGCGCCGAGCAGGTGCTCGAGCTCCTGGAGCGGGGCGAGATCGGTCCTGCCGAAGCCTTCGTGATGTTGCGGCGCGCAGATGCTCGGGTCTTGCCGCCCGGCGAACCACGTACGGGCCCGGACGCGAACTCAGTGCTACGCGAGCTCGATTCCCTGGTGGGGCTCACGGAGGTCAAGCGCCTGGTACGCGAGATCCAGGCTTACATCACCATTCAGGCGCGACGTGCGCGGGAGGGCCTGGTGGGGGAACCCATGGCCTTGCACATGATCTTCCGGGGCAATCCGGGGACGGGGAAGACCACTGTGGCCCGACTGCTGGGACGGATCTTCCGCGAGGGGGGTGTCCTACCCAGGGGGCACGTGGTCGAGGTGGAGCGCGCCGATCTGGTAGGGGAGTACGTCGGCCACACCGCCCAAAAGACGCGGGAGCAGGTACGCAGGGCGCTGGGCGGCATCCTCTTCATTGATGAGGCTTACTCGCTTGCCCGGGGGGGAGACCGTGATTTCGGCCGCGAGGCGATCGACACGCTGGTGAAGGCGATGGAAGACCACCAGCGGGAACTGGTGTTGATCCTGGCGGGATACCGGCGCGAGATGCACCAGTTCCTGCTGGCCAATCCCGGCCTTTGGTCACGGTTCCCTCTGCAGCTCGACTTCCCCGACTACACGCTTGACGAGCTGCTGGCCATCGCCGACCTGATGCTGGAGCGGCGGCAGTACCGGCTGGAGCCGGCGGCCAGGCAGGAGCTGGCCCGCCGCATCGAGCGCGCGCGGTCCGGGCTCGGGGCCGCCGAGAACTCGGGCAACGCGCGTCTGGTGCGCAACCTCATCGAGGCGGCGATGCGGCGGCAGGCTCTACGCCTGGTGGGCCAGGCGAGCACTACCCGCGAGGAGTTGATGACCATCACCCTGGCTGACCTGCGGGGGGACGGGCTGAGCGGATGCGGGAGTGCCTGATCGTCGGCAAGCCCAACGCCGGCAAGACCCTGTTCTTCATCAACTTCGCCGAGTACCTGGGGCTGCGACTGCTGTGGCCGACCGGTGGCGGGGCGCCGCTCTCGCCGTGCCAGGCGCGCCGGCTGCTGGTGGACGACACGCCTCACCGCACACGCCGGCTGCAGCGGGCGGCGGTACGGGTTGCCTCAGGTCTCGGAAGCCGCGCCGCCGTGCTGGTGGACAGCACCGGCCTGACCGAGGGGATCAGTCCCGACGCCGAGGTGAGGCAGGGCATGGCGCGGACGCTGCAGGCCATGCAGCGTGCGCAGCTGGTGCTGCACCTGGTGGACGCGGCCGCGCGGCCGGGCACGCCCAGCGCTCCCGGGGAGGTAGACCGCGAGGTAGCGGCCTTCGCACGCGGGCGAGCAGGCTACCTGCTGCTGGCCAACAAAGTGGACCTGCCGGAAGCTTCCCAGGGGTTACGTCACCTGGCCGAACTCTTACCGGATGATGCCCTGGTCCCGGTATCCGCTCGTTTGGGAAAGGGCTTCCCTCAGGTACGGCGGATGCTGGCCCGCCGGCTCTGACCGCGGTTAGTCCAGGTCACGGACCAGGCGCAGCCAGCTACCGCGGGTGGCCTCTACCCGGTATCCGGCCCTGGCGTACAGGCGCCGGGCGGGTAGGTTGGCGGCGTCCACGTCGAGCGCACAGCCGCTCAGGCCGAGACTCCGCGCTTTTTCCTCTGCCCAGGCCAGCAGCGCGGTGGCCACCCCCGAGCGGCGGCAGGACGACAACACCGCCAGGTTGCTGACGAAGAAGCGGTCTGGGGGAGCGTGCGCCAGCGCCAGGAGGGTACCCGACCGCAAGGCCAGGCAGAAGAGGTAGCGCGGGCCGGCCACGACAAGCAGGTCACGGGCGGTGTCGAGCGACCTCCTGCCGGCCTCGTCGCCGGGGTAGCCAAGGAGTAAGCCGGCCGGCTGGCCTGCCCGTTCGGCCACGACCGCCGTGTCGTGGCCGAAGCGGTTCCCCCGGCGCCGGAACAGGCCTGCCAGCACATGGCAGGCGCGATCGGCAGAGCCCTGGCCGAAGACGACGTCCGCCCACGGCTCCATGGATAGCCTGATAAGACCGGCTGCCAAGCACGCGTCCTCGCGGCGAGCGGGCCGGATGGTGACCAACGGTCACTGCCTCCCTACCCGGGCATTACGGCGGGGGGCGGGCGGGTTCCTCCCGACAAGCAGGGTACGCCCGCGCCGACAGCGTAATCCCCGACGGACG